>JAADFE010000041.1 GCA_013153055.1 Campylobacterota bacterium
TATCTCTTCATCTCTCATCTGTTTACCGTTTATTATTTTTTGGGTTAATTATTTATTTGGTCGGCTGAAGCCAACCCTACTCCAACCCTACACTAATCTTACAAACTTACTTGTTCTTCTACCATTTTAAAGGTCTCGATTACATCGCCTTCTTTAATGTCATTAAACTTATCTAACATAATACCACACTCAAAACCATTTTTGACCTCTTTGACATCATCATTAAATCGTTTGAGTGATGCAATTTTACTAGTATATACCACAACACCATCACGGATAAGTCTAGCACCTGCGTTCCTAATAATCACACCATCAGTTACTCTACATCCAGCGATTGTTCCAACTTTGGCTACAGTAAATGTCTCTCTAACCTCTGCTTGACCTGTTACCTCTTCTTTTACAACGGGACTCATCATTCCACCTAGAAGTGCTTTTACTTCATCAACTAGTTCAAAGATAACAGAGTAGGTTCTAATCTCAACACCTAACTCTTTTGCTCTCTTTTTAACATTACCTGTAGGTCTAACATTGAAGCCCAAGATAATAGCATGTTCACTTGCATTTGCTAACTGAACATCACTCTCTGTAACTCCACCAACACCCTCATGGATGATATTTACTTTGACCTCTTCGTTTTTCAAATCAAGCAGTGTTCCTTTGATAGCCTCTAGTGAACCTTGAACATCTGTTTTGATAATAACAGGAAGTGATTTGAGATTACCCTCTGCAATGATAGTACTAAGGTCTTCAAGAGATACTTTTGTACTTTTTGATAACTCTTTTGCTCTTTCGTACTCAGCTCTTTTATCTGCTATCTCTTTTGCCTCTTTTTCACTATCCATTACTATTAGTATATCACCAGCTGTTGGAACTTTTGATAATCCAACAATCGCAGCAGGTGTACTAGGTCCAATTTTTTTAACTCTACTTCCATCATCAAGAATAATAGTTCTAACTTTACCATGAGTTGTTCCAACAACAAATGGGTCTCCGATTTTGAGTGTTCCATTTTGAATAATAATATCAGCAACAGCTCCAAAACCTTTCTCTACAGAACTCTCTAATACTACTGCTTTAGCATTTCTAGTTGGGTCTGCTTTGAGTTCCATAACCTCTGCTGTGATTAATAGTGTATCAAGTAGGTCATCAATACCCTCTCCTGTATGAGCTGAAACTGGGATAAATTCATACTCACCACCCCACTCTGCTGGAGTAATATCCAATTCAGCTAGTTGAGATTTAACAAGTTCTGGATTTGCACCCTCTTTATCCATTTTGTTAATAGCTACAACTATAGGAACATCAGCTGCTTTTGCATGAGATACTGCCTCTCTAGTTTGCTGTTTTACACCATCATCTGCTGCTACAACAATAATAACAATATCTGTAGCCTGAGCCCCTCTTGAACGCATCTCTGTAAATGCTGAGTGACCAGGAGTATCTATAAATGATATCTTTTTACCATTTTTCTCAACTTGATATGCACCAACATGTTGAGTAATTCCACCAGCCTCTTTTGCTGCTACTTTTGTAGAACGAATTCTATCAAGAAGAGATGTTTTACCATGGTCAACATGCCCCATAATAGTAATAACAGGTGGTCTCTCTTCTAGGTTTTTATCCTCTATAGCATCATATGCTTTTACATAGTTTAGAGCATTTAATGGGTCTATTGTTGTCACCTCTACATCAAACTCCTCTGCCAAAATCTCTATAGAGTCTTTGTCTAGGAAGTCATTTTGAGTAAACATTGTTCCTAGATTGAAAAGAACCTTGATAACCTCTCCTGTACTTCTACCTACCTTTTCAGCAAACTCGTATACTCTTACATTTTCTGGTATCTCTACAGATTTTACCTGCTCTTTGTTCTCATCTTTTGTATATTTTTTTCGTTTTCCACCTCGTCTAAGTCCTGATGGTCTTCTTCTCTGTTGCCCACCACTTCTACCTCGTCCTTGCTGATGATTTAAAGCTGCTCTCTTTTTTGCCTCTTCTTTTCTCTTTTGCTCTTGTCTCATCATATCTTCATAGATATTTTTATCAGAGAAATCTAACATCAATACTTCTGGCTCTTCTTCTACCTCTGTTACTGTAGCTCTACCATTACCAAAGCCTACATTAGACATAAAATCAAGTTTTTCACCTGTATCTTTTGCTTTTGCTATTTTTTTAGCTTTTTTCTTTGATGGTGGTGTCGGCATACCTCTTGATTGACTTTTTTTGACAATAGAGACCTCTTTTTCAGGTTTTTTCTCTTCAACAATTCTAATCTTTGGTTTCTGTTTATCTGCCTTTTTGATAACTGTAATACCAACTCTTTTTCTTTTTATTTTTGGCTTCTCTACAGCTTTTGGCTCCTCTTTTGGAGTCTCTTTTGGAGTCTCTATTTTTTTTATCTTTTTTGACTCTTCATATTCTACTTCTTTTTTACTATCTTCTTTTATAATCTCTTCTTTTTTAGGTTCATCTTTTTTATCAAAAACTATCTCTTTTTCATCAGTCTCTTTTTTTACATCATTTTTTGATGTCTCTTTTGAGTTCTCTTCTGTAGATAAATCTTCTTTTGACTCTTTTTGTGGAGTAGAAGTTTTAGCAGTACTCTTTTTAATCACAGCTGCTTTTTTAACTGTTACTTTTTTCTCTTTTTTTGGTTTTACACCATTGATAGCATAATCTACTAAAATTCCAGCCTCTTCAACTGTTAGTGTACTATTTGCTGCTTTTACATCATAACCTAACTCTTTTGCTTTTTCAATAAGCACTGCATTTGATGCTCCAGCCTCTTGTGCTATCTCTTGGATTTTAACTCTATCCATTCTTATTCAACTCCTTTAAATACTTAACAAACCGTTCACTATTTTCCGTAGAGAGTTTGAAACGCTTGATTAAGCCTTTTATTTTTTTTTCATTTTTACTACAAACACTACATAAATAAAAACTCCTACCTTGCCCAGTATAAGGAAAAATATCATTGTTATCTTGTTGTAGTCTTATTAACTTTTTTTGCAGGTCTCGTTCTCTACATGCTATACACATGCGTATAGGTTCATTTTTTTGCATAATTATACCCAACTTTTGTTATTAACTCTTTGAAGTTACGCCATAATTATCAAGTGTTTTGGTAAAAACTCTATATTTAGGGAACTTTGTCTCTAATGCCTTGTGAATTTTGACTGCATCATCAGCATAACATAGAGTAAAAAATGTAGAACCACTACCAGATAGTGTACTCATCAATGCTCCATTACCAAGTGCTACCTTTTGCACCTCAAAAAGCTCTGGCATCTGTTTCATTCTTCTTGTTTGATGAAGCTTGTCTTTTGATGCAATTTTAAGTAAATCCCATGATTCAGTCATAAAAAGTGAAGTCATAAAAGATGAACGAGACAAAGAGTAAACAACCTCATCTTTTCTATAGATATCAGGCAAAATTGTACGAGATTTTGCTGTTGATATAGTTCTATTTGGAACAACCAAAATAGCCCTAAGATAATCAGGAATTTTTCTCTTTTTGCTATATACCTTTTTGTCCTCCACACAGGCTACATTAAATCCACCCATAACTGCTGGTGTAATATTATCAGGATGTGGTTCATACTCTAATGCTAGATTTAAAATTTTTCTTTTGTTATATCTCTCTTTTGCTGCAACAAATGCTGCTGTAAGTGCTGCTGTAATTACAGCTGATGAGCTACCCAAACCTCTGGATATTGGGATACGATTGGTAAATTCAAAACGGAAATTATCTTTATGACCTTTTAGTATCTTGTACTGTTTATCAAAAATATTCATAAATAGAATATTTTTACGGATATGTGGGTTTTCTGCTCCCTCACCACGAGTAGATACAGAGAAAAACCTAGATGGTTTTATGATTATTTCATTGCGAAAATTAATTGCTAATCCTAGAGTATCAAATCCTGGTCCTAGATTAGCAGAGGTAGCTGGTACAGATACAAACAAAGCACTTCCTTTGCTGATTTCATAATTAAAGTTAATAATTAAACGGCAGGTAGAATATACAACGGTTCATTATTAGCTAAAATAGTCACTTCACTCAACATGGAAGGTAATTCAAACTGTTGCTCTATCGCCTCATCAAATTTTTTTGTTATTATAGTATCTTTTTCTTTGATAAAGTAGAGTTTACCCATAGCTTTTATAGGATTTTTATTATTTAGAGAAAAGGCATCACAAGCATCAAATTTTATACCCTTGATAATCTCCAATGAACGAAGTGTAATATAGGTCAATTTGATAGACATATAACTTCCTGGTCCATTTGTATATATGACCCTACTATAGCTATATTTATCGGCAATATCCATCAATACTTTTAGAAGTATATCTGATGTTTTTTCACTTTTTTCTATAGTCTCAATAAGCACTCCATCCCTATAAACTCCAATCAACAATGGAGAGGAGATAGAGACTATAATAACTTCATATTTATGCAAAACTTTTTTCAAATACCCTACTACTTTTTACTCTATCTACAGCTACTATCTCATAGTTTGCTTCACTAGCCAATACCTTTTTAGTCAACTCATGATTTAGTTTATGACTACCAGCAAAAGAGCTATATGCTCCCATTACTACATGACCCATAACCATCATATCACCCATAGCATCTAGGATTTTATGTCGCACAAACTCATTGGTAAATCTAAGCCCCTCTGGATTTAAAACTTTCTCATCATCTAACCCTATAGCATTATTCAAACTAGCCCCTAGAGCCAAATTCATACTCTGAAGATATTGGATATCTCTAGCAAATCCAAAAGTCCTAGCCCTAGCAATCTCTTCTATAAAAGATTTTGTTCCAAAGTTATAAACAGCACTCTGTCTTCCTATTGCAGGATGAGCAAAATCAATCTCAAACTTAAATGTCGCTCTATTACTTGGTTCAAGTCTTACAAACTTCTCACCATCTCTAACCTCTACTGGTTGTTTGATACGAATAATCTTTTTAGGTAGAGACTGTTCTACAATTCCAGCTTCATCCAAAAGCAGACAAAAAGAACTAGCACTACCATCCATAATAGGCATCTCATTGCCATTAATCACTACCCGTAAATTATCAATACCATAAGCATATATAGTTGATAAAAAGTGTTCAATAGTAGATATAGAACCTCTCTCATTCCCTATAACTGTAGCCATCTGAGTATCAATAACACTAGATGGAGAGAGTGGAATTCTCAATGCCAAATCTTCTCTATAAAAAACAATACCTGAATCTTCATCCAAAGGTTCAAGCCTCAATTTTATAGGCTCTCCTTTGTGCAACCCAATTCCTACAACTTCAACTGGTTTACGAATAGTTCTTTGGTTCATGCTATTTTCCTTTAGTTTTGAAAGTATATTATATCATACAATTGTGCATTTTTTGTAAAATAGCTTTTTAATTAATTAAATCTATCCGTTAAAAGTCAAGTTTGATAGAGATAAAATATTTTAAATTGTTGATAATTTATACTCTGAAATAAATGGATTGATATCAAGAGATATTTCAGAAAACTTTTTAATAAAAGTATCAAGATTACCATTCTCTTCTATCCATTTATGAATATTTTGAAGCCCATACTCTTTTTCAGATGTCGTAAAACCTTTATATGACTTAATCGCATCACAAATAGTCTCTATATAATTATAATAATTAAAATTCTCTGTATAACTCATTTTGATAAATCCTTTCAGTTTTTTTTAAATTTAATTTAATATACCAAAACTTTACTTAAGAAAAAGATATTATTTATAAAAATTAATAAAAAATTAAGTTTAACAATTTATATTATATTAGTTATAATACCCAATTAAAAAAAGGATTTAAAGATGGCTAATATAGAAGAAGAACCAAAATTTAAAAAAATAGTAACTGCGGCTGATGGATTAAGTTTAGGTATATCTATTGTAGTTGCAATACTTATAGGTGTAGGATTAGGACTTTTTATGAGAAATCTTTTTGGTTACTCATGGCTATTATGGTTAGGAGTATTTTGGGGAGTCTCTGGTGCTATATTAAATGTATATAAAGCATACAAACAGCAGAAAAAATCTCTGGATGAACTAGCAAATGACCCTAGATATAGACATAGAAAATATGATGATAGTGATGAGGATGACTAAGTGAAAAATAGTATAAATGCACTCCTTATTATAGATATAGGTATAGTTGTTTTTTGTCTATTGAGTGGTAATCGTATATGGTTTATCAACTCACAAATAGGATTTATCACCTCCTCTTTGGTTATATTAGCATCCATACTATCTTATAGAAATATGGTAAAAAGTAGATTAGATAATGGCATAGTAGTAGCTGAAGATAACCGTGATACTATAGAGAAGATAGAAGACCCATTTGATTTATATAGTGAAGATGAAATAGAAGAGAATAAATCAATGAAAGAGATTGTCCAAGAGGAAAAAACAAAACTCAAAAAAAATCGTCGCTCTATCTGGCAAATTACAAAAGATAGCAAAGCTGCACTCTCTTTTTATAGATTGGGAGCATATGGTCTATTGATTTTGGGATTTTTCTATCTTAATAATAACCACAAATTAGATATTAGTTCCTATCTTTTTGCTTTATCTATACCTCCTATAGTGGTAATTATCACATTAATGAGAAAAAAATAGATAAAAATCACAAACCTTGATTGACATAGACTAAGAGTTTTTGATATAATCACAATAAAATTTATAAATATAGTATAGGGAAACGAAAATGGCAAAAAGTTTATATGAAACTCTAGGCGTTAGTGAAAAAGCTAGTGCAGAAGAGATAAAAAAAGCTTATAGAAAATTAGCACGAAAATATCATCCTGATGTAAACAAGGATAAAGATGCTATTGAAAAATTCAAAGAGATAAATGCTGCTTATGAGGTTCTATCTGATAAGCAGAAAAAAGATGAATATGATTTGTATGGAGACCAGATATTTGGTGGTCAAAACTTCCATGACTTTGCTAAACAACAAGGTGGAGCTAATGTCGATTTAGATGAGATACTCAGAAGCATATTCGGTGGTGGTTCAGGTTTTAGTGGTGGCTCTAGCTCCTCTGGAGGTTTTGGTGGCTTTAGTGGTAGTGCTTTTGGTGGTTCAGGTTTTGGTGGTGGAAAACCACAAGATATAGACCAAAAAATATCTATAACTGTACCATTTTATGTAGCTGTAAAAGGTGGTAAACACAATATATCACTAGATACAGAGAGCTTTGATATCAAAATTCCAGCAGGAATTAAAAGTGGAGAGACACTTAGAGTTAGAGGCAAAGGTAATATGGTAGGCTCACATAGAGGAGACCTACTCATAAAAGTAGAGGTAGCTGACTCTGATAAATATACAAGAAAAGGTGATGATTTATATCTAACTATAGATATACCTCTAAAAACAGCAATGTTTGGTGGTAAGGTGAAAATAAATACACTAATCCATGACTCATTAACACTAAAAGTACCACAAAATACAAAAAATGGTCAAAAGTTTAGAGTCAAAGGTGCTGGTGTACCAAATAGAAAGACTAAAGTAAACGGAAATCTATATCTTATAGCTAATATTATTATACCAAAAATAGAAGATTTAGATGAGGATTTAGTCAAAATGTTAAAAGAAAAATTACCTGATGGTGGAGATGAATGATGCATAGTTATGATGAACCTGTTTATCTTATTTCGGTTGTTGCTTCTATATTGGATATACATCCACAGACACTTAGACAGTATGAAAAAGAGGGTCTCATTGAACCTTCTCGAACACAAGGAAGAATGAGACTATACTCCCAAAGAGATATAGACAAGATTAAATTGGTACTTCAGTTAACTAGAAAAATGGGAATAAATCTAGCTGGTGTTGATGTGATATTAAAACTAAAAAAGCAGATAGATTTAATGAGTGAAGAGATAGACTCCTTGCGTGAAGAGCTAAGTAAAGTCAATCGTAATGGTTCAGTACCAACACATAAATCCGTAGTCACAACTGGTAACTACGATATTATAATATTCAAAGAGTAACATCCTCAAAAACCAACTTCTGATTTACAACAACTCCTATCTGTTTCTGACAAGCTAAAGATGGGAGTGAGATATAGTTTTTAAACTGTTTTGCTTGATGAAAATGCCCCTCGATTATTAAAACATCTAAGGGATAGTGTCTGATTATAGCTTCTGCTCTTGTTTCAAATGATTTAAAATCGTGACAAATATCTTTCTGTTTTAATTTTGAGATTTGATAATCTATAATAAACCTCTCAAAAGGCTTTAGTATATATAGAGAAATTTTATTTCTAAGAAGTTTTGAGTAGAAATTATATCCAAATCCAGTCTCATATAAATCACCATGAGAGAGATATACAGACTGCTCACCTAGCCTAAACTCTATAGGTTGACGCTCTCGGTCATAGATTTTGATATCTGGGAAAATATCTTTTAAACAAAAGTCATGATTTCCCTCTATATAGTGTATCTCTATAGTTTTAGATATATTTTGTAGAAGTAATATAGCTTGTGAGGAAAAAGATTTGATATACTCATTGTATCCAAATAGTAGGTCAAATATATCTCCCATTAAAAAAAGTTGAGGAGTCTGTATCTCTTTGGTCTCTATCTTTTTTAATATCTCTATAAACTCATCTCCATGATGAGGATAGTGAGCATCAGCTATAAAAATAGCACCCTCTTTTATATCAGAGATTGACACTTTTTACACAATCCATATAGATTTATCTGTGCAGTATCTAGCTTAAAATTTTCTACAGCCAATATCTGTTTTTTCTCTTTGGTTATCTCTTTGTCTTCTATCTCTCCACAGGATTTACATATTAGATGTATATGGTCATCTTTTTTTAGCTCATATTTTGATTTTTCACCATTTATTGGAACCTCTACTATTACACCATGTTTTACCATTAGAATAATATTCTTATATATAGTAGCAAGAGATAGAGTAGGATAGTTCTCTTTTACATCTTCATAGATATCATCTATATTGATATGTCCTGCATTGTCTATAGATTTTAGTATTCCAGTTCTCTGTATTGTGGCTTTTAAATCATTTTTTTTTAGTACTTCTATATAATCTGTCATGATTTTTGCCTTTTATATTTTGTAGTGAGTATCTCTACTCACTAATTTGGTTTTATAGCTCTTTTTCGTGTTTAGCAAGATACTCTGCAACACCTTCTGAGTCTGGCTTCATACCCTCTTGACCATCTGCCCAACCAGCAGGACAAACCTCACCATGCTCATTTGTGAAAATCATAGCATCTACCATTCTAAGCATCTCATCAATATTTCTTCCAAGTGGTAAATCATTGATAACAGCATGTCTAACTGTACCATCTGCATCAATTAAAAATGAACCTCTAAGTGCTACTGCGTCATTTAAAAGAACATCATAATCTCTAGCAATCTGCTTAGTAATATCAGCTACAAGTGGATATCTAACTTGACCAATACCACCCTCATTTACAGGTGTATTTTTCCATGCAAAGTGAGAAAACTGACTATCTACAGATACACCAATTACATTAACACCTCTTTTTGTAAACTCATCTAATCTATGGTCAAATGCAATAATCTCTGATGGACATACAAATGTAAAGTCTAGTGGATAGAAGAATAGTACTGCACCTTTTTCACCTAAATTTTCCATAAGATTAAAATCTTCTACTATTTGGTTATTACCCAATACTGCTGCTGCTGTAAAATCTGGAGCTTTATTTGTTACAATCATTTTTTTCCTTTTTAAATAATAATTTTTATTTGTAACGAAATACTATCATATTAATATTAAATTAAGATAAAATCACTCTTTTTTATCATCTTCTATCACCAACTCTATAGGTTCGTTGGTATCTTTACCTATATATGGCTCACTAGCTTTTAACAGTATAGGTACTATTTTTGCTAAATTATCAGACTCACCCACACTTGATACATCTACACGCCATAGCTCATTACCTAATTGGTCTTTAGCTAGGATTACTATATATCTATTGAAAAGCTTATAAGCTTTAGTATATGTTATATATCTAGTATATCCAAAATCACTCCAAAATGGTGAACGGTGATAATATCTCCTATACGGAAACCCCCAAGATACACCAAAAGAGATATCAGGTTCACTATATGTTCTAATCTCATTTTTAACAGTCTCTATACCATAATCAAAATATATAATCTGCTGAGCCAAATTTTTATATTTAACCTTTTGATATCCTTTTTTTTCAAGTATATTTTCTAAAATACGACTCTGTCTCTGAAACCGAAGAGCATCAACATCACTATCCTCACTCAAAGGTTCAATCACATAAGTTATAGGTTTAACAATAGCATTATTAGCCTCTTGTGAAGCGATAGCATCTACTTTTACCCTATATTTATCAACAACACGACTACAACCTGTAGATAAAAATATAACTAATATTATATATATAAAGCTTCTCATATGAGACTCCTATTATTCAAATGACAACAGTCCAAATTTTTTAATGAACTCTTCATCTATATCAATTAGACCTCTTTTTTGCAAATTATCTAAAACCTCTTTGGTACAATGAGTATCATCTGGCCACTCTCTATTGAAACCATCTAATTCATTTTTATTTGTTCCATCTATAATTATAAACGGTTCTAGCTTTATATCTCGCATGGCATCTATATTATTTACTACTCTCCACAAAAGCATATATGGATTGTTTATATCATTATTTTTTTTGTCAACGATAACCAATATCTTGATATGCTCTTGAAGTGGATAGTATTTTGATATATCTTCCATTACAGAAGTTTTTTTATCTATAGTTACGATAGTTATTGGATTTTTAGTATTGGTAAAATACTGTTTTAGCTCTACTATATTATTCTCTATCTTTTGTAATTTTTCTAATAGAGTTTTATCATCTAACGGAGTTATTATACTATCTTCTATCTCATCTCCTGTAGCATCAACTCCTAGTTTTCCACCTACCAAAGCCTCACTAGCTGTATGGTCTAGGGCATCTATAATCCCCTCTGTGATTAAAATTTTCTTTGGTGTTACTCGATTTAGAATATACTCCGTAATAGCTTTTGCATCTTCTAGTTTTGGAGCATCCTCATTTACAAATATAGCATGTTTTACAAAACTCATCTGCCCTACTCCCCAAAAAGCGTGCATAAACTGCTTGGCGTGT
>JAADFE010000007.1 GCA_013153055.1 Campylobacterota bacterium
CCTCTTTTGGTGCCAACTCTTTGATATTGTGTAGGTTTGTATCTTTTACTTTAAAATCTGTGTGAGGGATTTTATGAGTTTGACAAATCTGTACAAATCTATTTCCAAATCCACCACCATTTACTACTAGAGCATTATCATCTTTGGTAAGCAAATTCATAACAGCTGACTCCATTCCTGCTGTTCCTGAGGCTGTTAGGAATATGACTCTACTACCCTCTGGAGCATTTACCATCTCCAAAAGCCCCTTTTCACAGTTGAATGTCACCTCTGAGAACTTATCATTTCTAAAGTATGGTGTCTGTTTTGCTCCAATGGCTAAAATCTCTTCAGACATCTTAACTGGACCGGGTGTAAAGATATAGTAATCTTCGTATATCATAGGCTATTTATCCTTTTTTTTTGATTTTTTATTTTTCTCTTTGAACTCATTATAGTCCAATATAACTCTACTAATAGATACCATATCAGACGGACTAAGCATCTTGGAGGTTCTCTTACCTCTTTGGATAAGTGAAGCAAACTCAGCTATCATATATCTAAGCCCACAACCCTCAAACTCATAACTAAACTTGTAACTTTTATGTGTATCTTCAAATCTAAAATAGAACTCTTTGGTTAGCCACCATGGAGCAGGAATATATACATAACCTTTTGTTCCTGATATAACTGCATCTCCTTCAGATTTAGCTGCTGTTGCTACTCTAGCTACACCTACTGTTTGATTTTTATGTGTACTTATAATTAGATTACTAATATCATATCCATTTTCTGTCTGGTCAAAAAATGTTATGCTTTTTCTCTTGCCTAAAATTTTATGAATAAGTAAAGAGGGATAACCTGAAAGAATATTTGTAGCACCTTGTTCTAAAAAACTATCTGGATAGTTCTTTTCTCGATATAGAGATGTCCTTGTGGCTCTAACCTCTTTTATCTCTCCTATGTCACCTTTTTTAATCTCTTTGAGAAGTTGATTAAAAGCTGGTAAAAATGCTGTTTTGAGAGCTGAAAGTAGTAAAACTTTCTGTTTTTTTGCTAAAGATAGTAATTCTTTTAACTCTTTACCATCTAATGCTATAGGGTTCTCACACAATACATGTTTCCCTGCTAGTAGTGCTTTTTTGATAAGAGTATAGTGTTTTTTTAAAGATGTATCTATATAGACTGCCTGTATTGGAGTATCTAAAAATTCATCATAATTATCATGCCCATATTTGATAATCGGACTCTCTTTTGTAAATTTTTTAACAGCTAAAAAATCCTCTGCATAAATTCTACTAACTTTGATATTTGAGACATATTGAGCTTCATCTATAAATGATTGAGTGTCTCTTCCTAGTCCTACTATCCCCATCTTGATTAAATCAAAATTTTCTCTTCTTAGTTTGGTACTAGATATTCCCTCTGTTCTTGGGAGATACTCAACATGCACAAACTCTTTTAGATAATCAAACGCTCCAACCCAATCATCACCAATAGCAAAAATATCAACATCATACTTTACCATATCTTGGGCTTTTTGTCTTTTGTGCTTTTCTACTATCACTTTATCTACAAAATCGAGTGCCTCTATAGCTTTTACCCTCTTTTTTGTACTCTGGACAACATTCAATTTTCCTCTTGAACGGTCATAATTCTCATCTGTTACACCTACAATGAGATAATCCCCAAGTGCCTTAGCTCTTCTAAGTAAATTCATATGCCCTTCATGGAGCATGTCATAAGTTCCATAGGTAATTACTGTTTTTTTATTCTTCATATTTTATAGTAACAATTTTTATGACTATATTTATAATTCCTTATAAGTTAAAAATAAAATCTAAAACTATTGATACTATCAGTAACAGATAAAATTAATCACATTTACTTTTCATAAACATAAATGATATATAATGTTATTTATCATTTAAAAAAGAGGGAAAATGAAACGGCTACTTGTACTATTTTTACTCCTTTCTGTCTTTTTGAATGCTCAAAATTTACAAAAAGATTGGGCAAAAATTGCAGAACTAGAAAAGAAAAATCAACCTAAAATCGTCTTAAAAGAGATAGAAAATATCTATCAAAAATCAAAACAAGAGAACAACGAAACTGAGCTTATCAAAGCACTTTTATACAAAATCAAGTACCAATATCTAATAGACAAAGATTTATCCAAAGATATAAAAGAGATAGAAAATGAGATAAAAAGAACACCAAAAAACAGCACAAAACTCATACTCAAATCTATTTTGGCACAACTATACTCAGTTTTTTTGGAACAACATAGAGATAATCTGCAAAATATACCATATATGGATGATGAAAACAACAAAAATATATACACTTGGACAGTCAAAAGGATTAATAGTAAAATAAAAGAGCTATATATGAAATCTCTATCAGATGAGGCAAAACAAATTCCAATAAAAGAGTATCAAGATATATTAACCCCAAATCAAAACAATAGCAATCTAAGACCAACTCTTTATGATTTTTTGGCTTTTAGAGCGTTGGATTATTTTGGTAGAGATGATATAGATAGTGAGTATTTTTCTATCAATCAAAAAGAGGCGTTTGGAAGTGTCAATAGTTTTATAGCAGATAAATTTGAAAAACTGAATAAAAAATCATCAAAATATCAAGCCCTACTCATATATCAAAAACTATTGAGTTTTCACAAAAAAGATAAAGATAATAGAGTCTTATCATATATAAATCTCAAAAGATTAAAATTTGTCTATCAATACTTTAATCCAAAAAACAGAGATAGATACTATCTAAGTGCATTAAAATCACTAGACTCTCAACATATAGACTCACAAGCTCTCTATTTAGCAGAGTACTATTTTGATAAATCAGAGTACAAAAAAGCCATAAGCTATGCCAGAAAAGGGATAAAAAGTAATGATAAATATATATCCCAAAAATCCCAAAATATAAAAAAAAGAATAGAGGAAAAACATCTAGTGGTAGCCACAGAGCCTACATCTATGCCTTTTGAGAATATATTAACCAAGATAAGCTATAAAAATATTCAAGATATCTATATCAAAGTTATCAAATTGACCCCAAAAGAGCAAAATAGACTATACTCTCTAAAAATAAAAGATAAAAAGCAGTATATATCATCACTAAAAAGCTTCAATGAGTTTAATATATCTCTACCAAAAACAGATGATTATAAAAATCACTCCACAGAGATATCTCTTGGTAAGTATGATTTGGGTAGCTATATCTTTATGATATCTGCTGATAAGTTATTTGAAAAAAATATGGTTTATCAAAATATAAATATCTCCAAAATAGCATATTTTTCTAAAAATTCAGAGATATTGATAGTAGATAGAAACAGTGGAGAGCCTATCAACCAAGCCAAAGTTCTATTTTTTGATAAACGAGAGTCAAACAAGCCAATCACCATACTAAAAAGTGATAAAAATGGTCTAGTAGAGGTACCAAAAATCCTAAATGAGTACTATATAGAGATAGAAAATGGCAAAGATATTCTAAATCTAAAAAATACTACTAGATACTACAAAAAAGTAGAAGAGAAAAAAGAGAAAACAGAAGAGAAGATATATTTTTTCACAGATAAAACTATCTATAACCACTCTCAAGATATCAAATTCAAAGCCCTAATTATCAAGAAGTTTTCAGATAAAAAACCTCAGATTTTACCAAAGAAAAAAGTAGAGGTTATATTATATAGTGGCAAGAGAAAACTAGAGAGCAAAATATTCAAAAGTGATGAGTTTGGAGCCTTCTATGGTTCATTTCATATTCCTGAAGATGGGATAGAAAATGAGCTAACACTCTATAGCAAATTTGGTATCAAAAATATCTATATAGCAAAACCAAAAAAAAGCAAAACCAATATAGATATAGAGAATAAAAACCATACCAAAATAGCTAAAAAGCACCATATAGATATACTCATAGATAGAGAGTTAAATAAAAATAGTGCCAAGATAGTACATATAGTTAGCCAAGATGCAAAAGGTAAATATATAGATATAAGAGGCAAGATTGTTATAGAAAAATATCTATTGGAGAAGAAAATCTATAGAAAAAGATATTGGGAAGAGGTGGACAAGCCATTTTATAGTGCAGATGAGTTCAAAAAGCTTTTTCCAGACTATAGATATACCAATCAAGAGAGAAAAAAAGAGATACTCAAAACAGTAAAGTTTGATACCAAAAAATCAAAAGATATACTACTAGATAACCTAGAACAAGGAGAGTACCTAATCACTCTATCAACTAGAGATAAATCAGGCAAAAAGATAGAAAAGAGTATAGATATAATAGTATATGATATAACAGACAAAAAACCTCCATATCTAACCTATCTATGGCAAAAGAGTGATAAAAAATCATACAAAGTAGGCTCAACAGCTACTATATATATAAAAAGCTCACTACCTCACACCAAAGCTCTCTTTCATCTATCAAGAGATGGAAAAACCTTGCAAGAGGAGTGGCTAGATATAAATGGCTCTGCTCAAAAAGAGATTCATATAACAAAAGATGATAGAGGAGATATCTTTTATACTATTACTATGGTAAAAAATGGTAGAGACTATACACAAAGAGGCACTATCAAGGTACCTTGGGATAATAGACTCAAAGTAGAGTATATAAGTTTTAGAGACAAACTCAAACCAAATTCAAAAGAGCAGTGGAAGATAAAAATAGATACAAAAGATGAAGCTCAAATGGTAGCTACACTATATGACTCGTCACTAGATAGTATCATACCAAACAGTTTTAATATCAAAAAGCTCTATCCAAAACACTATATCAAATTCTATAATCAATGGTTATCAAATGATTTTCATGCCAAACACCAAGAGATAATGTGGGACTATATCACCAACAATATACAGAGAAATTTCTATCATCTAAACTGGGATTTTATAAAAACTATCTCCATAAAAAAAAGATATGGCAAAAAGCCAAAAATAATCAAAAACTCAAAAGAGACTATATTTTTCAAACCTAATCTAACAACAGACAAAGATGGAGATATAGTTATAGATTTCAAAACCAATGAGGATATGACTAAGTGGAATTTTTTGGGATTTATACACACCAAAGATTTAAAAATAGCTACAACCAAAAAGAGTATCATAACCAAAAAAGAGCTAATATTAAAAACCGATACTCCTAAGTTTTTTAGAGAAAATGACAGGATTACAATATCCCAAAAGATTATAAATATGAGCAGTAGAGATTTAAATGGTAGCTCTCATTTAGAGTTGATAAATCCTATCAACAACCAAAAAATATATCCTGATAAAAATCTAACCAAAGAGTTTAAAGTCAAAAAGAACTCATCTGTTACACTAAATTTTGAGATACAAATCCCAACTATCAACAAAACAAAAGCTATCAAATATATAGCAACTATAAAAACCAATGAGTACTCTGATATAGAACAGAATATAGTACCTATACTATCCAATAGAGAGTTTATAACTAAAAACCAAGCAATCTATCTAAACCCAAAAGAGAAAAAGTCTTTTGAACTAAAACTAAACCAAGATAGAAGGAAAAGATATGATTTGACTATAGAGTTTAGCTCAAATCCTGCATGGTATGCTCTAAAAGCTATGCCTTGTGTGATGGAGTATCCTGCTGTATCAAATATGGATATTTTTGATAAATATTTTGTTAATGCTATGGCGATTAAACTACTAAGAGTATCACCAAAGATAGAGCAGATACTAAAAGCGTGGAGAGAGAAAAAAGAAGATGAGGAGAGAAATTTAGGATTACTATTTGATATAGACAAACTCAAAAAGGATAAAAAAAGAGCCTACGATAAACTAATAAAACAGCAGTTTAAACACTATGATGGGGGTTGGAGTTGGTTTGATGGTGGAAAATCTGATTGGTATATCACTCAAAGTATAGTAGAGGGCTTTGCAAAACTAAAACAGATAGGAATAGACAAAACCAAAACAGAAGCTATGGGTGTAACTACAGCTTTCATGGATAAACAGATAGCCAAAGAGTATCAAAAGCTACAACAAAAAGCCAAAAAAGGAGAGCTAAAACTAGAAGATGATAATCTAAATAGTATAACTATTCACTATCTATATACTAGAAGCTTTTATGATTTTCCTATATTATCAAAAGAGGCATACAGCTACTATCTCAATCAAGCAAAAAAATATTGGAAAAACAAAAATCTATATGAACAGGCTATGATTGCTATTGCTCTAAATAAAAATCTAGGCAAAAAAGAGGCAATAGAGATAATCAAATCTCTCAAAGAGAAAGCAATAATAGACAAAGATGGATTATATTTTGACTATCCAGATGGTTATAGTTGGAACCTATCTCCAATAAAGGCTCACACTACCATAATGTATCTATTTGACACCATAGCCAAAGATAAAAAAACAGTAGAGCTAATGAAGAGATGGCTTATCAAAAATAAAAAAGCAAACTGTTGGCAGACAACTAATCAAACAGCAGATGCTATATATGCTCTACTATTTGATAATGCTTGGATACTAAATACAAACAAACCAGTGGATATCAATATTCCAAATATAGAGTACAAACCTCTTATAGAAAAGGCAAAACAGAACTATCAAAAAGGTATAGGATATATAAAAATATCACTAAAAGGTGTAGATAAAAAGATAGGATATATAGAGGTCAATAACCCAAACAGTAACCCTATATGGGGCAATGTCTATTGGCAATATTTTAAAGATATAAATGAAACTCAGAATATTAAAAACAGCCCATTTACAATAACTAAAAAACTATCTGTTATCAAAGAGAGTAAAATAGAAAAAAAGATTATCCCAATAGAGAAAACCTCCATAAGAGTCGGTGACAAGATAAAAGTAGAGATAAAACTAAAACTAAACCAAGATATGGAGCAGATAATAATCAAAAACAGTATAGCCTCAACCTTCAATCCAATAGAGCAAGAGAGTGAATATATATCCAAAAATGGGTTAGAGTATTTCCAAAGAGAAACAGATAGTGCTATATATCTATTTTTTGATAGGTTATCAAAAGGAGAGTATCTATTTGAGTATATATTAGAGGTTAAACACCAAGGAGAGTTTAGTAGTGGTAGGGCTTCTATTAAAAGTAATTATTTGCCAGATAATGTAGAATATAGCGATATATATAAAATCAAAGTGGAATAAAAATAGAGAAGGACTATATATGAACATATACCAAATAGATATAAAAGATAGTAAACAATTTCTAAAAAATTTAGATGTACAGGGTGCAGGGGTTGAGATTATGTCAAAAAAGATGGAGCTTTTGACATTTTTTATCAAAGATTTAAAAACTCCAGCTATCAATATACTAAAACAGGACGCTTTAAGTATAGGTGCTGAATTAGCAGTTCCTAGTGGTGTAATATTGTGTCAAAAAGAGCAGTATGATTGCCTATTAATAGGTACAAAAAAACATATAGAGATACTCTCAAAAAAAGAGCTATCTCAACCCTTTGGACTTAAAAAAATAGCAAAAGAATTACAAAAGTTCCTAAAAATCAAAAACTACCCCATAGAGATAATGGGTGTTATCAATGCCAATGATGATAGCTTTTTTGCAGGAAGTAGATTTAAAGATAGTGATGCTATAGCTAAAATAGAGCAGATGATAGATGATGGAGCCACTATTATAGATATAGGAGCAGTCTCTAGCCGACCAAATGCCGATATAGTAACTCCAAAAGAGGAGTTTGATAGGATTAGAGATATATGTGACACCATAAAAAAGAAAAAACTATATAAAAAAGTCTCTTTTAGTATAGACTCATATACCCCTAGTGTCATAGAGTATGCTCTAAATTCAGGATTTGATATTATCAATGATATTACAGGAGCTAGTGATAGTAGAGTGATTGAGTTAGCTATAAAATATAAAGCCAAACTCTGTATCATGCACATGCAAGGAACCCCTCAAACTATGCAACAAAATCCCAAATATAGTGACATCATGGTAGATATTAGCGACTTTTTTGAGGAGAGAATAGAAAAGTGTGAGAGTATTGGACTAAATAGAGAAGATATTATACTAGATGTGGGAGTTGGATTTGGTAAAAGCTTAGAGCATAATTTGACCCTCATAAAAAATATGAAACATTTTAGAAAATTTGGCTCACCGATACTTATAGGTGCTAGTAGAAAATCTATGATAGACAAAATCATACCAACCCCTACAGAGGAGAGATTGGCAGGAACTTTAGCTATACATCTAAAGGCTATAGATAATGGTGCATCTATAGTTAGATGTCATGATGTAAAAGAGCATACTCAAGCTCTAAAAGTCTGGGAAGCTCTAAGTTAATCTCCTACCCCATTTGAAGTATCTTCTATACTCTCTAAGTGGGCTGATTACAATTCGATGGTGAAATCTACTGGCATGGATAAATTTACCATGACCTAGATATATACCAACATGATTTACTCTTGTATGATTTTTAGATGTAAAAAAGACCAAATCTCCCTTTTTTAATTGGCTCTTTTTTGTTATCTTGATACCAACTTTGGCTTGGTTCCATGAATTTCTTGGTATCTTTATTCCATTCTCCTGAAAAACCTCTTTTGTAAAACCTGAACAGTCATAAGAATAAGGTCCATTTCCTCCCCATCTATAGGCCTTACCTAACATAGATTTGGCAATTCTTTCAATATATATTGATAGATAACTTTTAGTCTTCACAGATTGAGCCTGTATAGGTACTAAAAAATTAAACAAAATTGCCGTCACTATTAAATATTTATTCCTTGTAGACACTAATCTACTCCTTTAAGAAAAATATAATATTTTAAAAAAATGCACTCAGAATTATAATATTTAAATATTAATATAAGATTAAAGTTAGAAAGTGAATTTAACTTAAAATCTATATTGTTTATCATATAATAATGTTATGATAAAATTTTTAACTATTATATTTTTTTTGACAATAACTCTAAATGCTACAATATATGAAGATGCAGAAGATAAAACAACAAAAAGATGGAGTATATATAACAATGTCTCAGATGCAACTATAAAAAATATCTATGACAAAAAGAAAAAGAGCAGAGTCATAGCTCTAAGTAGTGATGATAGTAGAACAGGCTTTATGATTTCCCTAGAGAGAGACTCTAAAACTTGGTGTCAAAGTGATGGAAAATCTTTGCATTGGAGTATGAAAACCAATAATGATTTTGTTATATTTATAAGTTTACAAACAAAAAATGGACACCGTTCATTAGTATATACAGCAAGTGCCAAAAATGGAAGTGGATATTATGGTTTAGGCAAAAATAGCAGAGATGGAACTTGGCATAACTATACTAGAGATTTAGATTTAGACTTAAGAAGATATGAACCGAGTAATAGAATTATAGCTGTAGATACATTTTTCATTAGAGGTAACGCCCAAATAGATGATTTGAAAATCACAGATATAAAAGATAAAAGCAAAAAAAAGTTTGTAGCCAAAAAAAGTAAAAACTGTGAAATATATGTACCAAAACTAAATAATGGTATAGAGATGGATATAAATGATGCAATCCCACCTGTTATAAAATTAAATGGTTATCCAACTGTATATATAAAATTAGGAGCTGAATATATAGAAAAAGGAGCCACTGCAAAAGATAATGTAGATGGAGATTTAAATGTAGAGGTATCAGGAACAGTCGATGGAAATAGAGTAGGAACCTATACACTATTTTATATGGCAAAAGATAGAGTTGGAAATACATCTATAACAACTAGAGTAGTCAATGTAGGATTATCTCAAAAAGCTAATCAAATACCAAAAACAGATAAAAATATAGAAGAGAAAAAAGAAAAAGAAAAAAATATAAAATCTGTAAAAAGAGATACACCAAAACCACCTTTAACTTTAGAAGATTTTAGATTTGATGAAGATGAACTATTATTACAAGAGTTAGAAGCACAAGAGTAAAAACACCTAACTAAAATTTAGGTGTTTTTATTTTACCACTCCATTTTATCATAAGTTTTTTGAATATAACTATATTTTTTCACAGAACCAATCAAGTGATAAAGCAACCAACCAAATGATATAGTTAGCATAATATTAGCAAATATCTCTATAATAGGAAAATAAAAAATAGTATTAAAAACCCATAAAACCACTGTAGCTAAATGAATCCAAAAGTGAATTTTTGCTTTTTTGGGATGAATAACATCATGCATCATAGGTGCTTCCATGTAACCTTGATTAGAGAGATGAAACCAAACCAAAAATGGAACTATCTTGTATACCATAGCAAAAACTATACTCAGAGCAAAACCTATAAATGTAATATAACTTATATAGTTAATAACCATATCTAAACCGATAAGATTATCTACTATCATAATAGACATACTAACAATAAACAATCCCATACCAAAACGCCAAAACCAAACAGTAGCATCAGATGTTGGTCTGCGTCTTTTATATAATCTATATATAGTAGTTATAGCATATATTATAAATAACAAAGATAAAACTATATCTATAATAGAACTATCTAATATCATAAAAAGCATAACAGTTTTGATAACCAAAAGCCAAAATATAACTACTACTAAATACCTACTCATAATATCAGGATATTTTGGTGTAACATAAAACATCTCTATAACCTGAAAAGATATAGATACAATAAGTAGAGATACCCAACCAAATAGACCAAAAGAGTAGTGAGACTCTCTGATTTGTACAAAATATGAGCTATCAATATATCCACCTAGAGATAAAAGCATCACAATACCTAAAGTAATCACCAAGATAAAACTACCCAAAGCAAAAAGCATACCTCTTGATGAGCTTGAGTGGTCTTTGATTTTCATCACCTCTTTGAACATTAAAGTAGAAGCATGAAGAAGCCCACTACCCAATATAATAGCAGTAAGCAAATAGAGTATAGAGTTAGAGCTATAAAATGCACCAATTTGAAAAAATACCCCAACAGTTAAAAGTATATGAGCCACCATAGCCTTTTTGGTTGGCATCTTGATAACCACTCCAGCAATAACAGGTAACATCTGAAACATAGCACCCAACATAAATGAAGCCATAACCCCAAGTGC
>JAADFE010000068.1 GCA_013153055.1 Campylobacterota bacterium
TCGGGAGATGTCAGAGTGGTCGAATGTGCCGGTCTTGAAAACCGGTGAGGGTAACACCTCCGGGGGTTCGAATCCCCCTCTCCCGGCCATATATAAAAATCAGAATTTATCTTTTTTAATTTTATTTTTAAACTTTTTAATTAGAAGCGTATATTGATATATAATCATAAGTTTTATTCTTTACTGTGTCTATTAATTTTAGCATTAAAGGATTGAAACATGTTCTTTTGGAGAACTCCATGTATATAAATTTTGAAAAAGTGACGCTTTTTGCGTAAAAAATGACAAATATCAAGAAAAAATAAGGTTTCTACTGTTATGATGATGATGTAAATTTATTAAATTTATAAACTTCCATTGTATTAAGGGAGTAATTTTTTAGTAAATTAAACGAAAAGGAGAAAATGTGAAAATTACAAATTTAAGTCTAGTAGCAATAGCTGCTGTTGGTATGATTAGTGGTGCTAGTGCGGATGTAGATGTAAAAGTTGGTGGTCAAGGTGTTCTTTATTACCAAACAATGGATAATGGTGGTGATGCTGACCTTTTTGATAAAGGTACAAACTCTAAAGCAAATGCCGGTTTACAACTTAATTTAAATGCTGATTTAGGTAATGATTTTGGTCTTGGTTATCAAGAGACTTTCCTAGGTACATTGGGATTAGAGAAAAATCTTGTTGGTGGAACAATGCAAAATGCAGGTCATGATCAAAGTGGACCTTCATTAAATTCTCATACAATGACAAAATTGTATTTAACTAAAAAATTAGCAAATACAACTCTGAAATTAGGTCGTCAAGAACTTCCAAAATCTCTATCTCCATTAGCTTTTACTGAAGGATGGAATGTTTTCAAAAATACATTTGATGCAGCTGTAGCAATTAATAGTGATATCCCTGATACAACAGTAGTTGGTGCTTATGTTGCTAAATCAAATGGTCATAGTGATTTAAGTAATTTTGGTGATTTACATGCAACAGCTGGTGGAGCAGTTGGAATAAAAGATGGTGCTTATATGTTAACTGTAGCTAACAAATCAGTTAAAGAGGTACCAGTTACATTAAGTTATTATACACTTAATAATGTTCAATCTCCTACAGGAACAAGTGAAGCTGGTTCAGCACTTTGGGGTGATGTTCAAGTAGATGTAGGTTCTCTTGCTAAACTTCCTAGTCCTGTACAAGTTGGATTGCAAGGTGGACAAATCTCTCCAGAAAACCATTTAGATGATACAACAGCATTTGGTGCAAAAGTTGCTGGAAAAGCTGGTCCTGTAAATCTTACATTGGCATACTCTACTGTTGATGATGGTCCTGTAGCTGTTAAAAATGTTGGAACAGGTGTAAAAACACCACTATATACACAAATGATTTTGAACCAAGACCATATCTCTACAGATGCTGATACATTTATGTTAAAAGCTGCAGCACCTGCTGGTCCTGGTAAACTTATTGCTCAATATGGTGCTTCAACAGATAACTCTGATGCTGGAACAGATTATCAAGAGTTAGATGTTATCTATAAATTTAAAGCACTTGGAACAGATATGTTAGCAGCATATGTTATGAGTGACCATGATGTAGATGGACAAGACCCTAACAATGTTCTAAGATTCTGGACAAGATATAACTTTTAATCTATAAGCTATATTATATTTTCTCAAGCTTTTTGCTTGGGAAAATCCTCTTTTTTCTCTATTTTTACTCTCTTTATCTCTATTATACAATTGTGTTATAATCAAGCCATCATAATTTAAAGGATTTATAATGTGTGCAGTTGAATATTATACTTATAAGGCATCTATAGATTTCAATAGCGTATTTAAAAGATTTAGAAAGTGATAATATAGATTTCCTATCTTTACTATAATCAATAATTGTGATATAATCAATATAGCTTTTTTATAAAGGAGGAAATATAATGGGACTTTTTAAGAAATCAAAAACACCAACTAAAATGTTTGTGAGTCATCTCTCACCACCTAAAACTAAAGGATTTGGATTTGAAAAACAGGGAAAAGGTTTGGATATTCCATCTATTAGGGAGGCTGTTACAGACAAAATCACTGAGATAGCACCTGAATTAGTACAAGAGGGATTTAAATTATTATCATCAACTATTGCAGGTTTTACAGAGGATTATACCAATGATACTATACTGTTCAAAAATATAGATGGTGATATATCTAATCCTATCTTTGTTCCAAGACATATAACAGTTGTTCGTGCTGATTTTACAGAGGAGGATATATGTCGTGATGGATATGGAGAAAATAGTAGATGTGATGAACTTCAAGATAAGAGACTGCATATAGAATTGGATATAGTTCAATCTCATGATAGAGAAAACTTCTTTTTTCAGCCAACAAAGTACTATTATATTGGAATAGATAACAGAGGTAAAAAGATAGATGAAGTCAATATATACTTTGCTTTTGTAGAAGCTAGTGAAAATATATCTGATTATAAAAATTTGGATTTCAAAGAGGCAGTTAGTTTTAGAGATTTGAATAACAATAGAGAGTACTCTTTTAAACGCTCAGATGGTAGTTATGATACTACATTTCAATCACCATGGATAAACTCCGAACACTCTAAAAGAGGGGCATATACTATTGTTTTAAAAATCCAAGAGAAGAGATATAGTAAACCATTTGCTACTACTATAAATAAAGTCTATCAAAAACATGAAGAAGATTTAAAAAAGAGAATAAGCCAAGAGTTAAAAAAACAGTTATATAGATTGTCTAAAAATGAAAAAATAGATGTTTAAAATTTAATTTTTTTGATATAATCGTATTTATGAAGTATTCACCAAAACAGATAGAGAGATATAAAAGACAAAAATATATATCATCTTTGGATAAAGTGACAAAAAATTTATTTAAAATGTTTAGAAATCAAAATATTACTCAGGAGGAGTTTTTATTAAGATTTCAGGAACTCAAAGATAATTTGGATAAAAATTATGTGACTTTATACTCAGAGTATTATGAACAGATACACTCATATATAGATAACCTATATAATGAGTGTCAAAATGAGTTTGAGTTTGATGATATTAGAGAAATCAATATGACGCATCTAAACAGATTACAAAAACTCAAAAATAGTACGACTTATAAAAAAGAGAAACATAAACATCATCATAAAAATCAAGATTGGGGTTAGAGGATTTTTATCTCCTCTTTTAATAAAATGCCAAACTTATCAAAAACTCTATCTTTTGCTAAATCTATTAGATATTTGGCATCTTCAAAAGTTCCTCCACCATGGTTTACTAAAAAATTAGCATGAACTTGACTCCACTGCATTGCACCTTTTCTTACCCCTTTTAGACCTACAGCCTCTATTAGTCGTCCTGCATAGTCATTATTTGGGTTTTTAAAGGCAGAACCTGCACTAGGGAGTTTGGGTTGGTTTGAGCGAAGATTAGTCAACTCTTTTAAAAGAGTAGTATCAAATCCATAAT
The DNA here is from genome assembly GCA_013153055.1 of Campylobacterota bacterium. Taxonomy (GTDB): domain Bacteria; phylum Campylobacterota; class Campylobacteria; order Campylobacterales; family Sulfurovaceae; genus UBA1140. Next base: position 3,472 of record JAADFE010000068.1, read on the forward strand.
TTATATCAAATTTGACCTCTGTGGCTACACTATTTAGTTTAGAAAAACGGTAACTATACTCTATCTCCTCTTTGGGTATCCATATGTTATCTATCTTTATTGCTTTTATGATATTAAAAATCTCATATGATTTTACTCCAGCGTTCATTGCTACTATTCCACCTAAACTACCTGGTAGTTTAGATAGAAACTCAAATCCTGCTAGATTATTTTTTTTTGCAAATGATACTATTTTACCTGATGGAGTTGCACAACCTATGATTAATTCATCTTTTATTATATTAATAAAAGAGAACTCTTTTGATAACATCATTAGTGGTGGTGGAGTAGGGGAGAGTAGAAGGTTATTGGCTTTTCCTATAATTACTCTATCTGTTGGTATGGAGTCTTTTTTTTCTAGCATCAATATTTTGGTTGGTTGTCCTATTTTGATACTAGAGAAGTTACTAAAATCGATAGTTTTAAAAAACAAAATTTACCTTTGTTGTTCATATGATTTTTCTCTAGCTAGAGAGGCTTTCATTAGTTCTGCTAAAGTATAAGATTTAGCTCCTACTTCGTATGCTAATATATTACCTCCTTTGCCAATAACTATTGTCAGAGGTATAACTTCATTCCATCCATAGTGAGTTTTGAGATATTCGTAAAATTTGTTTTGATTATTTCCATTGATAATGTTATAGTTTATACCATACTTTTTGATATATTTTAGAGATTCTTCATTTGAGTGTTGTTGTGCTTCTATTGCTATAACATCAAAAGTATCTCCTAAATCTTTTTTTAGATTGATGAGTTGTGGTATCTCTTTTTTACAATATTGGCAATCCCAACCAAAAATTTTCAAAAATACTATTTTGTCCTCTAGTTCTTTTATTTTAATGATTTTGTCTGATACTACCAATTCAAATTTTTTTCCATTTATAGAATTGAATACAAATTTATTATTTGATGTTCTAGAAAATGTTTGTTTTGTAATATTATTATCTTTTGTTGGGCTATTTTGATAATAAAAGTAGTATCCAACTAGTATTAGTATAATAATTAAAAAAACAATAATGATATTTAGTAAGCTATGAATATCTATTTTGGCATTTTTAAATTTTTTCATAAAACCTCCTTTGGGTTCGTAGAATATCCAAAAACGATTTAAAGATACTTTTGTTTTATTATATTATATAAAATAGATGTTTTTTTGTCACTTTTTCATTTTTGTTACTAAGTTTCCCACTATTATTCTCTAAAAAAATAGAGACTTTATATATGAAAAAAACAATTAAAATACTTTTGACAGAAGATAAAAAAATAAATCAAGATATATTATTAGGAATATTAGAGGGGAGTGGAATTGTAATTGATATTGCAAATAATGGACAAGAGGCTATTGAAAAACATCATAACTGTGAATATTCACTTATTTTAATGGATATAGATATGCCAATAATGAATGGATATGAGGCTACAGAGAGAATTCGTTTAGTTGATAAAAATATCCCTATAGTAGCATTGACTGCTCATAATAGTTTGGAAGCTATATTAAAAATAAAAGATGTAGGTATGAATGAATATATTAATAAACCCATAGAACTAAAAAGGCTATATGAAACTTTTTTTAGATATATTAATAGAGTATAAAGAGAGGGTTGAGTATGGATGATAAGATTAAACTTTTTAAGTCAAAATATATAGATATAACAATGGGTTTAAAATATTTAAATCATAATGAAAAATTATATCTACAAATTTTGAAAAATTTTGTAACTCGATATCAAGATTTGGATGTAGAGTCTTTAGATGATGATAGGTTAAAAGATACATTACATACAATAAAAGGTCTATCTGCAACTCTTGGTATGTCAGAGCTTAGTGAATTGGCAGAAAGTATATATGAGACGAGAAATAGAGATAGATTATCAGAATTTTCTATGATTTTACAGTTAATTATGGATGAGTTGAAAACAAAACTAATAGATAAAAAGCAAAAAACTATCTTAATTATTAATGATAAAGTTATAGATATTGATATCTTGTTTGAGCTTCTGGTTGATACTTATGATATTATTGTAGCTCTGGATAAGGAGAGTGCTTTGGAGGCTATTGAAGGGGAGGATATCTCTATGATATTGCTTGAGTCGGATATGTTGCATGTTGATGCTTTGGATATATATGATAGTATAAAATCGAGGATGATACCTACGGTATTTATAATGGATAGTTTGGAAAATAAATCTATAAATTTTGATAATTTTGTTACCAAGCCTTTTAACAAAAAAGAACTGATAAATTATATAAATTCACATTAAAAATTACTACTTATTGTATATTATTTCGAGTAAGGTTATTTTTTGTTTTACTTTTAAAAGTAAATATAAATTTTAAGATTAAATTTATATTTAAAGTGTTAAACTTTTCTTAAGAATATTTAAAGTTAAAATTTTGATATAAAAAGAAAAGGAAGAAAAATGAAAGTATTGGTATTACTTGGTTTATTGAGTATGGTATTGTTTGCAGATATTAAGATTGTAACCTCAGCAAATAGTCCAATAAAAGGCGTAACAATAGAGGATTTGGCAAAGGTATATCTCAAAAAAAAGAGTACAATAAACGGAGTCAAGGTTATACCTATTGATAACAAAGATAGCTACAATGATTTTTGTCGAAAAGTAATCAAAAAAACACCTAAGCAACTTAGGTCGTATTGGTTAAAAGAGATATATAGAGGAAATAAACAGCCACCAGAGAGATTATCAGCAGCACAGATAAAAAAGAAAATGAAACAAAATCCTTATGTTATCTCTTATGCGACTAATAAACTAACAGGAAAAGTAATTTTTACTGTTAAATAACTTTTTTTATAAATTATGATATTATACCCCTAAATCTAAGGGGAAATGCTATTTTATGCTCAATTTTACTATTATCCAAAAATTTCGTATTATATTTTTTATTATTTTAATATTTTTTGCTTTGTATGTATCTATAAGTTATAGATTTACTACTAATACAATTAGAGAATTGAACTCTATTATCTCAAAAAAGTCTCAAATAGCTTTTTTACATAGAGAAAATTTGTCTCTTTTGAATGATATGATTTTAAAGTTTAATGATGCAGGAGAAAATGGAGAAACAGGAATACTTCAACAGGTAAAAGAAGAGAAATTAAAAATAGAGAATAGATTAAATGAGTTAAAAAAATATAGTAATGATAAGAAAATAGAGAGACAAAAAGAGTTACTACAGAGCTATTATGATTTGGGATTAAAGACGACAAAAGAGCTTATAAAACATCCAAAAAATACATATAATAAATATACAAAAGATTTCCAAGATATCAGAAATAAGATATCTCAACTCTATATAAATCAGAAGATAAACTCTTATAATGCAATGATAAACTCTTTGAAAAAAGTATCTGATAATACAAATAGCTATTTTAATCTGTTTGTATTTCTCTCTATTTTTGGTTTTATTATTATGCTCACTATGGCTATATATCTATCAAAAAATATTAGAGAGCGATTTGAAAAGGTCTTTAAATCATTGGAGAACCTAAGCAAAGAGAAACCAGATTTTTCAAAAAAGATGGATATAGAGAAAAATGATGAGATAGGTATGCTTGTAGATAAGTTTAATCAACTACAACAAAAACTTGAAAAAGATTATACCAAAATAAATGAACTGAAAATAAAAGCAGAAGATAATGCAAAATTAAAATCAGCATTTTTGGCAAATATGAGTCATGAGATACGAACACCTATAAATGGTATTGTAGGTATGAGTTATTTGGCTCTACAGACAGATTTGACAGCAAAACAGAGGAGATATATAGAGAAGATAGAGAACTCTTCTAAATCTCTTTTGAGTATTATTAATGATATTTTAGATTTGTCTAAAATAGAGTCTGGAAAGCTTATTATTGATAAAATCAATTTTGATTTAACCAAAATGGTAAATAGTTCTGTAGATTTGATTAGATTTCAAGCCAAAGAAAAAGGGCTAAAGATAAAAATAAGATATGGTAAAAATATACCAAAAAAACTCTACGGTGATAGTTTAAGAATTTCTCAAATATTAACCAATCTGTTAAGCAATGCAGTCAAATTTACAGATAGTGGGGAGGTAATCATCTCTATCAATCAGATAAATGATAGAGAGTTTAGATTTGAGGTTAGAGATACAGGAATAGGGCTTACCCAAAAGACTCAAGATAAGCTATTTATGGCATTTACTCAAGCAGATGGAAGTACTACAAGGAATTATGGAGGTACAGGCTTGGGGCTTACTATCTCTAAACAGCTTGTAGAGTTAATGAATGGAAAGATATGGGTAGAGAGTGAATATGGTGTAGGTAGTAGCTTTATTTTTCAATTAGAGTTAGAAAAAGCTAGGGAAAAAGAGATATCTAAAAATGGTACTAGTTATCATCAGAGTTCAAAACAGAGTATAAAACAGATAACTAATAGCAAGATTTTGCTTGTTGATGATAATCTTATAAACCAAGAGATAATAATAGGACTTTTGGAGCATTCAAATATAGAGTTAGATATAGCATCCAATGGGCAGGAGGCTTTAGATATGTTTGAGGTGAACAAATATGCTTTAATTCTTATGGATATCCAGATGCCAATTATGGATGGATATAAAGCTACTGAATTGATAAGAAAAAAGGATGCCAATATTCCAATTATAGCATTAACAGCAAATGCTATGAAAGAGGATATAAAAAAGACAGCTCAATATGGAATGAATTCACATATCAATAAACCTATAGATGTAGAGAAGTTATATCAAACACTATTTAAATATATCAAATATGATAAAGATGATATGCAAAAAAATGTATATATCAATAATCAAACTATTAGAGATGAGCTTTTCAATAGATTAGAGATAGCTATCAAAAGCAAGAGACCAAAAAAATGTAATGAGATTATAGAAGAGATGGAGAGTTATACTTTGTCTATGGAGGACAAAGAGATTTTTATACAGATTAAAAATTTGGTCAAACATTATAAATTTCAATCTGCATTAGAACTTTTGACTATAGAAGTGGATTGATTTTCCCACTTCTTTAAATCTTTTTATTTAAATGCACCTCTAGCTATATCATCTTTTAGATATTTATTGAGCCAATAAGCAACACTAAGGAATTTAACATTTCTATTGTTGTCTTCATTTACTAAATAGTCGCTATATCTTGTTTCATAACCTAAATGATAGATACCGTCTGCTAGATTATTAATAGTATTTCTATCTTCCATAACACCTACAGCACCATCATTTTGAATTCTATGATAACCAGTTTCAGCATCATCTTCATCATCTCCATGAAGCTCAGCCCACTCTGCGGCATGATTTTCTACTAGGTATCTATTTAGTGTTTTTGCATCAGTAGTTGAGATATATCCATCTGTTGCAACACCTGTCTCTTTAATAGCTTCCACTAATAGTTTGTTCATCTCATTAGCTGTTCTAGCACCTTCTCTGATATCTTCCATAGATACATTGGCTATTAGACCTTCATCATTGTAGATATATGTAATGATTTTATCAAGTGCAGTTCCTGTCTCTCCTGCTACCTCTTTGAAATTAGGGTTATTGAATTTTCCTGCTTGGATATCTTGTTTTAGAGATATATCTAACCACCATGCTACATCTTCAAATGTTTGGTTTTTGTTTCCATCCTCATTTACTAAGTTTCTTGAGTGGTTTGTTTTGTAACCTAGATGATAAATTCCGTCAGCTATAGTATTCATCACATTTTCACCAAACATTCTAGTTGTTGCACCATCATTTTGAACTCTATGATAACCTGTTTCTGCATCATCTTCATCATCACCATGAAGTTCTGCCCATTGTGCTTCATAGTTTGTAACTAGATAGTTATTGATTGTTCTTGCATCTGCTGTAGAGATTGAACCATCATTAGCAAGACCATTTACCTTGATAGCTTCGATAATAAGTTTATTCATCTCATTGGCAGTTCTAACACCTTCTCTTAGGTCACTTGTTGGTACTCTAGCCAATAGTCCTCTATCATTTAGAATAACATTTGCAATAATATCTAAATTGGTTCCTGTTGTACCCTCTACCTCTTTGAAATCAGAATTATTCAAATCGGACATATCATTTTTTGCAATAGTATTAAGATAGTAACCTACAGTTGTAAAAGCATAACTTCTATTTCCTTTAACATTTGTAGTGTATCTATCATTGCTTGTTGCAGGATAGCCTAGATTATAAACTTTGCCCCAAATAGTAGTAATAGCATGATGGTCAAGTGCCATTACCTCTGTTTTATTTTGGATTACATAATAAGCTTTTCTTAGGTCATCCCACTTATCAGAGTATTTTTCTACTAAATATCTATTAATCTCTTTGGCATCAGATGTAGTTATCTTACCATCATTTGCCAATCCATTTACAGTAATAGCTTCGCTGATTAATCTATTCATCTCATCAGCTGCATCTTTAGCTGCATTAATTTGTTCAGCTGTAAATTTTGCATGAACTACTCTATCATTATCGATGATTTCTAAAATTTGGTCAAGTCCTGTTGGCTCTACTATCTCATATTTAGCTCTATCTTGGTCTTTTAGTTCATCTAGTGTTGTATCACTTAAAACAAGAACATTATCAATAACGGCACCTAAACCATCATTTTCTGACTCTATTTCTCTAATAGATACGGTCTGTTCTCCACCTTTTCCTGTAAACTCAACACCATATTTGTTCCAATATTTATTAGGAGTAAATTCTGCTACTAGATTATCATCAACATATAGTGCAAATGAAGATGTGCCGTTTTTTCTAGCATAAGCATCCAATGCAAATAGATACTGTTTCCCCTCTTCTGTTGTTATAGTTTGAGTTAAATTATCTAATGTATGACTACTTGTATCAAGCTCTGCTTTATAAATACCATCTCTTGCAATAGCTCCTAATTTATGGTTCCAGACTTCACCTCTTCCTGACCAGTTATCAAAATTAACCTCTTTCCATCTGCCGTGGTCTCTATTTATTTTAAAGTTTTCAAAACTACCATTTTGAATTAAATTATCACCAGCTATAGCGTTAGAACCTATTAAAAGCATTGATGCTATCATACTTAATTTCATAATCTTAGTTTCCATTATCTATCTCCTAATTTTTAATGTAATCGTTATTATACATTGAAAAATATTTATTTTCTATAAAAAATATGAATAATCCATAGTAATTTTTCTGTTTAAGTTTAAATATATTTAAAAATATTGTGATATGTTTGTGAAAAAGTATAATTATGATAATAATTAAATATTGATTTGTAAAAAGAAGATTTATATATGGCAGAGAGGAAGGGATTCGAACCCTCGGTGGGTTGCCCCACACACGCGTTCCAGGCGTGCTCCTTCGACCACTCGGACACCTCTCT
>JAADFE010000030.1 GCA_013153055.1 Campylobacterota bacterium
ACCTCAATAACGGTATTGATGGTCTCTTTTAGCCTAAGTGGGTAGCTTTTTGGATTTTCAAAATAGAAAGGATAGTAGCCAAACTCCAAATATTCTCTCCAAAACTCATAAGGTTTTATCTCTTTGAGAAGTTTTTGGACTATTTGGGTATGGTTTTGAACCATATTATCAAGCTCAAAACTTGGCAGTTTGATACCCTTTTTTATCTCTATAAACTCTCTAAAAGATAAGCCTTTCATACTATAAAGTCTAGCTCTTCTGCTCAAATCTCCTTTTGAGTGGTCAAGTTGTAGTGCAGATGAGCCTGAAAAAATCACTTGAAGTTTGAGCATATCATAAATCTTTTTTAGCTCTTTTTCAAAGTTTTTATATTTATGAATCTCATCAATAATCAGTAACTCCCCACCAACTTTATAAAACTCATAAGCAATATCAAAAATAGACTCCATATCCAAAGCATCTGCTGAAAAATATAGCTTCTTTTCTAATGGTAGAGGATTAGCCAAGAGGTATTGAAGCAAAAAAGTAGTCTTTCCCACACCTCTAGCCCCAACTATTCCTATAAGTCTCTCATCAAAATCAACTACTTTGTGCAAATATCGTTTATACTCAAAATTATATATCTCTAAATAGTGGAGCTGATAAGCCCTAAGCTCTTCTAATCTCATCTTATAGCCTTTTTTGGTTATATATATAAAATATTAGCATGTTTTTATGGTTATAACCATAATTTTTTGTTATTTTTTTATTGATTGATACAAAAATTAAATTAATAGAGTCTTGTTTTTGAGAACAAACTCCCAAATTAATGCTCCTACACTCATAGTGATTAGTTCTGGTATCTCTTCTCCTTTTGGTCTCTTTGATATATTTTATCCAAAAAAGTTTAATAGAAAAATTCAAATAGCCAAAGAAAGATTTATTCTGTTCAAAAAAATAGTAACCATACTGTCTATTTTTTATACAAAAAAACAATAAAAAAAGCTTATATTTTATATATAATATAGCAATTTCAAGAGGGATTATAATGTTAAAAAAGATAAAAGATTTTCTCGGTGTAGATATAAAAACAGATAAGTACAAAAAAGTAGATGATGCCAAGTTTGGTAAAATCTCTAACTTTAAGACTCCTGATGAGTGGGTTAGGAGTACTTGTGGATATTGTGGTGTTGGTTGTGGGCTTTATATTGGTGTAAAAGATGGACGACCTGTCTATACCAAAGGTGACCCAGCTCACCCCGTTAGTCGTGGTACACTCTGTCCAAAAGGGTTAACTGAACATGAGATGGTTGATGCTAGTAGCAGGGTTAAATCTCCTATGATTAGAAAAAATGGCAAATTAGAGGCTGTTGAATGGGATGAGGCTTTTAAATATACAAGTGACAAGTTTAAACAAATTCAAAAAGAGCATGGCAAAGAGGCTATAGCTGTTATCTCTACAGGGCAGTTTTTGACAGAGGATTTTTATACTTTGGGCAAGTTTGTTCAGCTAGGACTTGAGAGTAATAACTATGATGGAAATACCACTTTGTGTATGGCAAGTGCTGTTATGGGGTATAAACAGAGCTTTGGAAGTGATGGACCACCTGCTAGTTATGAGGATTTTTCTCATGCTGATGTTATTATGCTAATAGGTGCCAATATAGCTGATAACCACCCTATACTCAAGCTTCATATTGCTAGAAATAAAAAGATAACAGGCAAAAAACCAACTATAATAGTAATCGACCCAAGACATAGCAAGACTGCTAATATGGCTGATATATTTGTACCTATCGCTCCTAGAAGTGATTTGGCTCTTATCAATGGACTCTGTTATATTATCTTTGAGCAGGGTTGGGAGGATGAGAAGTTTATCAAAGAGAGAACCTCAGGATATAGAGAGTTTCGCTCTCATATTATGAAAAACTATCCACCCCAAGAGGTTGCACATATCACAGGAATTGATGTAAAAGAGCTTTATAATCTAGCAAAAGTGTATGCCACAGCCAACAAATCACTCAGTGCTTGGACGATGGGAGTTAATCAAAGCTCTATTGGTACTGATACCGTTTCTGCTATTTGTAATCTAGCTCTTATTACAGGAAATCTAGGAAAAGAGGGAGCATCTCCATTTTCTATTACGGGTCAATGTAATGCGATGGGAACTAGAGAGTTTGGATTTACAAGCTCAATCCCAGGGTATAGAAACTTTGCAAGTGAAAGTGATAGAGAGGAGTTTGCTAATGTTATAGGTGTGCCAAAAGAGCTTATACCAACAAAAAGAGGGTATGCCTATCCACAGATTATTGATGCGATAGATAGAGGAGAGATAAAGGCTCTATGGGTAACTGCAACCAATCCACTTGTGAGTTTTCCAGACCAAAACAAGCTACGAAGAGCATTAAAAAAGTTAGATATTTTAGTAGTCCAAGATGCTTTTATGAGTGAGACAGCCCAAGAGGCTGATGTGATATTCTCAGCCTCTACTTGGAGTGAAAAAGAGGGAACTTATACCAATAGTGAGAGACGATGCAACTATGCCAAAAGAGCTGTTGAGCCTCTAGGTAAAAGTATGAGTGATGCCAATATAGTTATAGAGTTTTCTAAATATTTTGATGGAAAGTATGAGTTGTTGTTCAAAGATTTTAAATCTAGCCGTGATATTTTTGAAGAGATAAAGAGAGTGAGCAGAGGTAGGCTATGTGATTATAGTGGAATGAGCTATGAGTTAATGGAAAAGCTAGGTGGAATTCAGTGGCCATGTAATGAGCAGTATCCAGAGGGTAAAAAGAGACTATATACAGATGGATTTAAGTTCCCAACAGAGGATGGAAAAGCAAAACTGCTTCCTGTTGATTGGAGACCATTGGCTGAGAGTTGCAATCCAAACTTCCCATTAACCCTAAATACAGGTAGAACCGTAGAGCAGTGGCACACAAGAACAAAAACTAAAGAGATAGCACTACTAAATAACCTAGCACCAGAGGCGTGGATTGAGCTAAATCCAAAAGATGCCAAAAAGCTAAAGGTAAAGAGTGGAGATAGGATTAAGATAGCCTCAAGTAGAGGAGAGGTAAATAATCTAATAGTCAAAGTAACTGAAGTAGTAAGAGAGGGTGACTGTTTTGTGCCATTTCACTTTAGTGAACAGTTGATTAATGCTGTAACTATTGGAGATTTTGATGAGAAGTCATTTGAGCCAAACTTTAAGCAGTGTGCTGTCAATATATATAGTGAAGCTGTTCCAGAGGGTATTAAGATGCAAGAACAAGAGATTGCTGGGATTTTGGAGCATCAGAGAGTTGATATAGATATAGTTGAGAGTAGGGCAAAAGTAAAAAAAGATACCTTTAAAGAGTAATTTTACTCTTTAGGTATCTTTTGTTTGTTTTTTGGTTCTACTTCGCAATATCTTTTTTTTAGGATAAATATCATTACAAAATCTTTGACAATTAAAACAAAACAGTAAATCCAAAGTATATCCATGAAAGTATTATGTTTATAATCTAATCCATAATACAATATAGGTAAACCTATAAAAACTAACCATTTAATATAATAAAAAAATATAATTCCTGCTCCATAAATCTCTTTGAGTACCCATTTCATATCTATATCCTTATTATAATATTATATCAAAAAATAGTTGGTTGAATTGCCGTATTATCAACTCCACCATTTTCATTTACTTTAATAAGTTTATTCCATAATTTAGTAGCAATATCTTGATACCTTTTAGAGGTTTCACAATTTGGAGCTAATACAGTAATAGGTAATCCACTATCTCCACCCTCTCTAATAGCAGGTTCTATTGGTATCTCTCCTAAAACTTCTGTTGAATAAGCATCTGCTAGAGGTTGAGTTGTTCCTTTGCCAAAAATATCATACTCTTTTCCATTATCAGGACATATAAAACCACTCATATTTTCTACTATTCCTGCTATTGGAATATGGAGTTGCGTAAACATATCCATACTACGAATAGTATCATCTAGGGCAACTTTTTGTGGAGTAGTAACACAAACTCCTGATGTAACAGGCAGACTTTGAGCTAATGCTAATTGTGCATCACCAGTCCCTGGGGGCATATCAAATAGTAGTATATCTAAACTACCCCAGTCAATATCTTCTAACATCTGTTCTATAGCTTGAGTTACCATTGCACCTTTCCAGATTAGTGAAGCTCCTCTTTGGATTAATGAGCCAATAGACATTACTTTTATATTATGTGCTTGTATTGGTTTAATTGTTTTACCCAAAAATATAGGTTCAACCCCATCTATACCCATCATTCTAGGAATATTTGGTCCATATATATCAGCATCTAATAGTCCTACTCTTTTGCCTTGTTGTGCTAAGGTTATAGCTAGATTAACTGTTGTAGTTGATTTTCCTACTCCACCTTTTCCTGAGCTTACCATTACAAAGTTTTGTATATTTGGTAATACATTTTTGCCATTAGAGCTGGTCTGTTTTGGTAGTTTTGGTTTTATGATAGTAATATCTAAATCTACTTCTCCTAAAAATGATACTCTTTTAGTAATCTCATTTTTTAGTTGACTCTCTACTTTTATATCAGATGATGGTATATCTAAAACTATAGATACTCTATTGTCTACAATCTCAATATCTTTTAGAAAACCAAAATCTATAATGGTTTTGTTGAAACCTGGATATATGACTTGTTTTAATATATCCTGAATTTTTGCTATATTTATCATATAGATAACTCCATATTATATTTTGAGTATATAATATCTAGGAAAGATTAAAACTAAGTAAAAGAAAGTTTGAAAATCAATTTGAAGCAAATCTATTTGAACTTATTGGGTTGATTAGCCTTCTACCCCATTTAAAATGTTCTCTATAGTACTTCTCGTCCAGATTACTTATAGTAACTCTTTTTTTAGATGAACTAGCATGAACAAAGTTCCCATTATCCAGATATATACCTACATGGTGAACATCATCACTTTTAGATGAACTAAAAAATATTAAATCACCTTTTTTGAGATTACTTCTATCTATATATTGCCCCTCTTTTGCCTGTTCTCTCGATACTCTAGGAAGCTCTATTCCATTTTGTTCATATACAAATTGAGTAAATCCAGAGCAGTCAAATTTAAATGGTCCAGTAGCACCCCAAGAGTAGGTTTTTCCCATCTGAGATAGAGCAACTTGTGTTATTTTATCTATAGGGTTTGCTTGATTTGATACTATATTTCTTCTATTTTCAATATGTTTTGGTTTTGCCAAAAATAGGTTTTCTCTCTTGAATTGTATATGGTTTGGTCGCCTTTGATAGTAGGTCTTTTTGGGGTGATAGACTCTTTTGGGACGATAGCGTACATATCTCTTTTTGGGTTTATAAATATTTTTAGTCTGATAAGATATATGATAATTTTTTTTGAGTTGACTATTTTTTGTTTTATATAGTTTATTATAAGGATGATAACTATATGTAGAGGGATATGTACCATCAAGATTTTTCTGAACACATCCATTAAATAGAAAAACAGAAGATATTATTGGTAAAATTATTAAATTATTTTTTGAAAAGTGCATAAAATACTCCTATTATTAATTTATTCTTAATTATACAATTTAATTTATATATTCAAGATTAATTTATAGGAGCTTTTATATAAGAAGAGAGGTTAATCTCTCTTCTATTAGGTTTTTGGTATTACATCATACCAGGCATTCCACCCATACCACTCATATCAGGCATAGCAGGTCCAGCAGTTGGTTCCTCTTTTATATCAGATACTGTAGCCTCTGTTGTTAGAAGCAGACTTGATACTGAAGTAGCATTAAGTAGTGCAACTCTTGCTACTTTTAGAGGGTCAATAATACCAGCTTCTAGCATATCAACATACTCACCTGTTGAAGCATTAAATCCTAAGTTTGGATTATCACTATTTACAACCTTATCAGCAACAACACCTGCATCATATCCAGCATTGATAGCAATTTGCTTCATAGGTGCTTGGATAGCTCTTAGGATAATATCTGAACCAACAAGCTCATCATCAACAAGATTTAGATTAACTTTTGATGCAGCCTTAACAAGTGCAGCTCCACCACCTATGATAATACCCTCATCAACAGCAGCTTTTGTTGCACTAAGAGCATCATCAACTCTATCTTTTTTCTCTTTCATCTCAGTCTCAGTTGCAGCTCCTACTTTAATAACAGCTACACCACCACTAAGTTTTGCAAGTCTCTCTTGGAGTTTCTCTTTGTCATATTCACTTGTTGTCTGTTCGATTTGAGCTTTTATCTCATTTACTCTAGCCTCAACAGCACTAGCGTCACCTTTTCCATCAACTATAACAGTGTTGTCTTTATCAATAACAACTTTTGCACATTGACCAAGCTCATTCAGTGTTGCTTTATCGATACTAAGACCTAGCTCATCAGTAATAACTGTTCCACCAGTTAGGATTGCTATATCTTGAAGCATAGCTTTTTTTCTATCTCCAAACCCTGGTGCTTTTACTGCTGTGATATTTAGTACACCTTTTAGTTTGTTTAGTACCAATGTAGCCAACGCTTCACCCTCTACATCATCAGCAATGATTAAAAGAGGTCTTCCTGTCTGTTGGATTTGCTCTAATACAGGTACTAAGTCTTTTAGTGATGTAATCTTTGCATCTGTTAATAATAGATATGGATTATCAAGTTCACAAGTCATCTTTTCAGAGTTTGTTACAAAGTATGGAGATAGATAACCTCTATCAAATTGCATACCCTCAACAACCTCTAAATCATCATTAATCCCTTTTGCCTCTTCTACTGTGATAACACCATCTTTTCCAACTTTATCCATAGCCTCAGCTATCAAGTTACCAATAGACTCATCAGAGTTAGCAGAAATTGTTGCAACCTGAGCAATCTCTTTTTTATCTTTTACCTCTTTGCTAATAGCTTTTAGCTCATCTATAATTGCACTACAAGCTTTGTCCATTCCTCTTTTTACTTCGATAGGATTAGCACCAGCTGTTATATTTCTAAGTCCCTCTTTAAAGATAGAGTGAGCTAAAACTGTAGCTGTTGTTGTACCATCACCTGCTTCATCAGCAGTATTACTAGCCACCTCTTTTACAAGTTGAGCTCCCATATTCTCTAGTGTATCAGACAGTTCTATCTCACGAGCCACTGAAACACCATCTTTTGTGATATGTGGTGCTCCATAAGATTTTTGGATAAGAACATTTCGACCTCTTGGTCCCATAGTAACTTTTACTGCATCAGCTAGTTTTGTTACACCTCTAAATAGTCCACTTCTTGCTTCATCTGAAAAAAATATCTCTTTTGCCATTACTTCATCACTCCTAATATATCATCACTATTCATAATAAGGTATTCTGTACCATCAATTGTAATTTCTGTTCCACCATATTTTTGAAATACAACAGTATCACCTTCAGCTATCCCTTCATCCATAGCATCTTGCCCTAATGCGATAACTTTACCCTCTAGTGGTTTTTCTTTTGCAGAATCTGGGATAATAATTCCAGAAGCTGTTGTATTTGTTTGCTCTTCTCTTTGAATAAGAACACGATTACCTAATGGCTGAAATGACATTTGGTTTCTCCTTATAGTTATTAATTTTTTTGTGGAATATTAGTATATTTTTGTTCAAATGTCAATAGTATATATGAAAAAATTTAATAAAGTTTAGTTGAATAGACTAAGCTTTATTAAATTTAAATTTTAAATTATAAAAATCAAGAAAAACTATTGACATACAAGTTTTTTTTTGATAAAATTCCGTCTCTTCAAAACAATGTGTGGTAAGGTAGCTCAGCCGGTTAGAGCGCTGGTCTCATAAGCCGGAGGTCGAGGGTTCGAGTCCCTCTCTTACTACCACTTCTAAAATTCACAAAATAATCTATTATAGAAGTTATCATAAATTATAAAGTTGTCAAAATTTTAAAAATTAGGAAAATAATGTTCTACTTAACTGAACAGTTCTTCTCTATCCAAGGAGAGGGTAAATATGCAGGTATTCCATCATACTTTTTACGCACTGGAGGATGTAATCTCACTTGTGCTGGATTTGGGGCTAGATATAAAGTAAACAAAACGGAGTGTATAGGTTGTGATACCTATTTTGCTGTTGACTCTAACTTCTCATCAGAGTGGCAAAAGATAACTAGTGCTAAAAAATTGATAGATAGATTGGATATTGAGTTTAAGCAGATTGGATATTTGCCACATATAGTAATTACAGGTGGTGAACCTCTAATTTATTATAAAGATAAGGTATTTTATCAGGTTATTAGATGGTTAGTATCAAAAGGTATGCAGATAACATTTGAAACTAATGGTACAATAGAGATTGATTTTGATAAATATCCTGCATATAAAAAGGTAGTATTTGCTTTATCTATTAAACTTAGCAACTCTGGTGAACCTTTTAATAAACGCATAAATTTTAATGCGATTGATGCAATAATTCAAAATGCAAAGGATAGTTTTTTCAAGTTTACTATTACAAAGCAACTTATAGATACCACTGCATTAGAAGAGATAGCTATCGTGATACAAAACTATAAAAATCCTACTATATATTGTATGCCAGTAGGAGAGAGTAGGGCAACTATTTGGCATAATGATAGGGCTGTATTTGAATTTTGTATGAGATATGGGTTTTATTATAGCGATAGATTACATATCCGAGTCTTTGATATGACACAAGGAGTTTAGCCTTTTATTATGTTACAATAGCAATAAAAAAGGGAATCTTATGTCTTTGAAAACATTGCTTTTGGGGCTGTTAATAGGTGCTTTTTCTATGCTTTATGCTACGGATGAGCTAAATGGTACACGAGATATAAATAGTTCAGATAAAATTATTTTTTTATACATAGATAGTGATACTTGTGAGTTTTGTAGGAAGCTTGATAAGATGCTAGATGAGCCAAAGGTAGCTGAAGTTTTGGAAAAGCATTTTATTATTAAAAGAGAGTTGTTAAATGAGGATTTAGAATTACCAAAGGGATTACCTTTACCTTATGGTACACCTACAGTTTATTTTTTAGATATTGAGGAAGAAGCTGTAATTGAACCGATGCGTGGAGAAAAAACAGAACAAGAGCTGTTGGATTTTTTAAATGAAGCAGTCGATGAATATAATAGGATGAAATCTAGAGAAAAAAAACAATCTAAAAGTTTTTTTCAGAAACTGTTTGGCAATTAGCATATTTTAGTTATCTCTAGGCTTAAATCCTAATCATATCTAACTGAGTAGTTTATATTTTTGATGATAAGATAAAATCTGACTCATCATATCTATTCTCTGCTCAAAGCTACTCTTCAAAGCTCTCTCTTTGATAGTGTGGTCTCCATCTCCAAAAGGTCCAAATCCATCAAGTGTAGGTACACCACAAGAGGCTACATGGTTAGCATCACTTACTCCACCTCTCTGTTCGGTTGGTATAGTTTGATTTGTTATCTCTTCTAGTTTTTCTATTAGCTTTTGCTGTTGTGGTGATGGTTCCATTACATCTCTTTGGATTAGACCATCTAGTTTTGATTTGGTTCCTTTTACAAATGATTTATTGGTAATATCATTTAGTGCCTTTAGGAGTCTATCTCTCTCACTATTAGTTTTGTATCTTATCTCTACTTTTAGTTCACATTTGGGACTTATAGTGTTGGCACCTATTCCACCTTTGATTTGTCCTACATTAACAGTTGTTCCTATATCTAGGTTGGTTAGGTTGGTTAGCTCTATAAGTTTATAACTAGCTTCTAGGTTTGCATTAATCCCTTTTGCATAGCTAGTTCCTGCGTGAGAGGCTTTTCCCTCTATAGTTATAGTATAGGTTCCAACCCCTTTTCTACCTGTGACTACCTCTAGGTTAGCTCCAGCTGCTTCAAATACAAAACAGTAGTCATAATCTTTGGCTATCTTTAGAGTTAAAAACTTAGAGTCATCACTTCCAGTCTCCTCATCACTTACTAATAAAAAGTCTATATTTTCTATCTTGCCATTTTGTTGATAGATATTTTTTAGAGCCTCTAGTGCTACTATATTGCCACCTTTCATATCACAAACACCAGCTCCATATATCCACTCATCATCTTGGCTAAACTCTTCAAACTCCCCCTCTGGAAATACTGTATCGTTGTGTCCTAGTAGTAGTATCTTTTTACCATCAACCTTTGGAGATATAAAGAGTAGATGATTACCAATAGAGGCTCTCTCATGAACTTCTGTTTTAAATCCTATCTCTTCAAGCCACTCTTGCATCTGTTTTCCTACTCTATCCACACCTGCTTTATTTTGTGTAAATGAGTTGATTTTACATATTTTTTCTAAATCATTTAAGTACTGCATCGGTTATCTCTTTTTTGTATAATATTAGCATTTTGATATAATAACTTATCTTATTTATAAAAATAATGTGATTAAAAGGATTATATTATGAATTTAGAATAAAGGTTGTCTATTTGATTATTTTGTATTAGAAATTTCCATTTTTAATTTTTCCAATTTATCAAGAGTAAGTTTTGTTGTCTTTTGAACAATATTTATATCTATATTTGATTTTAGCATTGCAATAGCTACTCTCTCTACTCCTCTTTCAAT
>JAADFE010000056.1 GCA_013153055.1 Campylobacterota bacterium
GAGTCTATAACTCAACACTTGTTAACTATTTTCTATCCAACTTTGATTATGAACGCTGTACTATGCCTAAAAAGATGTTAGATAGCAATGTAGCAAGTGACTACAAAGCATTAATGAAGCTTTTTAATATAGGAGATAGTGAAAGTAATTTTCAAATTCTTCAGGAACTAATAGAAAATAACTCAATAACAGGAGTTATAAAAGATAGATATGACCTAAATAGAGATTTTACTAGAGATGATTTTATAACGCTTATCTACTCTATGGGATTTATTACCATAAAAGATGAAGCATTTGGAGAGGTTTTAAACTTTCAGATACCAAACTATGTTATAAAGATACTCTATTTTAACTATTTTGTCGTTGAGATAGAAAAGAGAAATAATCTTAAAATTCAAAATTCTATTAGTCAAATACTTATAGAGTTAGCTAGAGGTAATATCGAACCATTTGAAAATCAATTAAATGAAGTAGTAAAAGTTCTCTCAAATAGGGATTTAATGGGGTTTGATGAGAAATATTTTCAGATGATTACTCTATCTTTGCTTAGTTTTGCCTCTTTTTATTTTATAGAGTCACAACCTGAAAAAGATAAAAAATATCCTGATATTTTGCTAATTGGTAGAGATGAAAAAGTACCTAATAATTATCTATTTGAACTTAAATGGGTAAAAAGTAAAGAGAATTATAATGGCAAGAAAAAAGAGGGAATAGAACAGGTTAAAGGCTATTTAAAACTTGATAAGATTAAATCTATTCCAAAGCTTAGAAGTTTTCTTTTGATTGGGTCTAAAGATGGGGTGGAGTTTTTGGAAGTTAATAGAAACTTAATAGAGTAAAGAGTAGTCTAATGACTACTCTTTGCTCTATTTACATTTTTGAGGTGTTCTTGATAAGTTTTACTAAAGTCATGAACACCATTTTTGTTTTTCATAAAAAATAGATACTCACTTTTATCTGGATGGATAGCTGATTTTATAGCCTCAATGGATACAGAACATACTGGATATGGTGGAAGTCCTTTGTTTAGATATGTATTAAATTTACTTTTATCGTTTTTTATTCTTTTTGGAGTTACTTTGATATGAGAGTATTTTCCATAATTTAGAGTTCCATCCATCTGTAGGGGCATATCTTTTTTTAATCTATTGTATATTACGGATGATATTTTAGGCATCTCTTGTTTATTTGCTGCCTCTTTTTGTATGATAGAGGCTATAATTAAATAGTGTAACCACTCTTTTTTATCATATTTTTTTAACTCTTTTTGAGCTAATTTATTATATTTTTTTTCACTTAGTTTTACTAAAAAGCTGATTAGTTTATCCTCTTTTATTCCTTTTGGTATGTGATAGGTATCAGGGATAATTCCTGCTTCTGGGTATGAGCTATATTTTGAGTAGCTTTTTTCTAGTTCTTTATAATTTAGTTTATATTTTTTGGAGATATTTTGTAAAAAAATCTCTTTGGTTTCACCAGGAATTAGTGTAATAATATTAAATGCTTCAGTAGCAGAGGTAAGTTTATGTAGGAAATCTATACGATTTATCTCTCCTTTTCCTATGTTTAACTCTCCACTTTTTGGTTGACCTATGGCTACTAATAGATATTTATCTATAGCGGAGAGTTTATAACCCCGTTTTTGTAGGTATTTGATAGTATTGGTTACTGAACCTTTTGGTAATTTGACTGTTTTTGTTGGTACCTTTAATGGTATGGTTGTATAAAATACTAGAGATACAATAACAATAACTATGAGAGTTAAAATAGTAGAAACTACTTTGTGAACAAATTGAGAACTTTTCATATTAATCATTATATCTAAAAATATTGTAAAAATATGTTAATATTAGAGTATGAAAAAACTTTTTTTGATATTTATAGTATTTTTATTTATAGGTTGTGCAACCAAAAATCCTGTAACTTGGGACAATAGGATTATACATTCTCATTTAAAGCCACTAGATTTGGTTTATGATGAGTATGGCAAAAATCATAAAGATACTATGCTATTTATACATGGTTTTGGTGAGAGTAGATACACTTGGCGTTTTTTGGTTAAGCCACTATCAAAGCATTATCATATTATAACTATAGATTTAAAAGGGTTTGGAGACTCTCCAAAAACAGAAGATGAAGACTACTCTGTATATGACCAAGCTAAAATAGTACAAAAGTTTATAGAACAAAAAGGATTAAAAGATTTAACTATAGTAGGTCGCTCTTTTGGTGGTGGAGTTGCATTGGTTTTAGCTCTTATGCAAGAGAAAAATATGCTAAAGAGTAAGATAGATAGACTGATACTTATTAATACTATGTCATATAAACAGCCTCTACCATCTATGATGAGACTACTTCAAAAACCTATAATTGGATATTTGGGTATTCATCTACTTAGTGCCAAGACAATAGCTACAGAGGCTTATAAATTTGCTTTTAGTAATGATAAACTTATTCCAAAAGATAGTATAAAAAAATCAGCAGAATTTATAGATATGCCAAATGCAAAATATGCCTATAAACAGACTGTTGATTATATAATTCCTGATGATATAGCCAAAATAGAAAAAGAGTACAAAGATATAAAGATACCAACTCTAATCATATGGGGTAGAGATGATGTATCTATCCCATATCTATTTGGCAAGAGATTACATGAGGATATCCAAAATAGTTATTTTATACTTTTAAAAGGTGTAGGACATATGCCACAAGAGGAGGCTCCACAAAAGGTACTAAAAGATATAGAGTGGTTTATGGCAAAGAGTTCACTACACACCAACTAAAAGGAGTCCAATAGCTCATTGTTATATTGGCTTCTCTCAGGGTATTTCCAGTCCATGTATTACATGTATTTATGAGGTTATAGATGTATGGAGAGTTGTAAAAGATATCATATCTACCATAGCCACTGTGGGCAAATATAGGTTTTTGACCAAAACTATCTAATATTTTTTTCTCTATAAGTTTATGTTGTTCTTTTGTTACTTCTATTTTTTTTAGCTTTTTATTATTTTTGTTTATATTATAGTAGTAGCTTGTATGAATTAGAGATGGTGTATTTGTAAATAGTGCTTTTAGTGCTGTAGATATCTTTAGGTCACTCCATGATGGAGTATTTAGATAGGTCTCTTTGTCTCCCCAACCAAATGATATATATCCTCTATCTCTATTTTTTAAGAGTTTGGGTAAAAGTTTTTGCCAATTATAGTTTGAATTTTCCAAGTTTATAATAATATCACTGTGCATTGTATTATGGTATATATATATTGTTTGGTTTTTATTTTCTGTTATTTTACCTTTGTGAGGAAATAGCGTTAGAGTATAAGCTATAGATATATATAGGAGAATGGTAAGTATGACTCCTAAAATAGGATAAAATATATATTTAAATGTTTTCATAAATTTATTTGACTTTTTACTTTTTGTTATGATAATATAATTTTATAAAATTATTAGCATATATTGATGATTTGTTAATATTTATGAGTTATAATGACAATAAAAATAAAAGGAAATGTAAATATGAGTATAAAAGTTGTATGTCCACACTGTGCAAAAGTAAACAAGATACCAAAAAAAGATAGCTATAAAAAGGCTAATTGTGGTCACTGTAAAGAGTCTCTATTGGAATATAAACCAGTAGAGGTTGATAAAAGTGGTCTATTGCATGTACTAGTTAATAGTGATATTCCTGTAGTGGTTGATTTTTGGGCTCCTTGGTGTGGACCTTGTCGTATGATGGCACCAGCTTATGAGGAGGCTGCTCAGATGATGGCACTTAAGGCTATATTTTTAAAAGTTAATACAGAAGAGAACCAAGATTTGGGTGCTGTTTATAATATTCAGAGTATTCCTACTATAGTAGTGTTCAAAGGTACAAAAGAGGTTGATAGAGTATCAGGTGCGATGAGTGCTCAGAGATTAGTAAATTGGGTTAGTCAGTTTGTATAGTTTTTGTATAAAATTATGATATAATATTATATCCAAATATCAGGAGGGGTATATAATGTCTAAGGCAAAGATACTATTACTGGAAGATGATGCTAATCTAAATGATACAATAATGGATTTTTTAGAGGATGAGGGTTATACAGTAGATACTACATATGATGGTTATGAAGCCCAAGATAAACTATATGAGAGTAAATATGATTTGCTTTTGTTAGATGTGAATACTCCTGGTGTTGATGGTTTTACTCTATTAAAAGAGGCTAGAGAGAATGGTGTGGTGGCTCCCTCTATCTTTATAACATCATTGGATGGGGTTGATGATTTAGAGAGAGGTTTCAAAAGTGGTTGTGATGATTATATCAGAAAACCTTTTGTACTCAAAGAGCTACTTATTCGTGTAGAGACTCTTTTGCGTAGAGGATTTTTTCATGAGGCTAGTGACCTTATATCTCTAGGTGAGAATATAGATTATAATACAAAGTCAAACGAATTGATAGTAGATGGTCAAGCTCAAACACTTGGAAATAAAGAATCGGCTCTATTTAAACTCTTTATGAAGCATCAAAATGAGGTAATTTCTCATGATAGAATTTATAAAGAGTTATGGGATTTTGATGAGGAACCGAGTGATACAGCTTTGAGAACTTATATTAAAAATATTCGTAAAATCATAGGTAAGGATAGAATTGTCAGCATCAAAAAACAGGGATATAAGTTTACTTCTGCACAATGAGAAGCAGTCTCTTAGAAGATTTCTTGCACTTTATATATTTTTGGTATTAGTTCTTATCTCTCTTTTGAGTATATTCTATTATCAAAGCCAAGAGAAGCTTATGTTCTCTAATCAGAGAACAGTTTTATCTGGTTATGCTACTGAGTTTGTAAAAAAACTCAAAATACTACATCACTATTTTCCTGCTAGATATAAATATCCAAGAGATGATAGATTTAAGAGTGCTATATATGATATAGAGAGAGTTTTGATATTTTCTACACTTGATAATAATAGTACAAATTTAGATAAAGTAATCTACAGAGCAGGGGACAAGATACACTTTGTTAAGTATCTTGATGACTATTATCTAGGTGCTATGTATCTGATTTTGGAGATTGATGAGGATAGAAGCTGGTATAGAGATACTATTTTACATATATTGGCACTAGGTACTATTATGTTAATAGTTCTGGGGATATTTGGGCTTTTCTTTGTTAATCTTTTTTTAAAACCTATGAAAAACTCTATTGAGTTGCTTGATAATTTTATCAAAGATACTACTCATGAACTCAATACTCCAATCTCTGCTATTTTAGCCAATATTGAGATGATGGACCAATCTGTAATGAGTGAAAAAAATATCAAAAAACTCTCTAGGATTAATATCGCAGCTAAAACTGTATCTCATCTATATCAAGATTTGACATATTTAGTTTTGGGTCATCAGAGAGTCTCAAAAGATGAGATGATAGATTTAAAGGCTCTAATTTTAAATAGAGTTGATTACTTTTATATTTTGGCAAAATCTAAAAAGATATTGTTTGATTTGGATTTAGAGGAAGCTTCTTTGTTTATTGACCCTGTTAAAATCGCTAGAATGGTAGATAATCTAATATCAAATGCTATCAAATATAACAAAAGAAATGGTCAAATCAAAATAGTACTAAGAGATAACTATTTTGTTATTTCAGATACAGGTATAGGTATTAAATCTGAAAAAATTAACTCTGTATTTGATAGATATAGTAGATTTACTAGTAGTGTTGGTGGTTTTGGAATAGGGTTAAATATAGTCAAAAGTATTGCTGATGAGTATGGATTAAAGATTACAGTTAGTTCAAAATTAGGAGAGGGAACAACATTTAGAGTTGATTTCCCAAAGGATAATAGAGATGAAAAATCTAATTAAAAGAGTAGCCTTTGTAGTACTATTTTCCACTATGCTTTTTTCTCAAAATGTATTTGAAGAAAATTGTAAAGATTGTCATAGAGACCTACCCGCATCTTTGCAGAGGATGTTTATGGCATATCTGAAAGTATATAGTGGAGAGATAACAGTAAAAGCAGCTCTAAAAGGATATTTAATGAAACCAGATAAGAGATTGTCTGTGATGTCTGATTTGTTTATAGACCGTTTTGGTATTAAAAAAAAGAGTAAACTAAGCGAAAAAGAGCTAGAAGAGGCGATTGATATCTATTGGGATTTGTATAATGTTCGCAATAAATTGAGATAGATTGGTTATCTATCTCTATCTAAAAGTATATTTTAGGTAGAATACGCAAAATAAACTCATCTGTTTAAGGAACTTCATATTATGTCTTGTCACAAATCATATATTACAACACCTATTTATTATGTAAACGATGTCGCTCATATAGGACACGCTTATACTACTATTATTGCTGATACACTTGCTAGATACGCTAGACTTATTGGTCAAGATACCTTCTTTTTGACAGGTACTGATGAACATGGTCAAAAAATCGAAGAGGCTGCTAAAAAAAGAGGAAAAGATACACAAGCTTATGCTGATGAGATATCTGCGAAATTTAGAGAGCTTTGGGATGAATTTGATATATCTTATGATAAATTTATCCGTACAACTGATGCTGACCATATGAAAGGTGTTCAAAAAGCCTTTAGTGTTATGTATGATAGAGGTGATATATACAAAGACACTTATAGTGGACACTACTGTATCTCTTGTGAGACATTTTTCCCTCAAACTCAATTAGTTGATGGTGAATTTTGTCCAGATTGTGGAAAGCAAACCTCTATAGTTGAAGAGGAGAGTTACTTTTTTAGACTTTCTAAATATCAAGATAGGCTTTTAGAGTGGTATAGAGACAATCCAGAGTGTATCCTCCCAAAAAGCAAGAGAAACGAGGTAATCCGTTTCGTAGAGGGTGGATTAAATGACCTCTCTATTACTAGAACTAGTTTTGATTGGGGGGTAAAACTTCCAGAGAGATTTAATGACCCAAAACATGTAATGTATGTGTGGCTTGATGCTTTGATGAATTATGTAACAGCTCTTGGGTATGGTACAGATGAAGCCAAAATGGACTTTTGGCCAGCTAGAGTACATCTAATAGGTAAAGATATTCTTAGATTTCATGCTATCTATTGGCCAGCGTTTTTAATGAGCTTAGATTTACCTCTACCAAAACATATAGGGGCTCATGGTTGGTGGACTAGAAATGGTGAAAAGATGAGCAAATCCAAAGGAAATGTAGTAAACCCAAAAGAGGTAGCAGATGCTTATGGGTTAGAGAATTTTAGATATTTTATGCTTCGAGAGGTTCCTTTTGGTGGTGATGGTGACTTTTCTCAAAGAGCCTTGATAGATAGAATAAACTCAGACCTTGGAAATGATTTGGGAAATCTACTCAATAGACTTATAGGTATGAGTAGTAAATATTTTGAGGGTAGAGTAGAGTGTGATTTGGTAGAGAAGTACTACAAAACTGAATTAGATGAGCTTCAAGTATCTCTTGATAAACTAGAGCCATATATATTTGAACTACAACTTCACAGATACCTAGAGGAGTTATGGAGACCTCTAACTATTGCAAATAGAGCTATAGACAAATATCAGCCATGGACGATGATAAAAGAGGGTAAAACAGAAGAGACTATGGCTCTAAATGGACTTATAGCTACTATCTTGGCAAAAGTATCTCTAATGCTTCATGCTGTTATGCCAAAGACTACTACTGTTATAGCTAATGCTTTAGGTTTTGAGATAACTCCTGAGAGTTTTAATAAGATTATACGAAATGGTGAAATTTTGGAGCCTTTTGTAACTCAAAAGAGAGAACCACTTTTTCCTAGAATAGAAGAGCAACTACTAGAAGAGAAGAGTATAGAAGAGTCAAAAGAGGAACCTAAAAAAGAGAACAAACCAAAAGAGGAAAAAGAGGCTGATAATATAGCTCTAATTGGTATAGAGCAGTTTTTTGAAGTCTCTTTAAAAATTGGAACCATAGTTGAAGCCCAAGAGGTCAAAAAGAGTAAAAAACTACTGCTTCTTCAAGTAGATATTGGAGAGGATAGACCTAGACAGGTTGTAGCAGGTATCAAAGAGTGGTACTCAGCTGATGAGTTAGTAGGTACTCAGGTGTGTGTTGTTGCCAATTTAAAACCAGCCAAACTTATGGGTATGAAAAGTGAGGGGATGTTACTCGCTGCAAAAGATAGTGATGGATTATGTTTAATTCGTCCAGAGAAGCCAAAAGCCGTTGGTACTCCAATTAGTTAGGGTGTTTATGAAAATAGAAGATTTATTAAATTTAACAGCAGGTGTAGTTATATCAGAACCTACAGTAAGAGCAGTCAATTCTGTATCGGTATATCCATCAAAAATAGATGAGGGAGATTTATTTATCTCCAATAATCCCCAAGAGATAGAGAGTGCTTTAGCCAATGGAGCTTATGCTATTATATTCTCAGACCCATCTATCAAGATTACAGATGATGAGGTAGCATGGATACAGGTTGATGATATTCAAAAGGCTAGTTTTAAGCTTATACGATATGTGTTAATTAGTAGAGATGCCAGTTTTTATCTATTTACAGAGCATGAGTTATCATTTTTGAAGATGATAGTGACTCAAAAGAGAAATTTTGAGATTTTGCCAAATGATTGGAGAAAACTTTTTGAAAAAGTTTTAAACTCAGAGTCCAAGATGTTTATAGGTACAGATGAAGAGCTTATGAAGATGATAAAGCCAGATGTATCTATACTAAACAAAGATGCAAGTTGTGAGATTATTACAGATACTCTATTTAGGACTACATTTAAAATTAATGGTTATATCTATCAAGAGAAAGAGATAACACCATTTCATGTTGACTATCTCAAAAGAGTAGTAGAGTTTTGTGATGAACATCATCTACCTTATGATTTGGATAGAGTTAGATATACTAAGCATTTTGTGCCTGTATTTATAGATGGATTTTTAAATGTGATGAAACCTAGCAAAAGTGACAAAGTAGCAATATTTACAGATAATCTCAATGATATATACAAAGCTAGAGAGTATGTTAGATATAACGGAGCATGGGTAAAAACTATAGTACTAACTCCACCTAAAACAAAAGTAGATGGAGTTGATAGACCAAATTGGTATGAGAGTATAGATGAGGCTAGAGATATACTCAAAACGGCTTATTTTAACTACGCTTTTGTATATGCTCTTGATAGGAGTATGTTACCAAAGATTAAAGAGGAGTACTCACTCTTTTAAATAAAAGAGTTGAAAAAAAATTATAACCAAACTCCATTTTTTAAATAGTAAAATATAGGATAAGTTGAAACTAAAGCTAGATATAGAGTATCAAATAGCATTGATATATAGTAACTTTTTGTACTATTTTCTTCTAGCTTTTCTAAAACTCCAGAACGAATACCATAAAATGTCCCTACAAATAAAAAAATATATATTAGATATCCTATATAGTAGTAATCTTTTTGTAAAAAGCAGAACGGACAGTGGTGTGTAGGTAGTTCATAAATATATGTTCCAAAAAAGGAGATTAGACTAATCAAAGATACTATTATAAATATAATATTTGCAATAGCAAATATATATTTAACTCTAAGTCTATAAAATAAAATCAATAAAATATATGTACCATAAAATAGAGTTAATAAAATAGATGTTTTGATACGCAAAATATCACCAATAGAGGATGTAGCAGAAGTAGAAAATAGAGTACCACAACAACTAACCATTTTATCTATATCTATATTTATAAACATCATTATCTCTAAAACTATTTCTGCTACCAAAAACCAATATATAATAGTAAAAAATTCAAATTTTATTTTGGTATATGGTAGAGTAGGGCTTTTTATATCCAAATAGTGCAAAGTTAACCAAAATCCAAATAGATATAGATTTAACAATTTAAGTATTAGTAGATAAATTCCATAACTTGTAGCATCTATTACACCTGTAGCACACATTGCACCTGTTAATAGATTTGAAATCTTATCAAGTGTAAATATAAAAAATATAAAAAGAGGTATCTTTATAGCAAAAATATATTTAATAATTGTAGCTGTCAAAAAACTCTGTTTTTCTAATTTATATTGAGTTTGAGTAGTAGAATTTATATCCCATTTTAGAGATATTTTTAATGCTAATATAAAAGCAATTGTACCTAAACCCAAAAATATACTATCTATTATCTCTATAGTTAATACTTCAGGTGATAATATCATATAATTTTTCCAGATTTTATCTCTATAATTCTATCTACTGTATCCAAATTATAAAATAGAGGGTCATGTGTAGCTACAATTATAGTTTTATTCTCTTTTTTTAGAGTTTTGATAATATTTATAAAGTCTATAGAGAGTTTTTCATCCAAATTTGCTGTTGGTTCATCAGCTATAATTATTTTGGGATTATTTATTAAAGCTCTAGCTATAGCTACTCTTTGTTGTTCTCCACCTGATAGATTTTTTACTACTGTATGCTGTTTGTCTAATATATTAAAATGTTTTAGAACACTATTTAGTTTATTTTTTGCATCTT
>JAADFE010000114.1 GCA_013153055.1 Campylobacterota bacterium
GTGATAAGATTATTGGTATTTATGGAAGTAGAGGGGTTGGTAAAACAACTATTATGTTACAAGTTGCTCGTGAACTAAAGCTTTCTTATGATGAACTGCTCTATATATCTTGTGATTACCCTCTACTTCAAGATGTTTCTCTTTTTGAATTGGTGGATTATTTCTACTCATTGGGTGGTAAATGTATTATTATAGATGAGATTCATGAAGCTAAAGATTTTGAACAACATCTTAAGTCTATCTATGATTTTTTTGATATAAAGATTATATTTTCAGGCTCTTCAGCTATTAAGTTGACCAATCCCTCTTTTGCTAGACGTTATATGATGAAAAAGTTACCTATTTTATCATTTAGAGAGTTTTTGGAACTAAAATATTCATATAATCTAAATTCTTATTCTCTTGAAAATATTGTAGAAAATCATGAAAGTATTAGTTATGAACTACTTAGTATTTTAAAAGAGAAGAAGATTTTAAAAGAGTTTAGAGAGTATCTAAAAAATGGAGCTTATCCATTTTATTTTGAGAGTTCAAAACCCTATTTTCAAAAGATTATAGATAGTATTAATACTATACTTCATGCTGATATTGCTATGCTTTATAATGTACCACCTGAAAAGATAACCATTCTCAAAAAACTTTTAGCTACAATATGTGTCTCTAAGCCTTTAGAGTTATCTATTGAAAAGTTAGCTAAAACTGTAGGGGTGTCTCGTGCTACACTTTATAAATATATTGAGTATCTTCATCGTGCAGAACTTTTACGACATATAACCTATGAAGCAAAAAGATTTAAAAATATACAGAAACCTGATAAACTCTATCTATCTAACACTAATTTATGTTATGCTTTATGTATAGATTGCGATTTAGGAAGTAAACGAGAAATATTTTTTGCTAATCAGTTGAGTTTTGCTCATAGTATCTATTATGTTGACAGAGGAGATTTTTTGGTTGATGAGAAATATACGGTAGAGGTTGGAGGTAAAAATAAATCATTTAAACAGATAGCCAATATCCCTAACTCTTTTTTAGCTTGTGATGATATTGAGATTGGATTTAAAGCCAAAGTTCCTCTTTGGTTATTTGGTTTTTTATATTAAACTATATATAAAAAAATATCTTATAATATTATAACCAACTGAAAAATATAAAAAGTGGCTCCGGATGCTGGATTCGAACCAGCGACCAAGTGATTAACAGTCACCTACTCTACCGCTGAGCTAATCCGGAACAAAAACAAGGAGTCTTCAAAAGAAGTTTAAATTATATGGCTCCGGATGCTGGATTCGAACCAGCGACCAAGTGATTAACAGTCACCTACTCTACCGCTGAGCTAATCCGGAATAGTTAATAATTAAATTGGAGTGCGATTATAGACAAAAAACTCTCAAATGTCAAGAGTTTTTTATGCTTTTTAATCATTTATTACAAAAAAATCATAGCCACTACTGTTTGTAATTTTTAGTTGGGCATTATCTATTAGCTCTTTTATTATTGTTTTGCTTTTTTCATCAAAAAGTACGCTTATATCATCTTGGGTTAGTGGTCGTTTTTTGATGGTATCTATAATCTCCTCTTTACTATATGAAGATGGTTTACTCATGACTTTTTTTCGTGAGGCTATATATATAGGTAACTCTGGACTAAACTGTAGAGATATATCTCTAAGCTCTTCATAGCTAAGTGGCTCCACCTGATAAGCTGGTGGTCTATCTATAGTTCCTATATCTATACGAGTTGGATTTAACTCTATCAAAAAATTATTCAAAGAGGCTATCTCATCGGCTTTATTATTGATGTTTTTGACAAACAAAATCTCTATAATTAGAGGGTTGAGATATCTTTTTCTAAAATTTAACATCCCCTCTTTAATATTTTCAATCGATATACCACTATATGCTCTATCAAGTCTCTTTAGACATCTATTAGTAGCACAATCTAATGATAGCTTAACACTATCAAAAAGCATTAATGCCTCTTGTACTTTTGGTTCGTAAATAGTGCTACCATTTGATAAGATTAGAGTTTTTATATCGCCTTTTATTCTATTTATCTCTACCATTAAATTATATAGATATGGATATAGTGTAGGCTCTCCATTTGCTGTAATAGTGATGACATCTATATCTTTATGAGTCTCTAATGCTTTTTTGACTTCATCTATAATCTCATCTACAGATATGATATCTATATATCTATCTACAGTTTTAGCTGGTTCAAGCTCACAATATAGACAGTCAAAGTTACACTGCTTTTTACTTGGGGATAAATCGATGCCCAATGATTTACCAAATCTTCTTGAGTTTATGGGACCAAATATTATATTCATATCTATTACCTTTTATAATTTTTTGAAATTATATCAATTTATTGCTATTTAACACACATATCTAAAATTAATAAATTAATATTATTATATAAGAGTAATTCATAATTTAATTTGATATAATTAATTTTCAATAAATTTAAAAGGATAAGAATGGAAAAAGTTTTTAAACTATCAGTTATTGCAGTTTCAGCAATGTTATTAATGAGTGGATGTGCTGATGATACTCCAAAAACAAAAGAGGTGACAAAACATGCAGAGCATCACACTAAACATTGGGGGTATAGTGGAGATACAGGACCAAAACATTGGGGTGAATTGGATGAAAAATTCAAAATGTGTTCAGAGGGTAAACAGCAGTGTCCTATTGATGTAGTACCGACAAAAGATGTTGATTTACCACCACTTGATTTAAAATATGCACAAGGTTCAAAAGATATCGTTGATAATGGTCACGCTGTTCAAGTAAATGTTAAAAGTGGTAGTACATTTATTATAGATGGTGTACCTTATGAGCTTAAGCAGTTTCACTTTCATACACCAAGTGAAAACCATATCA
The DNA here is from genome assembly GCA_013153055.1 of Campylobacterota bacterium. Classification (GTDB taxonomy): domain Bacteria; phylum Campylobacterota; class Campylobacteria; order Campylobacterales; family Sulfurovaceae; genus UBA1140. The sequence continues at coordinate 2,889 of JAADFE010000114.1, forward strand.
AAGGTAAATCTTTCCCAATGGAAGCACACTTTGTTCATGCAACAAAAGATGGTAAACTAGCTGTAATCGCTGTAATGTTTACAGAGGGAGCTGCAAATCCTACTTTAGGGAAAATTGTTAAGTCTTTTCCATTAGAGCATAACAAAGCAAAACCTTTAGAGTTTGACAAAGATTATCTAAATGTAGTTATGCCTACAAACAAAGATTACTACAAATTTATGGGTTCACTAACAACTCCTCCATGTAGTGAGCAGGTAAAATGGTTTGTAATCAAAACTCCTCAAACTGCATCAAAAGCACAGATAGAGGCTATGAGCAAACAGATAGCTAAAAAGAACAATAGACCAATCCAACCTACAAATGGTAGAGTAATCGAGGAATAGTCACATATGGAGTAGGGTAATCCTACTCTATAAAATCAACTTCTCAACCTTTGTGAAATCTCTATATAATCACTATCATCACTTTTAATAAATCCATGACGAACTAGAAAATCTATAATGACTAGATTGCAATTAGTTTTAAATTCATGAGAGTTTTTAACAATATCTGCTACCTCTTCAATAGGCATTAGATAAAACTCTTCAACCTCACCATCAGTACAATCTGGAGTGAAATCACTATCGAGTTCTATATCATAACAGTATATAATATCCTCTTTGCCACCTAAACTATACTCATATTTATAAGATACTAATCCTACGCTTTTGATTTGAGAGATTAACTCCTCTTTCATTCCTGCCTCTTCGTAGCACTCTTTTTTTAGGTTTTCATAATGAGGAATATCCCAAGGCAGTCCACCAGCTACAAGATGGTCTAGTTTCCCTGCGTGATAAGATTTGTCATATGCTCTTCTAGCTATCCACATCTTCATACCCTCACTACTCATAACATAAGCATTAAGATGTTGTCCAAAAGATAGAGAACCCAAAAGAGTAGATATACTCCTATCAATAAAAGCTAGAGGTTTATGACCTCCTTTTTCTATAAGAGGATAGTTCTCATCCATAAAACGGTTGGTGATTTTATCCTCAAAAGCTTTTTGGGCAAATACTCTTAGAGCATCTGTTCTCTCTTTGAATGTTTTTAGAGTATCAACCAAAGTGATACTATTTTTATTCAATACAAATATCTTACTATTGAGAATATAATCTAAATAGTCATCACGAACTTGTCCTACTCTTTTATTATCTAATAAAAATGGAGTTTTATTCTCCTCTTTGTAGTTATTGTTCTCTTTTATTCTATTCAAAAATGACATTTGTTCCCTTTTTTATAAATTTAATTTGATAATGAAATTTTTATTTTTGTGAAGCTAATAGCATATTATAGAGTTGAGCAGGGTGTAGATGATGCTCTTTGGCGATATGTTTAAAGCTTTTGTTTGTTGAAGTTGTAATACCATATTTTTTTAAATGTAATAAAAATTTCTCTAAATCTATATCATATTCTTTTGCTAATCTATCAAGAGATTTATGAGCAATGCCTACAGGAATATCTGAGGAAAGAGGATATCTCGTTTGAGGTGTTTTGATAGTCAAAAATATCTCTTTGGGACTAATATCATTAATATCAGCGATATCTTTTAGCGTCTGTAGAGTTGATTTAAAGTGGATACCTTTATCTCTTAACTTTTGGGTGGCTTGGTTTATATCTATATTGCTTAGATGACAAAAATCCTCAAGTGAACTATACTCAGCATAGCTAAAAGGAGGATTACCATCATCTAGTGAGTTGATTGCTTTTATACCGTTACCAATATTGACTAATATGCTAAGAGGTATCGTCATGGTGATAGTACCTATAGTAAAAATAGATACCCATAATAGTGCTATATTAAACTCTTTGGTAAAAATCTTTAACTTTTTTTTGACCTTTAGATAGTTTTTGATTGCTTTCCAGTTGAAATATATATGCCAAACCATCATTACCAAAAAAAATATACCTAAGTTGATATGTAGATTATCCCACTGCTGTTTATCTAGCCCTAAAAAGCTCCATGCACTCCAACCTGTAACTCCTCTATCTGGAATAAAGTACAATACCCCACTAGATAAAAAAAGAATAATAAATGAAAGTCCTGCCGAGAGAGAGACAAATCTTTGATATTTCATAACTATAATACCCCTTTGTTTAAAAAAGAGTATTATAGTTTAACTATATTAATGCTATATGAATTAAAAAAAGAGCCTTTTATCTCTTTGATACTCTTTTACACTCATTTACAAAATGTATAGCATTCTCTACAGGAACATCTGGCAATATTCCATGACCTAGATTAAATATATGTCGTCCATCTTTCATAATTTGAGCCAATGATTCTACACACTCAGTAGTTGCCTCTTTGTTATATAGTCTGCATGGTTCCATATTTCCTTGAAGCACATACTTATCACCCAACTTCTCTTTGGCTAACTCCATAGGTGTTCCCCAATCCACACCAAATACATCAAAATTACCATAAACTTGGTCTAAAAATGCAGGAATACCTTTTGGAAACATGATTATTGGGATGTGTGGATATTTTGATTTTAGATAGTCAGCAATCTCTACCATATACTTCCAACTAAACTCATCATATTTACTAGGTTCAATAGCACTAGCCCAGCTATCAAAAATCTGAACTACATCAACACCAGCTTTGATTTGGTTTTCCATATAGTATTTGACTACCTCTGTTACCTTTGCCAATATATTATGTAAAAGCTCTGGATTTGAGTACATCATCTTTTTACATACATTGTATGTTTTGGTTCCTTGACCCTCTATCATATATGTAGCCAAAGTCCAAGGAGCCCCTGTAAATCCAATCAATGCTTTCTCATCACCTCTATTATCTAGCTCTTCTCGTAGGATTTTAATAGTATCATAAACATAAGTTAGCTTATCAGCAGCCTCTTTGCCACCTATTAGTCTATCTAAATCCTCTTGAGAGGCTATTGGGTCATGAAATTTTGGACCAAATCCTTTGATAAACTCCAAATCCATACCCATCTCATCAGGGATAACCAATATATCACTAAACAGTATAGCAGCATCCACTCCAACTATATCGAGAGGCTGGATTGTAACTTCAGCTGCTTTTTGTGGGTCATGACATAGATTTAAAAAGTTTCCAGCCTTTTCTCTTACTGCCATATATTCAGGTAGATATCTACCTGCTTGACGCATCATCCATACAGGAGTGTATGGAGTTGGTTTACCTAAACAGGCATCTACAAAAATTTTACTCATTAGTGTCCAACCTTACTTAAAAAATATAATCCTACTGCTAACGCCGTAATAGACCCAGCAAAATAGAGCATCTCTAGTGGTGTAGAGAAATTTGTATGTAATACTCTTTGAAAAAAGTTCACCACTAATACCATAACAATAACTTTAGCAATTTTATCTTTTAGTTGGTCTAGTGATGAGATAGCCAAAATCTGACCATGCCCTTGTGCCTCATCAATATGAGAGATAAACAGCTCATATAGCCCAAAAGCAAAGATAAACATAACAACAGCGATAAGATATAAATCTACAGCCCCAATAATAGAAGCAACTATATTCTCATGAAAATTTTCAGGATGTGGATGAGCAAAAAGCCCATGATAGGCATATCCTGCCACAGAGGCGATATCATATGAAGCCACTGCAAACAAAATTATAGCCCCAACTAAACCAAAAACAACTGCTAATATAACTATAAATCTACTATTCCATATACCACTTTCAAAAATTCTTTCTATGGCACTTTGGTTTTCTTTTGATTTAAAAACTTTAGTATTATCTTGCTCTTCATGATGTGATGACATAGTTTACTCCTCCAATTCTATCCATTTTTGTGCAATTCTTACAGCATTTGTAGCTGCTCCTACTCTAATTTGGTCTGCTACACCCCAAAGGTGTAAGATATTTGGGGCATAAATATCTTTTCTAATTCTACCTACATATGTATAGTCTGTATCAGTTGCGATTATTGGCATTGGATATTTATTGTGTTCCAAATCATCGATTACTTTGACATTTTCAAAATTTTCAAGTACCTCTCTAGCTTTTTCTACATTTACATCTACACCATCTTGGAATGTAATAGTAATTGCTTCACTATGACTTCTTAGAACAGGAACTCTAACACAAGTAGCACTTACAGCAAAATCAGAGTGCATAATTTTATTGGTCTCATTGACCATTTTCATCTCCTCTTTTGTGTAACCATTTGGCTGAGGTACATCAATTTGAGGAATAACATTTAGAGCTATTTGATGAGCAAAAGCCTTAATCTCACTATCATCTAGTTTAAAAGCAAAAAAGTCTTTCATCTGCATAACAAGCTCTTCCATCCCAGCTTTCCCAGCTCCAGAGACTGCTTGGTATGTACTTACATCTATTCTTTTGATACCATACAAATCATCAAGTGGTTTTAGAAGTTGCACCATCTGAATAGTAGAACAGTTTGGATTTGCGATTATTCCTGTATCTTCCCATAGTTCGATATCTTCTGGATTGACCTCAGGAACTACTAATGGCACTCTATCTATCATTCTAAAATGACTAGTATTGTCAATAACAACAGCACCACTCTCTACGGCATATTTTGCATATTTGGCAGATATAGAACCACCAGCACTAAAAAATGCTATATCTATATCTCTACCCTCAAATACATCAGTTGTAAGCTCTTCTATTTTATACTCTTTATCCATAAACTCTATAGTTTTACCAACAGAGTTTATACTAGCTAATGGTAAAATATCTCCTACAGGGAAATTTTGCTCCTCTAAAACTCTAAAAATCTCTTCACCAACAGCACCACTTGCACCAACTACTGCAATATTATATTTTTTCAAAGTTGTCCTTTTTTTGTTAAAATAATTGATGCTATTTTAACTAAATAGGAGTGAGTATTGGCTTTTTTAGCTATCTAATCCATCACCATTAACAATATCTGGCTCTTCTGTTTCCTCTTTAGGACATTTTGTTATATTGATAACTCTTAAGTTGAGTTAAATAGAGTATTATAGTGTAGATTATTTGTTAGTATTGATACCGTTTAATACTTTAGTATAAAATTTTATATCAATTTTTTGTATTGCAATATAAACTATCTAACTCTCTCCAAGACTAAACAGTCTTAGAAAAAGTCTTTTTGTTTTGAGCATACTTTTTCATATAAGCATCAAAAGCCATAGCTATATTTCGTATAAGCAAGGTTCCTGTAGTGCTAACCTTTATCTCATTATCTGTTATAGTGACTAGTCCATCATCTACAAACTCCTCTAGTGCCTCTATGGCATCAGCGAAATACTCTTTGAAGTTGATATTGTGTTCTCTCTGGACTCTTTTTATATCTATGTGAAAGTTTGCCATTAGCTCCATGATAACTGCTTTTCTTAAAAAGTCATCATCACTTAGTTTTACACCTCGCTCAAATGGGAGTTTGCCACTATCTATTGCCTCTTCATAAACTTTCATATCTTTGGTATTTTGAGCATAATATCTCTCACCTTCACCAATACTTGTTAGTCCAATTCCAATTAGGTTTGCTCCACCTTTGGTTGTGTATCCTTGGAAGTTTCTATGAAGTTCACCTTTTTCTATGGCAGTAAATAGTTCATCTTCTGGTTTTGCAAAGTGGTCCATTCCTACCATCTTATAGCCTTTGGACTCAAAAAAGTCTATGGTGTATTTGAATATCTGTAGCTTTACATCTGGAGTTGGCAATGTTGTCTCATCAAATTTACGCATAGTTCTCATTAGCCAAGGGACATGAGCATAGTTAAATACTGCTACTCTATCTGGATTAAGTTGTGTTGACAGCTCTAGTGTTTTTTTGAAGCTCTCTAAGCTCTGATAAGGTAGTCCATAGATGAAATCAGTATTGATTGACTCTATGCCATATCTTCTAGCTAACTCTACAGCGTTTTTGGTAAGTTCTAATGGCTGGATACGGTGTATCTCTTTTTGTACCTTTTCATCTAAATCCTGCACACCAAAACTGATACGATTAAAGCCATGCTTTTTAAAGACTTTCATCTGCTCTTCATTGAAAAATCTAGGGTCTATCTCACAGCTTATCTCAGCATCACTACTCCAATTTGTAAATTTGGATTTGATATAGCTTACTATCTCATCAAGCTCAAATGCTTTGTAAAATGTAGGAGTCCCTCCCCCAAAGTGAAACTGTATAACCTCCCTAGAGGTATCTATATGTTCGGCTAATATATCTATCTCTTTTTTTAGATACTCTATATAGCGACTCAGTTTCTCCTCTTTTGAGGTAAATACAACATTGCACCCACAAAAGTAACATGCACTTCTACAAAATGGTAGATGCACATATATAGATAGAGGCTCTCTTTCTTCTTCTAAAAATTTGAGATACTCATCATAGCTAAAGTCACTACTAAACTCCAAAGCAGTAGGATAGCTTGTGTATCTAGGACCTGGTTTAGAGTATTTACTAAACTTCTCAAAATCAATATTACTCATCAATATCCTCATCTCTATGATTATCTAACCACACCATGATACCTTTTTGAGCATGAAGTCTATTTTCAGCTTCTAAAAATATCTCATCAGCATGGGCTTCAAACACCTCTTCACTAACTTCATATCCTCTATAAGCAGGTAAGCAGTGTAAGAATATAGCACCATCTTGAGCTAGTGCCATTAGATTGTTATCTACAATATACCCATTAAAAGCTTTAAGTCTAACCTCTTTTTCATCCTCTTGTCCCATAGAGACCCAAGTGTCCGTAGTGACTACATCTGCACCCTTTACAGCCTCTTTTGGGTCATGGCTAAATGTGATATTGGCACCACTCTCTTTTGCAAACTCTAAAGCTGTTGAGACAACTTCATCATCACACTCATACCCTTTTGGGGTAGCAACTCTAAGCTCAAATCCAAGTTTTGCTGATAGCATAAGCCATGAGTGAGCGATATTGTTACCATCTCCTACATATGCCACAACAGGATTAGTAATACCACACTCTAACATAGTTAGATAGTCAGTCATAATCTGCACAGGGTGGTAACTATCAGTTAGTCCATTGATTACAGGTACTTTTGAGTATTTGGCAAACTCATCTATTTTTGACTGCTCAAAAGTTCTAATCATAACCATATCAACCATACGACTAATAACTCTAGCAGTATCTTTCATAGGCTCACCTCTACCTAGTTGAATATCGTTTGATGATAGAAATAGACCCACACCACCAAGCTGATAGATACCAGTCTCAAAACTAACACGAGTTCTAGTTGAACTCTTTTCAAAAATCATACCAAGAGTCTGGTGTTCTAAATATGGTACAAACTCTCTCTTTTTAGTTTGGATTTTTATCTTCTGTGCTAACTCAATCATCTCCAAAAGTTCATTTTTGGTGAAATCTTTTATGCTTAAAAAGTGTCTCATGTGGAGTTCCTAATTTACTTATATAAGTAGATGTAATTTAAGGAAAACATTTTACCATTAAATATTTATAAAGAAGTTAATA
>JAADFE010000014.1 GCA_013153055.1 Campylobacterota bacterium
CTTGACCAAGCTATGAAAGCTCACTATATCTTTGTAAAAGATGTTGATTATGTTGTAAAAGATGGTGAGATTGTAATAGTTGATGAGTTTACAGGACGACTTAGTGAGGGGCGAAGATTTAGTGAGGGGCTTCACCAAGCACTTGAAGCAAAAGAGGGTGTAGAGATACAAGAGGAGTCTCAAACTTTAGCAGAGATTACATATCAGAACTACTTTAGAGGATATGAGAAACTAGCAGGTATGACAGGAACTGCTCAAACAGAAGCTACTGAGTTTGCAGAGATTTATAATCTTGAAGTTATCTCTATTCCTACCAATGTACCTGTAGAGAGAAAAGATTTAAATGACCTAATCTATAACACCGAAAAAGAGAAATTAGATGCAGTTGCTAAAAAGGTAAAAGAGCTTTATGAAAAAGGTCAGCCCGTACTTATAGGTACAGCTTCTATTGAGAAGTCTGAATTAATTCACGAGAGACTCAAAAAAGCAAAAATTCCTCACAATGTATTAAATGCCAAAAACCATGAGCATGAAGCAGAGATTATCGCTCAAGCTGGTAAAAAAGGTGCTGTAACAGTTGCTACCAATATGGCAGGACGGGGTGTTGATATCAAGATAAGTGATGAGATAAAAGAGCTAGGTGGACTATATATCTTAGGAACAGAGAGACATGAGAGCCGAAGAATAGATAATCAGCTAAGAGGTCGTTCAGGACGACAGGGAGACCCTGGTGTATCACAGTTTTATCTAAGTTTGGATGATAATCTTTTGAGAATTTTTGGTGGAGAGAAAATCCGTAATATTATGATGAAGCTAGGAGTAGAAGAGGGTGAGTATATCGATTCAAAAATTGTGACTCGTTCAGTTGAAAAGGCTCAGAAAAAAGTAGAAAATATGCACTATGAGTCCAGAAAACATATCCTAGAGTATGATGATATAGCAAATCAACAGAGAAAATCTATCTATAGCTTTAGAAATCAACTGTTAGACCCAGAGTATGATATAGATGCAAAAATTAGAGAAAATAGACATTTTTATGTTGATTATCTATTAAATGAGTGTGAGATTTATGAGGGTACTCCAACTGAGGATTATGATTTAGATAAGCTTGTGGATTTAGTTAGAAATAAACTAGCTATAGATATAGACAAAAGTATATTAGAGGGCAAAGATTATGAAGAGATAAAAACTACGCTCTATGATATTTTAGAAAAAGCTTATGAAGACAAAATGGCTCCATTGACACCAGAACAGAGAAGTGAAGTTCAGAGAGTTTTATATTTGCAAGTTCTCGACCCACAATGGAGAGACCACCTCTATGAGATGGATGTACTCAAAACAGGAATTGGTCTTAGAGGTTATAACCAAAAAGACCCACTCACAGAGTATAAAAAAGATAGCTATAATCTATTTATGCAACTAATAGATAGAATAAAAAGAGAAGCTGTAGAGGTTCTACATCTAGTTCAGTTCAATTTTGAGTCACCAGAAGAGGAACAGCAAAAGATGAATGAGATACTAGACGAGCTTGAGAGTGATTTACAAAATGCAGTAACTAATGAAGAGGAGATGGTAGAGGCTGATTTTGAAGAGGGTGAGGCTTCTATTAGAACACCTATTAGAACAGAGAAAAAGCCAAAGAGAAATGACCCATGTCCATGTGGAAGTGGTAAAAAATATAAGCAGTGTTGTGGAAAAAGTGGACCTAAAAAGGGATTATTAGCCTAATATTATGAAATCTAATAAAAATTTTGTTCATAAAATAATACGACACTATCTAAAGTATGATAGAGATAATCCTTTTATCTTTATCTCTTCTCTATTGGCATTTTTGGGTATTTCTGCTGGGGTTATGGTCTTGATGTTGGCAATGGGTATTATGAATGGAACCCAAAAAGAGTTTCAAAAACGCCTTTTTGTGATGAATTATCCTCTTACCGTGATACCTATAGCTTATGGCAATGTCAATAATGATTTAATAAAAGAGTTAAAAACAGAGTTTCCACATCTAAAACTAAGTCCATACTATACTACTCAGGTTATTAGTAAAAGTGGCTCAAATGTCAATGGTTCGATTTTGTATGGAGTTGATTTTAACAAAGAGGCAAATATCAATGAAGTTTTTGCCAAGGCTCTAAAGACATCTCTATCTAGCAAAAGTAAATACAAAATAATAGTAGGAGAGACATTAGCTAATGAGATGGGTGTCTATAAAGGTCAAAAATTAACACTATATTTCTCTGAACAACAGGCTATTGGTTTTGGAACTATGCCTTTGCAGAAGAGATTTATAATAGATGGTACATTTGACTCTGGATTAAAAGCATATGATAAAGCGATTATATATACAACCAAAGAGGCTTTTGTAAAGATATTAAAAAGACCACAAGGAGTATATGACGGTATTCATATCTACTCAAAAGATGCTATGAATGATATCAAAAAGATAAAAGAGTTTTTTATAAAAAAAGGTCTATCCAACAAAGTAATTATAGAGGGTTGGTGGGAGCAAAATAGTAGCTTTTTTGCAGCTATGGAGATGGAGAAACATGCTCTATTTTTAGTTTTATTACTTATTATAGTGGTTGCTTCACTTAATATTATATCATCTCTACTAATGACAGTTATGAGTAGAAGAAGCGAGATAGCCCTAATGAGAACACTAGGTGCCACAACACTAGAGATAAAACGGATATTTTTCAAGCTAGGTATTATCGTAGGCGTGAGTGGTATTATAGTAGGAACTATTTTAGGTTTTGTGGGTAAATGGGTACTTACTACATTTGATATTGTATCGCTATCGGCTGATGTTTATGGCTTTTCAAAACTGCCTGTTGATTTAACTGTAGTTGATTTTGTATCTATTATTGTTGGTACATTTGTTATTGTGATTTTATCTTCACTATATCCAGCCTATAAAGCATCATCGACTGACCCTTTGACTGTTTTGAGAAATGAATAATTTAGTTTTACTAAGATTAGGTTAGATAAAATTATAGTATTAAAAATAAGAGAGTATTGTATATGTCAATAAAATTTCAAGAGACACAGCAGATGTTTTTTAATTTTAAAATAATGCAAGATGTGGATTATAGAGCTATAGACCTTTTTGCTGGTATAGGTGGTATAAGATTAGGTTTTGAGAAAGCTTTTAAAGATAAAATTGGTTTTGTGTTCTCTTCTGAAATTGATAAATATGCAAAAATAACCTATCAAACCAATTATGATGATACTCCATATGGAGATATTACAAAGATAAAAGAAGAACATATTCCCTCACATGATATTTTACTAGCTGGTTTTCCCTGTCAAGCTTTTAGTATAGCAGGGTTGAGAAAAGGCTTTGAGGATACTAGAGGAACACTATTTTTTGATGTAGCTAGAATTGCTAGATATCATAAACCAAAAGTGGTTTTTTTAGAAAATGTTAAAGGGTTCAAAAATCATGATAGAGGTAATACTTTTAGTGTAGTTAAAAAGACCTTGGAAGATTTAGGTTATAAGGTTTTTGCAGAAGTTTTAAATGCGAAAGAGTTTGGTGTTCCTCAGAATAGGGAGAGAATTTATATTATTGGTTTTTTAGACCATGATATAGAGTTTGAGTTTCCAAAACCTCCAAATAAACCAGTTAAGTTAGGAGATATTTTAGAACATAAAGTAGATGATAAATATACAATATCTGATAAATTATGGGCTGGACATCAAAGAAGAAAATTGGAACATAAAAAAAAGGGTAATGGGTTTGGATATTCTATGTTTACTCCATCATCAACATATACAAGTACAATAAGTGCTAGATATTATAAAGATGGTTCAGAAATTTTAATAGAACAAAAAGATAAAAATCCACGAAAATTAACTCCAAGAGAAGCAGGAAGATTACAAGGGTTTCCAGATAGTTTTCAAATACCTGTTAGTGATACACAAGCTTATAAACAGTTTGGAAATAGTGTCGCTATTCCAGTAATAGAGATGTTAGCAGATAATATTCTCAAAGCATTGGAGAAATAGATGAAGATAAGAAAATTAGAGATTAGTGATAAAAAGTTTGATATAAATTTAAAATTCTATTTTTTCTTGAAATATTTGGTTAAAGCTAATCTAACTGATAATCAATCAACATCTATACTTAAGATTTATACATTAAAATCTTCTTTTGATATAACTATTTCACAAATAATAGAATACATAGACGAGAATATAAAAAAAGGTTCAAAAAAACAGAAGTTACTTTTTGAAATATTAGATGAGGTTGATTGTGAGTTCTCTTTAAAGCTTTTTATATTTAGTCTAAAGCTATTTATGATAAAAGATTTACTCTTACAAGAGGCAAAATTAAAAAATATTTTGGATATATCTAAATTGGAAAATTTAGACCCATTATCATTAGAGTATGACAAGATAACACTATATAGCCCTTATGCTACAAGAGTTAATGGAGCATTATTATCACTAATATTCTTTGATAAATTAGCTAAAAAGGAGACAAACTTTATATCTCAAGATGCTGAAGATTATATTAAAAGTTTATCTAAATTAGCTCAAGAATTAGTCAATAAAGGGGTTGAACCAAATCAAATTTTTATGTTAATGTTTAGTGAAAGCATAAATCAATCAATAATTAGTGATAGTGGTTCAAACTATGAAGATAGAATATTTGCTGTTTTGACATCTATTGGAATTGATGAAAGTAGTATAAAAAAGATTCATGATAAAGATGATAGTTCTACTGAATTTGATTTTTTCTTTGAATTAGATGGTAAAAGCTATGGAATAGGAGCTAAAAAAACTTTAAGAGAGAGATATAAACAGTTTATTAAAACAGCCCAAATGAGTCAGATAGATGTAATGATTGAGATTACATTAGGAGTTGACTTAACTAAAGAGAAAGTTTTAGCAATTCGCAATCATAATATATTTTTGTTTGTCTCAGATGAAGTATATCGAGTAAATAACTATTTACAAGAGATAAAAGGTGTTTACTCTTCAAAGGATTTAGAGCTAAGTACTTTAAAAAAATTATAATCAAGAGATAGAAGTTGTGAAAAAAATATACTACTCTTACAACCAACTAATAGAAGATTTAAAACAGTTAATAAAAAATATAGATAGAGAGTTTGATACCATAATCCCTATAGCTAGAGGTGGACTTACTATTGCTCACCTGCTTGGAGAGTATTATGATATTAGAGAGGTTTATGCTATTAATACTATAGGATATAACGATACTCAAAAGCTAGATAGTGTAGAGGTTTTCAATATCCCAAATCTCAAAAATACAAAATCAGCTCTAATTGTTGATGATATAGTAGATAGTGGAGATACACTTATAGCAGTTTTGGATATACTTCAAAAGAGATACCCAGATATTCAATTCTATAGTGCCTCTATATTTTATAAAAAAAGTGCTAAAATTGCACCAACTTGGTACTCCAAAGAGACTAATGAGTGGATTGATTTCTTTTGGAGTGAGGATTTAAAGGACAAAAAATGATATTGATGATAGATAACTATGATAGTTTCACCTATAATGTAGTGCAGTATTGCCTAGAGCTTGGTGCAAACTTAAAAGTAATCCGTAATGATGAACTAACTATAGAGCAGATAAAAGAGCTAAATCCAGATAAAATTATTATCTCTCCTGGTCCTGCTACACCAAATGAGGCAGGAGTTACACTAGAAGTTATAAAAGAGTTTGCAGATACTACACCTATATTTGGGATATGTCTAGGACATCAAAGTATAGCCCAAGCCTTTGGAGGAGAGGTCATTCGAGCCAAAAATATGATGCACGGCAAAACTTCACAAGTAGAAGTAAGCCAAGAGACTATAGTTTTTGATGGTTTACCAAAAGAGTTTAGAGCTACTAGGTATCACTCTCTTACAGTTAATAAAGAGAATGTACCAGATAATATTATAGTCACATCATATAGCAAAGATGATAATGAGATAATGTCACTAGAGATAAAAGAGAGACCCATATATGGAGTACAGTTTCACCCTGAATCTATTATGAGTGAGTATGGGCATGAGATGTTGGATAACTTTTTGAAGCTTTAAAAATAGTTATTTTTTATCTTTAGATAAAGCTACAATTAATCCTGATGTAATGACGCAAACTATACCAAAAATCGTTAAAAGATTAGGTATTTCATCACCTAGTGCTATACCAATAAATATAGCAAATACGATATTTGAATAGCTTATAGTACCTACTATTCCTGCTTTTGTATATTCATAAGCTTTTGTCATCATCACTTGTGAAAATGTAGCAGATAATCCCATCATAGTTAAATAAAACCATTCAACTCCATGAGGCATAACAAATTTGGCAAACATAAAGTCTAGTTCCTTTGGAGGATTGATATATGGAGTAATTATCATGAGTAATAGTGGTGCAAGAGTACCTATCCCCATAAAACTCATAACAATAGCTCTAGTATCATAATATTCTCTAAGTTCACGAATAGAGGTATAAGCCAAAGCTGCACCCACTCCTGAAAATATTCCTAATATATCATATTTATTAAATGAAGCACTTTGAGGTTGAGCAATAAGTACAATCCCAATAAATCCTAATATAATAGCAAATATAGCCCATTTATTTAGTTTTTCACCTAAAAATATATAGGCAAATATAGCTACAAATATAGGAGAAGTTTTGTTATATGTCACAACTTCTCCTAAAGGTAAATAAGCGATAATATAGAAGTAAGCCAGTAGAGCCATAAATCCCATAGCTCCACGAAATAGTAGTAGTAGAGGTTTTCCACCTTTTTGTTTCAGAGGAGATTTATATATAGCAAATCCAACTAATATAACTCCAAATACATTTCTAAAAAATGTGACTTCAACTCCTGGTAAAACTTCACTAATTATTTTTGCAAATCCACCCATAAAAGCAAAAGATAGAGATGCTAATAGCATAAATAGGATACCTCTATCTATACTCAATATATATTTTTTCAAATAAAGCCTTTTTTTCGGAAGTTTAGCATATTTTTTTGATTATCATTGAAGTGTAGTTTATATTTTTAATGCTCTAACATCTCCAAAGAAAATCAAATCTTTGAGTATAGCTTTTTTGGTTATACCATCACTACCAACGCTCAAAAATAGTTCTCCTTTGTCACTAGAGAATATATTTTGATTGACAATAGCTCTAGCATACCATGCTCCATCATTCCCCAATAGTTTTTTGTACTCTGGTAGTTCTTTTTTATTTGGGATATGAATATCTACAAAACCATCTTGTATCTCTGCACCTACAGCATGAAAACGGTAATCTTTTGAGATATTTTTATCTTTGATATAGCTATCAAGATTAAAATATAGAGTTAACAAATCATCTTTTGAGTAATCATCCATTACTTTGGTTCTCTCTTTGTAGAGTTTTCCTTTTTTGTATTTTTTGTCTTCTCTAGTTACTTTTTTATTTTTATGGTCAATAGTATAGACTCTATCACTTAGTTTAGAACCATGTGATTTGATGATTTGATATAAATCACTGACCATTACACCATTTTCTATATGACCTTTTGAGATATGTCTCTCTTTTCTATTTCCAGATAGAGTTTTTGCTATACCTGTAGAGTCTAGTTCTATATCTATAACATAGCTATTTTTATCTCTAGTTAGTTTTGCATGTGCTACTCCTATCTCTCCTATAATTCCAAATTCAACTTTGTAGTCAACTTTGATAGTCTCTGCTTTTAATACATTGAAAGTAAAAAGAAGCATTGCAAATAGTAACGATAATTTTTTCATTAAAAATCCTTTTTTTAATTAGATTAAATCACATATTTGTGTATAAAATGTGATTGGATGAAGCATTATAACTAAATTGTTTTGATAAAATAACATCCAAAATAACTATATTAAAAGATTAAGAATGAATGAAAATAATGATAGCAATATAACACAGACTGAACAGCTTATAAAACAGATTGATGTTGATTTAGATACCAAAGTACAAACAGCATTAGGTTATATATATAATAGTGAATATGGGAGTTTCTTAAGTCGTACTATTTTTGATATACCTCTAGCTAATATTATAGCAGCTCTATTATCTCTGCTACTATTTTTATATCTTAGGAAGATGTTTACAAAGCTTGTTATGACCATTTTGCATCCTCTAACCAAAAAGACCAAAACATTTTATGATGATAGGGTACTCTCAGCTCTAAAGGGACCTATATCCTTTAGTTTTGTGATTATTGGGGTTAATCTATTTTTCTCTTTGCTCTTTATAGAGAATGATATTATCAAAAATAGTATAAACTCTATGATTGTCTATAACCTATTTTGGATAATCTATGAGTTAACTCATGCACTTAGAGAGATGGTATATAAGTTTACAGGTAAATTTAACCCAGAACTTTCTCATGAGATGGGGAACTTTATGTTGACTATCGTTCGAGGTATAATTCTATTTTTGGGATTAGCAGCGATACTTCAACTATGGGGGATTAATGTAGCTGGACTTGTAGCTGGTCTTGGGATTGGTGGTTTGGCTTTTGCTTTGGCTGCAAAAGATACAGCTGCTAATCTATTTGGCTCTATCGCTCTGCTTTTGGATAAATCTATTCGTATAGGTGAGTGGATTAGGATTGATGGTGTAGAGGGAGTTGTAGAGGATATCGGAATGAGAACTACAAAAATTCGTACATTTAAAAAGTCTCTAATAACTCTACCAAACCAAGTGATAGCCAACACCCATATAGAGAACTTCTCCAGAAGACAAATCAGAAGAATAAAGATGAATATAGGTTTAACATATGATACAACATCTACTCAGATAGAGAGTATAATCTCTGATATAAAAACTATGCTAAGAAACCATGAGGGGATATCCCAAGATAGTACTATGCTTGTGAATTTCACTACATTTAATGATAGCTCACTTGATATTCTCATCTATACTTTTACCAATACAGCAAACTGGGCTAGATATATGAATATCAGAGAGGATGTCAATATCCAGATTATGAAAATAGTAGAAAATAATGGCTCTTCGTTCGCTTTTCCATCTCAATCTGTCTATATTGAGAGCATACCAGAAAAATCTGATATAATTTCACCAAATGAACAGAAAGAGAACTAAATGAATAGACTAAAAAAAGTAGCCATATTGGGACGACCAAATGTTGGTAAAAGTTCACTCTTTAATAGATTAGCAAGGCAAAGAGATGCAATTACCTCTGATATAGAGGGAACTACTAGAGATATAAAAAAGAGAGTAGTAACAATATCAGGCGATAGAGATTTTGAGGTGATAGATACAGGTGGTATAGATGATAGTACCGAGATGTTCTCAACAGTCAAAAAGATGTCTCTCAGAGCTGCCCAAGAGGCTGATATCATACTATATATGGTAGATGGTAAAAGTATTCCACAAGATGAGGACAAAGAGCTTTTTTATAATCTTCAAAAGTTAGGTAAACCTATAGCTTTGATTGTCAACAAAATAGATAATGATAAAGATGAGACTATGCGTTATTGGGATTTTATGGAGTTTGGGGCTGATTATACTTTTCCTATATCCGTAAGTCACAATAGATATATGAATGCTTTTTATGCTTGGCTAGAGGAGCATATCCCACCTAGACCACCAGAGCTTGAGCTTATACCTGATGAGGAGCCTGATTTTGATGATATCTTCCAAGAGATAGAAGATAGTAGCTATGAAGAGGAACAAGAGGACAAAGATATAAAAGTAGCCATAATAGGTAGAGTCAATACAGGAAAAAGTTCACTACTAAATGCCTTGCTAAAAGAGGAGAGAGCAGTAGTATCACCAGTTGCAGGAACTACTATTGACCCAATAGATGAGTCCATAGAGTACAAAGATTATAAAATCACATTTGTAGATACAGCAGGGATTAGAAAAAGGGGCAAAATAGTAGGTATAGAGAAGTATGCTCTATATAGAACCGAAGATATGTTAAAAGAGGCAGATATAGCTCTACTAATGATTGACGCAACTGTAGGTGTTTTGGAGTTAGATGAGAGGATTGCAAGTCTAATAGAAAAGTATAAACTAGGGTGTCTGATAGTACTAAATAAATGGGATATCCGAGATGATATAACATATGAGAAAGCTGTAGAAAATATCAGAGATGAGTTAAAATTTCTACACTATGCACCTTTGATTACGGTATCGGCTAAAACAGGGCAGAGAGTCCATAAAATATTAGATGAGATAATAGCCATCTATGAGAGATACAAACAGAGAATTCCAACATCAAAATTAAATGAGGTCATCAAGTTTGCAGTAGCCAAACA
>JAADFE010000059.1 GCA_013153055.1 Campylobacterota bacterium
AACTCCTCCATAGCATACTCTTCAAGCTCTAGTGGTGCATGAGCAAAGTTCCCCATAGCTCCACTAATTTGACCAACTGCTATAACCTCCATAGTCTGCTCTAAATTTTCAAGATGTCGTCTCATCTCATCATACCAAACAGCCAAAACTAAACCAAAAGTAATAGGCTCACCATGAATACCATGGCTTCTTCCTACCATTAGTGTCATCTTATGTTCATATGCTCTCTTTTTGATAGACTCCATAACCATCTTGACATCTTCTATAATAAGCTCTAGTGAGTCTCTCATCTGTAAAGCTACTGCACTATCAACAGTATCAGAGCTTGTCATTCCATAATGAAACCATCTACTCTCATCTCCTAATGTCTCAGAGACTGAGGTTGTAAATGCAATAAGGTCATGTCTAGTTATAGCCTCTATCTCATCTATTCTCTCTACAGAAAATCCAGCGTTTTCTATGATTTTTTTTGCATCTTCATCAGGAATTAACCCCAATCTATTCCACGCTTTTACAACTGCTAGTTCTACATCTAACCAAGCTTGATATTTTGCCTGCATAGTCCACTTATCTGCCATCTGAGGTCTTGAGTATCTCTCTACCATTACTTTATACTTCCTTGATTGTTTATCTCATTTTTTTATGTTAGAATTCTATCCAATTAGAGTAAAAAAGAGGTAAAATGCCATTTGTCAAAAAAACATTCCATATTCCAACACCAACCAAAGCTTTTCTATTTGTTATGAGAAATTTCAATCTAACTCAAGCAGAGTCACAGAGATTTATAGATAAAGGCAGAATAGTAATAAATAACCAACCTCTATATGACAAAAAAGCCACAATATCAGGAGATATAGAGGTGATATATTTTGAACCTAAAAGTAGAGGTATCAAACCGATATTTTCAACCAAAGATTTTCTAATATACGATAAACCATCAGGAGTATTAACCCACCCCAACTGCATGGCAACAGAGTACTCTATGCTAGATGAAATCCGTTTGCACTCAGGCAATAGTGCCAATGCAACACATAGAATAGATATGGAGACATCAGGATTACTATTGGCTTCACGGCATAAACAGGCAGAGAGATTTATCAAAGGCTCTTTTGAGAAAAAAACTATCCAAAAGTACTATCTAGCATGGGTTAGAGGAAAAATAACAGAACCATTTGTAGTAGAAAAGGCTATAAAAATCAGAGATGATTATAGTATCAACAAACACAAAGTAGAGATAAATCCAGATGGTAAATATGCAAAAACAGAGTTTAGACCTATAACTTATGATAGCTCTTTAGATGCTTCACTATTAGAGTGTAAACCTCTAACAGGTAGAACTCATCAGATACGAATTCATTTGTTTCATGTGAAACATTCTATCTTAGGAGACCCAATTTATGGCACTAGTTTTGAATATGCTACAAAGTATCTCGATGGAGTTATAACAGAAGATGAGAGACTAAAAGCCACAGGTGCCACAAGACTTATGTTACATGCAAATAGTTTAGATTTTTACTATAATTGCAGATACTATATAGTCTCAAAAGTCAATTTTTATGAGTTCAAAAAAGAGATTTGTCCTCCAAAAGAGAGGCTCTTTTAAAAAACTACTTGGAGTCGGAGGCTTCAGCCCCGAACAAAAAATATCTAATCCTTTAGAGCCTTATATACACCTATAATACTAACAACCACTACTACAAATATAAATCCAACCATTACCCAGTCTAAAATTGCCATCTATTTATCCTTTTCATTATCTCGAAGTTGTCCACAAGCTGCTGATATATCTAGCCCTTTAGACTCTCTAATAGTGCATAATAATCCTCTTTTTGTTAAGTACTCCTGAAATGCTATCATATCTTTTAGATTTGGTCTTTTGAAGTCTGTTCCACCATAAGGGTTAAAATAGATTAGATTTACTTTTGCTTTTATACCATCTAATAGAGCTAGAAGTTTCTTGGCTGATTTTAAATCATCATTTACATCTTTGATAACTAGATACTCGAACATCACCCTCTTTCTCTGATTGATAGGAAAGGCTTTTACTGCATCTATTATTGATTTGATATTGTATGCTTTGTTTATAGGCATAAGCTGTTCTCTAAGTTCATCATCAACAGCGTGTAGAGATATAGCTAGATTGACTCCTAAATCCATCTTACCTAGCTTGATTATCTTGCTACTTAGTCCTGATGTTGATATGGTTTGTCTATTTGGAGAGATAGCCATACCGTTTGGGTCTGCAAAAATCCTTGATGATTTAGCCACTGCATCTAGGTTATCTAGTGGTTCGCCCATACCCATATAGACTATATTTAGCCGTCTATTTGCATCTATATTGTTATCTTTTTTGATAAGTCTTATCTGTTCTACTATCTCACCTGCTGTTAGGTTTCGGAGAAATCCACTTTTGGCTGTTAGACAAAATGCACACCCTACTTTGCACCCTACTTGACATGAGATACAGACTGTATATTTTGCTTGATGTTTAATAGTTCCATCCTCATGGTACTGCTCTTTTTTCATGAGTAGCAAAACAGCTTCAACGGTATTTCCATCTTCAAGTTCAAATAGATATTTTCTACTTCCATCTATACTATCTTCTATCTTTACTATTTTGAGTAGCTCTATTCTATAACTCTCTTTTAGCTCATCTTTTAGTGCTTTTGGTAAATTTTTCATCTCATCAAAGCTTGTTACATATTTATGATATAGCCATGAGTATATCTGTTTGGCTCTAAATGATGGTTTTATCTCTTTGGATAGTTCCTCTTGGGTAAAGTCTTGTATTGATTGTTTCATTATATTTTTTCTCTTTTTTTGATATATTGGGTTAATTTTTTCATAGCCTCTTTATGATTTGTAATAAAATCGGCATGTGCATTTTCATTACAATAATTTGTCACAACAAAAACTCCAAACGCAGGGATATTAAACTCTTTTGCAACTTTCAATACAGAATAAAACTCCATATTCTCTATCTCTATACCTTTGGATAGATAATGTTTTGATAAGTTAAAATCTGTAGTAATATAGTTAGAGGAGTTTACAATTGTTTCATGTGAAACATTGTTATTATCAATATATAACACAGTATCTCTAATAGGGGTATAAGCTTTTGTTGCAAAAAAACTGTTCTCTATATTAGAAGCCCTACAAGACTCCACTATATCAAAAATATCTCTGTTGCCATATGACCCTGCACTACCTATAAATATTATAGAACTAGGTCTATTTAGCAGACACTCTCTAGTTAAATTTATGCTCATATCTATAAGCCCTATTCCCATAGGTTTTGCAAAATCAAACTGTTCACTATCTCCTGCACAAATAATCATCTTAGAGCCTTACAGGGATATTGTTCTCTTTTAGGTATCTCTTTAAGTCCATTATATCTATCTCTTTGAAATGAAAAATAGAAGCAGCCAACGCAGCATCAGCACTCCCTTTTGTAAAAGCCTCTAGGATATGCTCCATAGTTCCTGCCCCACCTGAAGCAATAATTGGTATATTTACCTCTTGGGCTATTTTTGAGTTTAGGATATTATCAAACCCTGCTTTGGTTCCATCTGCATCCATAGATGTAATCAGTAGTTCACCTGCTCCTCTATCATAAGCCTCTTTTGCCCACTCTATAGCATCTATACCAGTATCGTTTCTACCTCCATGAGTAAATATATGCCATCTATTCTCATCTACCCTTTTAGCGTCAATTGCTACTACTATACATTGAGAGCCAAATCTTTTAGAGGCTTCATTGATAAACTCTGGTCTTTTTATGGCTGCTGAGTTTATACTCACTTTGTCACATCCTACATTGAGCAGGGCATATATATCCTCTAACTTTCTAATACCTCCACCAACAGTCAGAGGTATAAAAACCTCTTTGGCTACCTCTTTGACCACATCAACTATAGTATCTCTCCCCTCATGAGAGGCTCCAATGTCCAAAAAGGTAATCTCATCAGCCCCTTCTTGGTTATATCTCTTGGCTACCTCTACAGGGTCTCCTGCATCTCTTAGACCTACAAAATTAACACCTTTTACAACTCTGCCGTTATCAACATCCAAGCAAGGTATTATCCGTTTTGCGAAATATTCCATATTTTTCCTCAATTATTTGTTATTCACTATTAACTATTCATTAAATATGGTAGAATTATAACTTTATAATATTAGATATAAACGAAAATTTAAGTAAGAATTGTGTAAAATGAACGAAATTAAAAATCTATCAGAGTTTGCAAACAAGAAATTTGGTCAAAACTTTTTAAAAAATGACCATATCATAAAACAAATCATCCAAGCGATACCCAACGACAACTTACCAGTTGCAGAGATTGGGCCTGGCTTAGGTGATTTAACTAAAGAACTGATAAATGTTCGAAATGTCACAGCATTTGAGGTTGATAAAAGATTATGTGAGCATCTTTATAGTCAATTTGATAAACCTATCCAAGAGGGTTTATTAAAGATAAACTGTGGTGATGTGCTTAAAGAGTGGGGGAGTGATGGATTATTAGATGAAGAGTACCATCTAGTAGCTAATCTACCCTACTACATTGCGACCAATATTATCTTAAAAGCGTTAAAAGATAAAAGATGTAAATCTATATTGGTAATGGTACAAAAAGAGGTAGCCCAAAAATTTTCAGCCAAGTCAGGGGAAAAGGCTTTTTCAGCTTTGGCTGTATTGACTCAAACAGTAGGTTACGGTGAACTACTATTTGATGTGGGTGCAGAAAATTTTATACCACCACCAAAAGTAACATCAGCTATTCTTTTAATCAAAAAAAATAGAAGTGAAAACAACAGAGACTTTGAGGAGTTTCTAAAGATTGCATTTAAGCAACCTAGAAAAAAACTCTCTAAAAATCTCTCAACTCACTACCCAAAAGATAAGATTGAAGCAATATTTTCACAGTTAGATATTAAAGATAATCTAAGACCTCACGAGGCTGAAACATTTATTTATCATCACTTATATAATGAATTAAACAAGGATAATATAGATGGAAGAGAAAAAAGAAGAGCAAAACGCTCCAAAGAGTGAACAAAAAGAGGCTAAAAAAGCGAAAAGAGACCGTCCAGATAGACCAAAACGGTCAAGAAATCCTCACCGAATACCAAAGCAAGAGGTAACAGCAAATAATCAACCAGAGGCTAATATTGAAAAGAAGCCTAATAAAAATAAAAAACCAAACAGTAACAACCATACAAACAAAAAAAATAGTAACTCAAATCGTAATAGAAATAACAAACGAAACAAAAATAGTATGGGACCACTTAGTAACAATATCAAAGAGGCACTAAAACTAAACAAAATAGCCAATGAAGCAAGAATGAACCCATGGAAACAGATAAATGTATCCAACAAACACAAAATCCGTTTCACTCCACTAGGAGGTCTTGGTGAGATTGGTGGGAATATTGCTGTTTTAGAGGATGATGAGAGTGCTATTATTATAGATGTAGGTATGAGCTTTCCAGATGAAACTATGCATGGAGTTGATATTTTAGTTCCAGATTTTTCATATCTACATGCTATCAAACACAAAATCAAAGGTATTGTAATCACACATGCCCACGAAGACCATATAGGAGCTGTTCCATTTCTATTCAAAGAGCTAAAGTTCCCAATATATGGAACTCCTCTCTCATTGGCTATGATAGAGAATAAGTTCAATGAACACAAGCTAAAAGAGGATGTAAAATATTTCAACTATATCGTAAAAAGAGAGATTTATGAGATAGGGAGTTTTAAAGTGGAGTGGATGCATATGACTCACTCTATTGTAGATGCCTGTGGTTTGGCTATTCAGACAAAAGCAGGAACACTTATTCACACAGCTGACTTTAAAATAGACCATACTCCAATTGATAACCAAACTACAGATTTACAGAGATACGCTTACTATGGAAACAAAGGTGTTCTGTGTCTATTTTCTGATAGTACAAACTCACATAACCCTGGATTTACAAAGAGTGAAGCTGTAGTTGGAAAAACATTTGATACACTATTTGATTTGGCTGAGGGTAGAGTGATTATGTCCACATTCTCATCCAATACCCACAGAATATTCCAAGCAATGGAGAGAGGTGTAGCAGCAGGTAGAAAGGTGTGTGTAATCGGTCGTTCTATGGAGAGAAATATCGAAATCGCTAGACAGTTAGGTTATGTAAATATAGATGAGAGACACTTTATCGAACCACATGAGGTAAATAGATTTGCCGATAATGAGCTACTAGTAGTAACAACAGGCTCACAAGGTGAAGAGATGGCAGCACTATCGAGAATGGCTACAGATGAACATAGACATATCAAACTAAAACCAACTGATACTGTAATCATCTCAGCTCATGCAATTCCAGGAAATGAGGGGTCTGTATCCTCTCTTATGAACAAGCTAATAAAAGCAGGAGTTACAGTTAGATACAAAGATTTTGATAATATTCATGTATCAGGTCACGCTGCCCAAGAGGAGCAAAAGCTCATAATAAGACTAGTACAACCAAAATTCTTTTTGCCTGTGCATGGAGAGTATAACCATATAGCAAAACATGCTCAAACAGCTGTTAGTTGTGGTGTAAATGAGAGAAATATACTGCTTATGAGTGACGGAGACCAAGTAGAGATTACAACCAAATATGTCAAAAAGGTAAAAACAGTCAAAGTTGGCAAAAGCTATATAGATAACCAAAACAACAAAGAGATAAAATCAGAAGTTGTAAATGATAGACAAAAACTAGCTCAAGATGGTATTGTCAATATCGCACTACAGATAGACAAAACAACCAAAAAAGTGATAGGAAAAGCTGTCGTAACTACACATGGACTTGTACCAAACAAAGAGTTAAAGAGATTTAGCCATGAGATAGATAATATCATAGAGTCATTTTTAATCAATGCAAAACCAGAACAACTATCATCTCCAAAAACACTACAAGATGAACTCAGAACAATTATTAGAAAACATATTGTTCGTACAAAAAGACGATATCCTATTATCACTCCTGTTATCTTTTTAGTTTAAAATAGATAGACCTCTATAGGTTTATCTACTATAACTATTACCATATATCTTTTATATAAATTTATTTATATCTATAAGCTATTTTTAAGATTTTTTAAAATTTAAAATATTATAATGAATTAAAATGTTTTTTATTTTAAAAGGAGAATTATATGTTTGAAACTACTTCCATATATCTAGTGTTATTAATAGTAGCTGTAGCTATATTTTATATAACCAAAAAGTCTAAATCAAACCAAAATAGTGATTGTCAAAAGATACCACAATCAGATAATCCACTACATATCAACAATAAAACCACAAACAGCCCTTCTGTCTCAACACTAATGGATACAGATATAGAGAATAAAGAGAGTGATATCAAACCTATGCTTTTAAAAGAGCCAAGAGAAGGTGGAAAAGATAATCTTCAACTCATAAAAGGTGTGGGAAAGGTATTAGAAAAGGTTTTAAATGATATGGGTATCTATCACTTTGACCAGATTGCAAACTGGACAGATGAAGAGGCTAACTGGATAGATAAATCAATAGCATTTCCAGGTAGAATACAGAGAGAAAAGTGGGTAGAACAGGCAAAAATATTAGCATCAGGTGAAACTACAGAGTTTGCCCAAAGAGTCAAAAAAGGAAAGGTTGCAACTAGTAAGAAATCTTAAATTTTAATTTATATAAACACAAAAACACATAAAATCACCTATTTTATATGTGTTTTTTCCTCTTTTTTATATCAAAATCACCAATAAATAGCATTTCTTGCGTAATATATTAGGAATATTTTAGTTAAATAATATTATAATTAAATCGTACAAAATAAATAATAAATAAAAACAGGATTTAATATGTTACATTCAACACCAATAATAATAAGTTTAATAATAATATTATCAGCTATCATTGGAGGAGTAATCGGTCATCTCGTATCTAGGTCAAAAAGTGATGATATAGAGAACCCAGATTCAAATCACACATTCCATGTCGATAGTTCTACAGGAATTGTATCAGATGTGACATAGTATAGGTGATATATCAATAAATTAACATCTCTATTGAGGTGTTAACTACTTCTTCTCATAGCGACTCTATGTTATAATTATAACAATTTAATACAAAGAAATTTTATGAGACTCAATAAATATATATCACACAATAGTAAATATTCTCGTCGTGATGCAGATAAGCTAATAGAAGCTGGTGAGGTAACAGTCAATAAAAAGAAGATGACTGATTTTAGTTATAGTGTCCAAGATGGTGATTTAGTAGCTGTAAAAGGCAATCTAATCAAAGAGAGAACTATGCTCACTATGATAGTATATAACAAACCCAAAGGAACACTAGTAACAAAAAAAGATGATAGAGGTAGAACTACTATTTATCATAAACTACCAGGTAAATTTAGGCACTTTATACCTATAGGACGGCTTGACTATGCCTCTGAGGGATTATTACTAATGACAGATTCTCCGAAAGTAGCTGATATTATGATGCGTTCTGAGCTAGATAGAACCTATAATATCAAAATAGATAAACCATTAACTCCTGAAATGGAAAAAGCAATGAGTGAGGGGTTAATACTAGATGATGCAAAAGCAGGAGGACACGAAAAAAGCAAAATAGCGTCAATGGAGTTTAAACCATTTGTTCACTATGAACTTAGAGGAACAACAGGTCACTTTACTAAGCTTAGAGTAACTATATCAGAAGGGAAAAATAGAGAACTTCGCCGTTTTTTTGGTCACTTTGGAGCTGAAGTCCTTGATTTAAAGAGAGTTGCTTTTGGTGGGATAGAGCTAAATAACCTACCAACAAACAAAACTAGATATTTCACTCGCAGAGAATATGATGATTTGCACAAATTTCTAAAAGAGGTACAAAAAGAGGAAAATAGAAAGCTTCAAGCCCAAAAACAGAAAGATAAACAAACAGAACACAAAAAATAATGTCTCTAGCTATAAAATATCGCCCTACTATACTTGATGAGATAGTAGGACAACAACACCTACTCTCAAAAGAGTCTGCTTTTAGAATATTGGTTGAAAAAAATGCCATAACTCATAGCTTCTTTTATGGTCCAACTGGTTGTGGTAAGACAACACTAGCTAAAGTGATAGCAAAAACGCTCAAAAGACCATTTTATAACCTAAATGCTACAACTCTAAAAGTAGAAGAGCTTAGAAAGATATTTAACTCATATGCAAACGCTTTAGAAAAACCTATAATCTTTATAGATGAGATACATAGACTAAGCAAAAATCAACAAGAGGTACTACTACCATTTATGGAGAATAACTCAGCACTAATTATTGGTGCCTCTACCGAAAATCCGTACTACTCATTGACCTCTGCTATCCGTTCTCGCTCTCATCTATTTGAATTAAAAGCTATAAAGGATGAAGATTTAGATACCCTGCTCTCCCGTATTATGTTAACCGAGAGGTTAGAGTTTGATAAGGATATTAGAGAGTTTCTAATCAGCTCTAGTAGTGGTGATGCAAGAGCTATGTTAAATCTATTAGATAGTGCAATAGCTCTAGGAGATAGTATCTCACTAGATAAACTAAAATCAATTCGTCCACTTGCAACACAACAAGGCTCATCTGAGGCTGTTTCTCACTATGACCTAACCTCTGCTATGATTAAGTCTATTAGAGGCTCTAATATCGATGCTGGATTATATTATCTAGCTAGATTAATTAATGGTGGAGAGCCTCCAGAGTTTATAGCTAGAAGATTAACCATACTAGCTAGTGAAGATATAGGCAATGCTAACCCCCCTGCTCTAAACTTAGCCTCATCGACTCTTAATATAGTCAAACATATAGGCTATCCAGAGGCTAGAATTCCTCTAGCACAACTAGTAGTATATCTAGCCTCATCTCCAAAATCCAATAGCTCATATAGAGCAATCAATAGTGCTTTAGATGCTGTTAAAAATGGAGAGATACACCCTATCCCACCCCATATAAAAACTCACTCAAAAGAGTATCTAAATCCACATAACTTTGGAGGTTGGATTGCTCAAAATTACTTAACCAAAGAGCTAAAATTTTATGAGAGTTCAAATAT
>JAADFE010000053.1 GCA_013153055.1 Campylobacterota bacterium
GTTATGTAATAGACGACCCGATAGTTGAGTCAAATATCGAGGTTTATGACTTAAATGGAACTCTTATACATAGTATTAAAAATGCTACAAATAATAATGGAAAGTTTAGTGTAGAAGTAGATAAAGAAAATAAATATATTTTAAAATCTATAGGAGGAAAGTTAAATAAAATTCCTTTTCAATCTACACTAATAAATATTTGTGATTTAAACGGAAAATGTTATTTAACTCCTTATACTACATTAGTTCAATTTTTAAAAGATAGTTATAGAGGAACAGAAAAAGAAAAAATTCAAAAAGCCAAAGATGCTATTTCTAAATATTTAGGAGTTGCTCCTTATCCTTTTAAAAATGACAATAAAGAAGATATTGAAGCATTTAGAAAAATTATTGGAAAAGATGGTTCAAACCTTTATACTTTTATAGAAGCTTTTGAAAGTGATATTGTAGATGGTTATATTGATGACAAAACAATATTTCAAATTTTTACAAATGCTAAAAAAAGATTACTTGAAACAAAAAGTTTTATTGTAGATAAAAATGTATCTACAGATGCTAATATAAGTAAAAATGTAAAATTATTATCTTTATCAACTGAAGAAATAGGAGGTAGTTCTACTGTTACTTCTAAAGGATATATTAGTGATGTAGTTGCAATAGAAGACGATAAAGAGAACAATGAAACATATATTCTTTATAATGCATTTAATATTGGTAAACTAAAAAATAGAGTTGATGCTCAAACTCAAGTTGCATATGATATTTTTCTTCAAGAACCAGAACTTATTTTAATTCCAAATGAGGAAAAAGAAAGAATTGTAAATTCTTTACTAAGTAAAAAAGAGTTTCAATCTACTGCACAACTTTATAATAAAATTTTAAATGGTGATGATGATTTTATAAATCAATATGATACAAATATTTATGATCTAGCTAAGTTTGCAAAAAGTATGATTTCTAAAAAACAACAAAATGTAATTGCTAAAATTATTTCTTATAAAGTTTCTCAAAAACAGCTAAATAATAAATTAAATATAAGCAGAAAATTAGTTGATGGGATAGAAGATGAAAGTGCAGAATTTTGGATTTCTAAATATTTGACAAATAATCCATTTAAAATTATGGATGGTCTTCTTTTAAATATTGGTCGTCCAAAAGGAATAAATGCTTCGGATAATATAGTATTTGATTTTTATACAAGTAATTCTTTATGGTATGCTGTAACTTCTATAGATAGTTATCTTAAAACAGATAGCATTATGAATAACTTACTTGATCCCAATTTAATAGAGCCTAAAATGGGATTTGTAAATGCCGATGCTTTAATTTATGCACGAGGGGGAGAAAATAAGTATTTGACAAATTATTTTAAAGTTGGTTACATAAAAACCTCTATGCCTATTTCTAATTTTGATGGAGTATTATTTAAAAAAGATGAAAAAACTAATAACTATGGAGAAAATAATTATGTAGTTTATAGAAGTAAACCTAGTAGTGGGATGTTAGATGCACCATATTTATTAAATATGTTAAATATTATAGATGTGACTTTAGATGCTTTTAATGGTATGAGCTTAACTAAAAAATTTAAAAAACTAAAAAGTAAAAAAGATAAAGATAAGTTAGAAAAAATCTTGAATGTCATATTAAGTGTTCCTAAAAGTATTAAAAACTTTAAAGAAAAGTATAAATATCAGCTTGAAACAGGAGTTGATTTCTATGAAACAATTATGGCTTTGAGTAAATATTATGCAGATCATGTTGAAAATCTAGAGATTACCACTATTGATCAAAGATGGGGACAGGTTGAAACTTTTATTTCTTCTATTAAAGAAATACTCAATATGGAAAGTGAAGATGATTATAAAGACTTTGAAAGCTTATTGAAAAGGGGAGATGAAAATAAAGTAGTATTATATTTTAAGAATATTTTTGATTCTTTAGGAGTAGCGTTTGTAGCTAATAAATATCATAATAAGAAGTTTTATAAAAAATATTCAGGGACTTTAAAACTTGGTATAAAATTTTATTTAAATTATAAATATGCTATGGCTTTAATAAATGTATTAGAGGATACTAAAAATGTTAATTTACAAACTCGTTATGAAATCAAAAATAAACAAAAAGTAGCTTTTATTTTTGGAAAATTTAGTGTTTATAATTATAATGATGAACAACTATCTAATCAAGAAAAAGAAGAATTAGAAAAATTTAAAAAACTCTCAAAAGACTTTATAACTGGAGGTGGTAAGTTAGATGTATTTTTGGCTGAATATGATTATATTTTAGAAAATATTATAAATCTATCAAACTATTATTATAAATTAAAAAATCTTTCTGCATCTATTGATGTAGAAAAAAGTTATGTAATGCTTAAAAATTTTATAATTCAACTTTTAATTGATTCTATAGATTCCGTAAAAGAAAATGCAGTAGAGGTAGCGACCCAAGAACTAGAAAATATTATTTATAAATTAGGAGGTGGTGCTTGGTTACAATTAGCCAAAGTTGCTAATAAATCAGCTCCAATGGTGTGGGATTATGCTACAAAGCCAGTTGCCACTTCTATACATATAGAAAGAGTAAATAAAGAAGTATTTAAGGTACAAGAGTTAGTTCCTCCAGTATTTGATAATATTAACTATCTTACTCTTAATAAAAATTATTTATTAGATTCGATAGCTCCTATTAAAAGACAAAATGAAGCAAACTATTTAATGAGCATCGATAATAATTTTAATACTAATCTATTGGTAGCTAATGGGGCAAAAATGAACTTTAATAATATAGCTGTTATTTTAGATGATAGTTCCGCAGAAAATTATTTTAAAAAGCATAAAAATGAAAATATATTATATGCAAATTGGCATGTTTATAAACAAAAAACATATGATGCAAATGATATAGAGTATAATTATAGGGTAAATTTCTCTACGGCATACAAAAATAACTATTTTGAGCTTTATATGAAAGGAAAATTCTTAGATTGTATTAATAGTATTACTTGTTATGATGATCAAAAAGAATATACAAAAGGAAATGCTAATGGAATAATAGATCATTACTTGTCTACTAAAAAAGAAAGTAGCATAATGTATTTTGATTTTGATCAAGTATGGGAAGAAAATGGTCATAAAGGGAATGTAAATTTTTTAACTCCAGGCATTTATTCTATTAAAAGTGATTTGACAATAGGAAAAAATAAAGAAGTTAAATATGAAACTAAGTTTAATGTTTTTGTAATGACAGATTATGATGCTTCAACTCCTAGTGCTAAATCTCATCGAGATGTTTTAGCTGAACAATCTTATTACAATATTTTAGAAAGTAATGGTAAAGTTTCAGAAATAATAGTAAACTTTAAACTTAATAGGGATGACAGCTTTAACTTTTATAATAATTGGTTTAAAGTCAAAAAAGGAAATAGGTTTTATCTATATTTGCTTATAGGTAAAAATAACGATAAATTAGACTATAAAATTACTAACCCTATTCCTATTATTTTGGGAAAAGAAAATGGGTTTTTAATTCCTTTAAGTTCTATTTCTCATTTTAGAGAACTTATAGAAAATTATCCAGATAAAGATAATTTAAAAAACTATTTATCTAATAATGTAGATATTGTAATTGTAGATTCTATTTTACAAGATTTTTCTAAACTAAAACAAAAACCTATCACAGCTTATTTAGAATCTTTTATAGGTAGAAAAGAAAATGGAAAACTTGCTCGTCCTTTTATGTATTTTGGATTTGGGAAGTTAAAAGAAAGACCTTTAGAAAAAATAGATATAGACATTACCCCTCCACAGTTTATAGATTTTCCAACGAAACCTATCACAGTTTCTATAAACTCTAATGAAATAATTAAAACCACAGTTCAAGATGATAGTAATATTATTTATAGTTTAGAAGGAGATGAAGCTAAATATTTTGTAATTGATGAAAATGGTGTAATTAAATTTAGTGATGAATTTGACAAAAAAGATCTAAAAGACAAATATACTATTAAAGTTGTAGCTGTAGATAGTTTTGGAAATAGAAGTGAGCAAGAACTAACCATAAATATAATTAAAAACTCTATTACCTCAACTATTAAAAAACCTCAAACTATTTTCCCATCTAAGACTACTAATGGTTGGACAAATAGTTATGAATTTGCCGTATTAAAAAAAGATAAAAGTGTAGTAGGTTGGGGTAAAGGCGATGGAGATGTTATATCTTTTGAAGATCTAAAAGATAGTTTAACAGATATAAAAGCTATATATTCTAATTCTAGAGCATATGCAGCGTTGAGTAATAGTGGAAAAGTTATTACTTGGGGAGAAAAAGGAGCAGGTGGAGATAGTAGTATAGTTAAAAATGAATTAACAGATATAAAATCAATTTATTCTACTGCTACTGCATTTGCAGCATTAAAAAATAATGGAGAGGTTATTACTTGGGGAGATAAACAAAATGGGGGAAATAGTTCTAAAGTAGAAGATGATTTAAAAAATATTATTGCAATATATTCTACTACTAGTGGTTTTTTAGCTATTACAAAAGATAGAAAAGTTGTAGGTTGGGGTTATTTTAGTGGGGATTATGATTTTTCTACAATATCTAATGTAAAAAAAATATATACTACTTCTTTAGGTTTTGCCATTGAAAAACTTGATGGTTCTATTGTTACTTGGTACGAACCTCAAGGTAGTTTTGCAAATATATATAAAATAAAAGAGGATGCTCCTGTTATAAGCTTTGATAAAATTTATACTATAAGTAATAGCTTTATAGGATTAAAAAGTAATGGAGAAGTAGTTACTTGGAGTGGAGTATTTAAAGGTGAAAAAAGTTTAAAAACATATTCAGAACTAATAAATATCGAAAAAATCTATTTAGGATATAATTGGTTTGCAGCTATAAGCAAAGATAATAAAATTTATGTATGGCATAATAATAAAATAAATAGTGTTGATAGTTTAAAAAATATTGATGAGATAAAAAATAAAGAAAATATCAAATATATCTCTTCTACTTCAACAGCTTATGCAATTTTAACTAAGGATGGAAAAGTTGTATGTGGAGGAAGTAGTAGTAGTGGTGGAAATTGTTCTAAAGTAAAAGATAAATTATATGATATAAGAGATATATATGCAACAAAAAATGCCTTTGCAGCACTTAGAAAAGATGGTACTGTTATTACTTGGGGTGGTTCTCAAGGAGGAGATAGTTCAAGTGTTGAAGATTCTTTAGAAGATATAGTGGATATAGCTTCTACGATAAACCAGTTTAGTGCTATAAAAAATGATGGTACTGTTATTGTTTGGCCAGAATCATTACCTTCTATAAGAGATGATTTATTTGAAAATTCTGATGAAATAAACTTTTTAGCAACAGAGTTTTCTTATCCAGTAGAAAATGAAGATGATTTTCAATTAACTTTTATTAATTTTCCAACAAAACCTATAGAGGTAAAAGCTGATTCAGGAGAAATTACAAAATTCACAACTAATAGTAATGATTTTGTTAGCTATATTTTAAAAGGAGATGATGCAAAATATTTTACTGTTGATGAAAATGGAGTAGTTAAATTTAGTGATGAGTTTGAATCTGATAATGCAAAAGATAGTTATACTTTAGAAGTTGTTGCAGTTGATAGTTTAGGTAATGAAATTACTAAAGAGTTGCTTATTAATATAACAAAAAATAATTCAAAAGATATTTTAGAAATCACTAAAGCTAATCAACATATAAATATAGACCTCTCAACCATAAAAACTATAAAATGCTCTAAATTAGAAGTTGGAGATACTTTTACTATTAATGGAATTGAATATAAAGTAGTAGATAATGAAAGTATTAGAAATAGAGAGGATTATGAGCATATTTGTACCTCTAAAGTTAAATCTATGAGTGAATTATTTAAAGATAAAGAAGATTTTAATCAAGATATTAGTAAATGGGATGTTAATAATGTAGAGTTTATGAGAGCAATGTTTAAAAATGCTAAAAAATTTAATCAAATATTAAATAATTGGGATGTAAGTAGCGTTACTGAGATGTGGGAAATGTTTATGGATGCAAAAAATTTTAATCGACCATTAAATAATTGGGATGTAAGTAGTGTTACTAATATGTGTTGTATGTTTAATAATACAAGTAGTTTTAATCAGCCATTAAATAATTGGGATGTAAGTAATGTTACTGATATGGGTAATATGTTTTTAGAAGCTATTAATTTTAATCAACCGCTAAATAATTGGGATGTAAGTAGTGTTACTGATATGCTTGGTATGTTTAGTGGAGCAAGTAGCTTTAATCAACCATTAAATAATTGGAATGTAAGTAATGTTAATAATATGACTTATATGTTTTATGAAGCAATAAAGTTTAATCAGAACATTAGCAATTGGAATGTTGAGAATGTAGAACAACATTGTAATGGCTTTGCGGACAAAAGTGCTTTACAAGAAGATTATATACCAAAATTTAAAAAGTGTAATCCATAAATAGTTAAAAAAAATTAAATTTATTAGTAGGAGAAATAAATGTTAAATAAATCAATACGATTGTGTAGTATAATTTTATTATTTACAAATTTATTATATTCACAAGTTATAGAGAGTGAAGCTAAAATAAAAGAAACGAAGTGTGAACAAGTTTTTAATTGGGAGCTTAGGTTTAATCACAGTTATGGTTTTAAAGATGTTTTTATTAATAAAAATAAATATGATAAAAAATTAAGGCAAATGAGATGGGTTTTTTGGGAAAGATACGATTATAATGGAAAAGAAAATCCTATTTTTGATTATGCTGATGAAATAAAAAAGAGTAAATATATAATAAAAGCAAAACAAAGAATAAAAACAACAAGTGCAGATAAATGGTATTATGTAAAATATAAACCATCTAGGAGATCAAAAAATTATGATGATGTAAAATTAGTATATGATTATGATTACACAAAATATAAAAATGGAGAAAGAGTAGGAGCTATTTTAAATCATACAACTTGTGTAAATTATAGAATTACTTGGTGTGGAGATGGAGTAAAAGATTCTAAGTATGAAGAGTGTGATCCAGCAGATTCTAATCATACAGGATGGGGAAATAAAGGATGTTCTGAAGAATGCAAAGCTCTAAATGGTTCAAAATGTGATGAAATTTTTAAAACTAAATTAAGACATGGTTATAAATATAATTTTTTTTATAAAATAACTAATAAAAGTAATTATTCTTTAAAAATAAAAAAAGTAAATGAAAAGTTTAAAGAAAGAAAAAATTTTAACGGAGATAAAACGGTTCCTATTTTTAAGGTATCAAAAGAATTAAAAAACTCTAATTATATAAAACCAAACCATACAATACAAATTGTTAAATCTACGGATAATAGCAAGTATTCTATTAAATATCATCCTTCAAAAAGAAGAAAAAAATATGATGATATTGTTATCAAATATACTTATAATTATACTAAGTTAAAAGATAATAAAGAACAAGGATATTATATTCATACCGTATGTGATTTATATAAAATTACTTGGTGTGGAGATGGAATAAAAGATGATTATATAGATTCTGCATCCAAAAAACATATTTATGAAGAGTGTGATCCAAAAGATATAAAAAAAGAAGGATGGGGACAATATGGGTGTTCTACTACTTGTAAATCTATGAATAGAAAACCAGGAGATTTAGCTTTAACTTTAGAAGTTGTAAACTCTAAAGAAAATTATAAATTAGGTGATATAGTAACATACAAGATAGAAATAGTAAATCAGGGAGATATAAATGCCAAGAATATTAAAATAGTAGATTATATTCCTACTAGTATGGCTTTAATAGATAAAAACAATAAGTGGAGTAAACCTTTATTAAATAGAAAAACTTATTATCAAATAGATACTCTAAATAAAGGAGAAAAAAAGGATATTGAAATTAAACTTAAAATATTATCTACAACAAAAGATAAAATAGATAATTGGGCAGAAATCAGTTCTGTAAAAAAACTGATAGATTGCGATAGTACTCCAGATGATAATAGTAAAAATGATATTTTTATTACTGATTATAGTAGTATTACTCCAAATCCAAATAAATGTAATAAAATAGGAGGTGATGAAGATGACCATGACAAAGCAACTATATCAATTGGAGGGAGTGTAAAGGGAGTGTAATTTACACTCCCTTTACGAGCTTAGAGTTTATAAAATATTACATAAATGGTTTTCCATTTATTTTTAGTGAACCTTTATCAAACTCAATATCATAGTTTTTTGTACCATTTTTATCAACAGGTTGTATAATCATCATCATAACCATAGCTTGTGGATTAGTAGATATTATATTTACTAGCTCATTTGATGCTTCTATATGTACTTTTGCATTAATAGCTTCGATGAGATTAAATGGGTCGTTATCTAATTTTGACCAATTAAAATTTTTGTCTAATTTTGCAAAAGCATTAATTTTAAATCCATCAAATGTTTTACCTTCGTTTGTGATTTTCTCTATAGATATCTCTGGTACATCTAAAGCAATATCATTTTTTGCAATCTCTTTGATGAGTTGTATAATTTGATTTGAAGCATTATCATCCATCTCATCTATTGATGAAAGTTGTTCTAGTTTTTCTAGGGCTTGTTTATCTATATTTTTTAGAGAGCTATCTATATTGATATTATTTAGTATTGTCTCTTTGTTATTCTCTTGTAGTTTTACAGATTTGATTTTTAATTTACTACTACTGTTTAAAAGTTCTCCTTTTAATATATCTTCTGATTTACCTTGAATATTATTTGCAGATAATCTTAAAGCCTCTTCTACATCCATTTTGATATTAAATGATTTTATATTATAGTCGTATATAAAATTTTTGTTTTCAGTTTTAATATCTGAATTTAGATTTGATAGGTTTATGTCTAGCTTTTTATCTATTTTAAAAGATATAATATCTATTTTTTGTTGGATATCCTCTATGATTTCATCTTCTATAGAACCATTAAATTTAAAACCTTTGCTGATTACATGAGCTTTTGATTTATTGTTATCAAATGTTCTATCAATATCTTTGACATATCCATCAAAACCTGATAAGAGTTTATTTATATTAATATGAGTTAAAAATACTTTATCTTTCATCATTTTTTCTAACTCTGAGATTATTTTTTTGTCCTCTTCATTCATATCTTGGTAGAAACTATTTGGTAGTTTTAGAGGATAGATATCAAGTCCTACGGCATCTTTAGCTGTAGGCATATATTCTATATCTACACCCATTTGCATACCTTTTATCATCTCTATATCTCTTTTGCTTATGTTTTGATTTTGTTTTTTGAGATATTGTACAATTTTATCTGTATCTTTGAATGTTAAAACAATGTGTTGTTTTTTGTCTGATAAGTTTTGTTCATCTATTTCAAAGCCAGATGACTTTAATTTTATTAACTCTTTATTTACCTCTTCTCTCATCTCTTTTGTTATCTGTTTTGAACCTGTTGACATGTAATATATTACAAAAATCAAAACTAAAGCACTTAGTGTCAATCCTATTTTTTTCATCTGTTTTCCTCTTTAAGTTTTTAAATAATTTTTAAATATTACCATATCAAATAAAATAAAAGATTAATATCTCTATTATTCTATAATATTTTTTTGTTATAATCAACAAAATAAATAAAAAGGATAAAAAATGGCTGGATTAGTGGAAATGATTGTAAATAACCCTGCGATTATAAAAACAATAGCAAGACAAGTAGGTATAGATGAGAACTCTGCAAATGATATTATCAGTAAGTTGGCACCTATATTAATAGGTGGAGCAAAGAGCAATTTTCAAAGTGATAAAGATTCTACTGAACTTATCAAAAAGATTGAATCTAATAACTATGCAGATATGTTTGATAAGCCAGAAGAGGCAGTAAAACAGGATAATCTAAAAGAGGTAGGAGATGATATTTTAGCTCAATTAACAGGTTCAAAAGATAACTCCAGAGAGGTTGCTAAGCATGTAGAGAATGAAACTGGAGTTAGTAGTTCTATTATTAAGAGTATATTACCTATGTTGGCACCTATGATTATTGGAGCGTTGACAAAAAGCTCTTCTGCATCTACTAATGTGAGTAATCCATCTCAAGCACAAGAAGGAAGTTTTGATATGACTGCTATGTTTGTAGAGTTAATAGACCAAGATAATGACGGTTCAGTAATTGATGATGTGATGGGTATGGCTTCTAAATTTATCTTCTCTTAGGAGGAGATTATTATGAAAGATATGAAAATGGAGGTTTTAAGTTTATCAAAGGAGAATGTTAATAAAATTGTTTTACAAAGGAGTGTATTAATCTCATATCTTTCTTAATGTGCATTATACATATTCTTTGTAAATCAATAGACAATTAAAAGTTAATGGTAAGTTAACGGGTACTCTTTTTAGTTCATATTTATTAAACGGCGAACTTTTTTGACCTCTTTTAGATTTGCTATATATTCAATAATTTCTGCTTTATCATCCATAACTACTTCACCCCATGGACGAATAATAGCAGAGCTTTTTGCCATATCTTCATTGGCAGAGTTACATACCACTACAAAACATTGGTTCATAATAGCTAAAGCCCTAGATAAAACCTCCAGATGAGTTTTACGAGGTTTACCCCACATAGCAGGGATGAGAATAATATCCACATCTTCTAACTGTTTCCACAAATCTTTAAAGCGAAGTTCAAAGCAGATAATCAAACCGTATCTAATACCATTAATCTCAAAGGGTTGTATCATATTTTTATCCCCTGCTTTGAAATATTTATCTTCATTTCCTAGTTTAAATAGTTTGTATTTATTCTGTTTATATACTATCTTATGATTGTGAATAACAGTTGCTTGATTGAGACTGCTTCCCTTTTCATTCCTAATAATTGTAAAAACCAAAATCTGCTTATCAATGAGAGGTAAAATAGCATCTATAGCCTCATTGTAAAACTCTGCTGCTTTATCAAAATTTTCATAGTCATATCCTGTTAGATAAACCTCAGGTGCTATTATTAAGTCTTTGTCTAGGTTTGAGTTGATATATTTTATTAGTTTAGTTAAATTTTTTTGATATGAATTAGTTGTTTCTAGTTGTAGTAGTGCAATGCTATACTCTTGTTTTGATAAATATGACATATATAATCCTGATTATGAAATTAGAAATAGATTATACAGTTTGATAGCTTCATACTTTTCTAATCGAATAGGGGAAGATAATAATATGAATATGAAGCTATCTATGAGAATCAATTAGGGGAATAATTGAAGGAGATAGTTATGACTCTCATGGCAGAAGTATAACAACAGAAAGTGTTAAAATCGTGAATATATCAAAAAAACAATAAAAACATAACTTAATAATAAAATTTAAATTATAAATTAAGTTTTAAAATGTTAAAATTAAACATAATTTAACCAAATAGGTTTTAATATATTGTTAAACAAGGAGGTTACAAAATGTATTATGGTAAACAAAATAGTTTTAATAGTGACTATTATAATGCTTATGAGAATAGTTCTTATAGATATCAGGATGGAAAAAGTTATTTAACATTGATTTTAAAAATTTTATTGATTTTACTTTTTTTGGGATTGTTATTTTTTGGTTTTATATTTATTTCAAATAAAACTACATTTATAGAAAGTATCTTAACAGAAAAAAAAGTAGAAACAAAAGATGATAGAGCCAACGAGATAAAAAAAATGAGTTCTCAAACTCTTTCAACAACAGATAGTTCTGTTGTTTCTACATCACAAGTTAATTTGACACAAGATGATATCGCTAATATTGTAGCTATTGTTTTACATAAATTGGATACAGATGATAGTCAAAAAAATGGTGTTAATAATAGTGATGATGCTTATACAAAAGAGTTATTATCTCATGATGTGGATAGACTTACTGGAGATAAGCCTACATTAGTAGTCAATGATGTAAATATGAAAAAAGTAGTAAAAGATAATCAAGAATCTGCTCATACCAACCACTACAACAAAGTTGTGATTAATAGACCAAAGGAGGAACAATATACAAATGATACATTATATAAGTTATCTATAGAGTTGAGTGCAATAAATGAAGATAGTAATATCTCTTCATCAAGTAGCTATACTCAGGAGATAAGTAAAGAGATAGCTGTTCGTTCTAATGAGATGAGAATTATTGTTGTAAAAGAAGGAGATACTCTATCTAAAATAGCAAAAAGAGCGTATGGAAATTATGATGATTATGTTAAGATATTTGATGCCAACCCTGAAATCATCAAAAATCCTAATGAAATTTATGTAGGACAGAAGCTTCGTATTCCTTTATAATACTCTGTCTAACTCTTAGCTCTACAAGAAGAAGAGGATTACTCTCCCTCTTTTTTAGTTTGATTTTCTTCTCTTCTCTTTTTTATATCTTCATAGTGTTTATGCTCTTCGATTTTTCTAAGTCTCTGTCTCTCTGTAAGTCTTAGTCTATCTTTTAGAGCTTTCATTGCAGGTTTTCTATTTGGTGCAATTTTTTTACATTTAAAAGATACTACTATATGGTTATTGTCTTTGTCTTTTTCAAAAAATATGATTTTGATAGCTTCATCTTCATATTTTATATTTCTAATTTGAGAATAGTAATATTCATGACATTCACCTGCTAATTTTAGATGAGCACATTTTTTAACTTCAGGAGCTTTTACTGGGTCTAATAGATTAAAAGGTGTAGCTCCCTTACATATACTAAAGTACTCTCTCGACAAAATCAAAAATTCTAGTTTTCTAGTTTTGATGATAGGTTTCTTTTTTGGATTTTTTTCAAAAAGAGGATAATCAAATTTAGTTATATCAACAGGAAATTTGAATATCTGAGGTTCTGTGTCAAATTCACCATCTTTTTTAGAAAATACTTGTATATTATCTCCATCAAATGTAATCTCTTTTTTGATATTATCTTCAATAGATTGTTCAAAATCTGTTAATCTTTTTTTTGCCTCTTCAGGAAACCATTTATAGCTTTTTCTAGCAAATATTAAAAATGGTATATATAATAGAGTAAAAAATACACTAGCTAAAACCCACCAAAAAGTTCCAAATGCTATGCCCAAAAGTATCATAAAAATAACCCATATAGATATCCAAACAAACCTCATAGGATTGGACCAGAAGAAGTAGTACCAATTATCTTTGAGTTCCTTTAATCTCACTCTATCACACTCTAGCTTGTTACTAGTGGAAGTCTTTTTAGCTCCAAAAATGACTTTGAATTTTAAACTGAAAAATACAAAGAGAGCTATTGTGGATATAATTACTAATATAATTATCAGAATATTCATGCTTAACCCCAATTTTTAATGAAGTATAACAAAAAATAGGTTAACAACGAACTTATAAATAAAATAAAAATAAAATCTAAACTTTTTTAAAGTTTTAAGTACTTAATATATTTTTCGATACAATTCCAAAATTTAATTTCTATAGGGTGTTTGTATAATGAAAAATCTAATTATCGTTGAGTCCCCAGCAAAAGCTAGAACCATAAGTAACTTTTTGGGCAAAGATTATAAAGTTGTTGCTTCAAAAGGGCATATTCGTGATTTACCAAAAAGCTCATTTGGTATTACTATTGAAGAGGATGGTACATTCACTCCAAAATATTCAATCCCTAGAGAGGTTAACCCTACAGTCAAAGAGTTAAAGAAACTCGCAAAAGATGCAGAGACTATATATATCGCAACTGATGAGGATAGAGAGGGTGAGGCTATTGGATATCATATAGCTATGGCTATAAAAAAAGAGCCAACAGCTCTACCTAGAATTGTATTTCATGAGATAACCAAGAGTGCTATCAAACATGCACTTGAAAATCCAAGAGCTATAGATATGAATTCAGTAAATGCACAACAAGCAAGAAGATTGCTAGATAGAATAGTAGGATATAAGCTATCTCCTCTATTAGCTAGTAAAATCCAAAAAGGACTTAGTGCAGGTAGAGTTCAAAGTTCTGCTCTAAAAATTGTGGTAGATAGAGAAAGAGAGATACAAGCGTTTAAACCCCAAGAGTATTGGAGTATAGATGCTATTTTCCAGAAGAGTATAGAGTCATCTCTTTTTGAGTTTGATGGGCAAAAGATAGGAAAGCTAACTATCAAAAATGAGAAGATGGCTACAGAGATTGTCCAATCAGCAACAAAAGAGAGTTTTGTAGTCGATTCATTAGAAAAAAGAGATAGAAAAACAAAAACTCCACCACCATTTATGACTTCAACTTTGCAACAGTCAGCATCGACTCAACTAGGTTTTTCTCCTAAAAAAACTATGATGATAGCCCAAAAACTATACGAGGGTGTCAAAACCAACAAAGGTAATATGGGGGTTATAACCTATATGAGAACAGATAGTCTCAACTTGGCAAAAGAGGCATTAGAGGGTGCTAGAGAGTATATTTTGAGTAATTTTGGAGATGAGTATCTACCAGAGAAACCAAAATACTATAGTAGCAAAGCAAAAGGGGCTCAAGAGGCTCATGAAGCTATTCGTCCTACTATGATAGATTTTACACCTATGGTTGCAAAAGATTATCTAAGTGCAGATGAGTTTAAACTATATCGATTGATATATAACCGTTTTTTGGCTTGTCAAATGAGTGATGCTAGAATGGAGTCTCAGACTATTATATTTAGAGGTGATAGAACACTTTTTAAAGCTAGTGGAAGAAAACTTCTTTTTGATGGATTTTATAAAGTGCTAGGTTATAATGAAAAAGATAGACTCCTACCAACTCTCAAAAAAGGACAGAGTGTATCACTAGATGATATAAAATTCAAACAACACTTTACCGAACCACCTGCTAGATATAATGAGGCTAGTTTGATTAAAAAGTTGGAGTCTTTGGGGATTGGACGACCTAGTACATATGCACCAACTATTACTATCTTGCAAAATAGAAAGTATATAGAGATAGAGAAAAAGAGGATAAAACCTACAGAGATAGCATTTACTGTTATAGAGATGCTTGAAGAGCATTTTGCAGAGATTGTTGATAGCTCATTTACATCTAAAATGGAAGCTGAACTAGATGAGATAGGAGAGGGTAAATTAGATTGGCAAAAGGTTTTAGCTGATTTTTATGCTCCATTTATGCAAAAAATTACAGATGGTAAAAAGAGCATCAAAAGTAAAAAGATGGCAATCCCAACAGGTGAGATGTGTCCAAAGTGTGGTAGTGAACTTCTCAGAAGAAAAGGTAGATATGGAGAGTTTATAGCATGTAGTAACTTTCCAAAATGTAAATATACAACTGATTTAGAAGGAAATGCCCCACCAGAACCCCAAAAGACAGATATCAAATGTGATAAGTGTGGAGAGCCTATGGTTATAAAAGATAGCCGTAGAGGTAAATTTCTAGCATGTTCAGCATATCCAAAATGTAAAAATGCAAAACCTCTAGTTCCACCAAAAGAGTTGAAAGTTCCATGTCCAAAATGTGGTTCAAAGATTTTAGAAAAAGAGGGTAAAAGAGGCAAGTTCTATGGATGTTCTAACTATCCAAAGTGTAGATTTATCTCCAATGGAGAACCACAAGAGTGGAAATGTCCAACTTGTGGTGGAATGGTTGTTCACAAGGTTCTAAAAAGTGGTCAATTCTATGAGTGTATAGAAAAAGATTGTAAATATAAAGAACCTGTACCAGAGGATAAGCTTAAAAAATAGATAGAAGGGGAGTTACCTTCTATTTAGTCAAGGTTGTATAAGCCATTTCAAGTTGCTGTTTATTAACTCCACCTACATGAACAATTTTGACTACACTTTGTTTATTTACTCCAAGGATAAAAGGAATAGCACCATTCCAATTTGCTTGTCTTTGGATATAGTTTACAAAGTTTATACCATTGTCAAGAGTAATTAGATTATAATTTATTTCTTGTATTTTTGCAAATTCTTTCAATTGGTCACTGCTAAGACCTTGTACTTCAAATGCAACGATGGCTAAATCTTTATGTTCTTTGGTAAGTTCAATTAACTCTGGTATCTCTCTTAGGCATGGAGGACATCTATGTCCAAAAAATATTACAAATATTGGTCTATTTTTAAACTCTTCAAATTCTAATTTAGCATTTCTTTCTGCTAGATGTAGCTCTTTTCCTTCTATAGTAGTTATAGTGAACTTAGTAGCTTGTGCTATTTGAGAGACTTTCTCTTCTGCAGATTTGTTCTCTTTTGTTTTTGTATCTTTTACTTCTGTTTCCTGTTTTATTTGAGTCTGTGTAGTACTGTTTTCTTTTTTATCACATCCTGAAAATAGAAATAGCATGGTTAATATGGTAATTGTAATTTTATACATAATCAGTTGTTCTCCTTTTTTTCAAAAGGCATTATAACACTTTTTTGGTAAAATATCATCGCAAGGATAGATAATGGACGCTTATGAATATAGTGAATTAATAAAAACACTTAAATTAAAACTTGAAAATATAAAAAATATTGTTAAACCAGATGAGATAGAAGCTAGACTAAAAGAGATAGAAAAGATACAACAAGAACCAAGCTTTTGGGAAGATGCTCAAAAAGCCTCTAAGGTATCTCAAGAAAAAACAAAAAAAGAGAGAATACTATCAAAATATAAAGAGGCTTATAACTCTGTTATGGATGCTAGTGATTTTTTTGATATGGCACAACTAGAGGGAGATGAAGAGTCATTAGAGATGTTATATGAGGATGCTCAAAACCTAGAAGACCGTATTACAAAGTTGGAAGTAGAGATGATGTTAAGTGGTGAACATGATAGCAATAATGCTATTGTCACTATACACCCTGGAGCTGGTGGAACAGAGTCTCAAGACTGGGCTAGTATGCTATATAGAATGTATCTAAGATGGGCTGAGAGAAAAGGCTTTAAAGTAGAAGAGCTTGATTATCAAGCAGGAGATGAGGCTGGGATAAAGGATGTCAGTTTTATTATCAAAGGTGAGAATGCTTATGGTTATCTCAAAGTAGAAAATGGGATACATAGATTGGTTCGTATATCTCCATTTGATAGTAATGCCAAACGACATACATCTTTTAGTTCAGTTATGGTCTCACCAGAGGTTGATGATGATATAGATATAGAGATAGAAGAT
This sequence comes from Campylobacterota bacterium, assembly GCA_013153055.1. Taxonomy (GTDB): domain Bacteria; phylum Campylobacterota; class Campylobacteria; order Campylobacterales; family Sulfurovaceae; genus UBA1140. Next base: position 17,112 of record JAADFE010000053.1, read on the forward strand.
AAAGATATCAGAATTGATACCTATAGAGCTAGTGGTGCAGGTGGACAGCATGTCAATAAAACAGAGAGTGCTATTAGGATTACTCATATTCCAACTAATATAGTAGTGCAGTGTCAAAATGATAGGTCTCAGCATAAAAACAAGGCTACGGCTATGAAGATGCTAAAATCTAGGCTTTATGAGTATGAGTTGGAGAAACAACAGGCAAAAATAGATGGAGTCCAAAAGAGTGATATAGGTTGGGGACATCAAATCCGTTCATATGTATTAGCCCCTTATCAACAGGTAAAAGATACTAGAAGTAATCAAGCTTTTTCTAATGTGGATGCTATATTAGATGGGGATTTAGATAAGCTTATAGAGGGTGTATTGATAGCTATGATAAAATGATTTTATCACAATAATTACACAAAAATATTTTATAATGTATAATTAAGTCATGTTATTAAAAAAGGACTAAAATGACAAGTTTTAGAAAATTGATACCTGTGGTTTGTTTGGGGATATCGTTGACAACTTCTGTATCTTTTGCAGATATAATAAAAGGTCAAAAAATTTATACCAAGAAGCTAAAACCTTCTTGTGGTATTAATGGTGGAAGATTTGCAGCCAAACACACTCAAGAAGAGTGGGATAAGATTTATAATATGGGAAAAATGAGTGACGAAATTTCTAAAATTTGTCATGGTGTTAAATTGGAGAACTCTTTGATTAAACATGTTCATGATTTTGTTAAAAAATATGCAAGTGATTCTGGAAATGTCCCTGCTTGTTAATATTTATTTGATTTAAAACTATTATTCACAATAGTTACACGATTTATAATTATACTTCATTATTATAATAATGAAGGATAAAATAATGAAAAAGCTATTTAATATAACTATATCTACTCTATTGGGTTTAACCCTTGTGACAACAACTATATCTGCTGATGTAACCAAAGGCGAAAAGATATACAATCAAAAATTAATCTCAAAATGTGGTATTTCTGGTAAAAAATTTGCATCAAAACATTCTCAGGATGAGTGGGAAGAGATACATGATGCAGGAAAATTAAATGATGAAATTAAAAAAATATGCCATGGTGCTACCATAGATGAAAAAAGTTTACCTCATATTTACGATTTTGCTTATGAAAATGCTAGTGATTCATAAATAAAATGTTTTTTATTCAAATATATATATGACAAGAATGAATTGTTTTTATAAAGTTTCCTACTTTTAAAATATAATTGTTACTTATATTTATTTATTTTATATTTTTTCTTCTTTTTAAGTAAAAAAGTAATTTTTATATATTAGACTCTAATTAGAACTTACTTCTAAGGAGAAAAGATGAAAAAAATAGTAGGACTTTCTATTATCTCAGCAACTATACTTATAGCTGGTGGTGATATTACGAATATGGATAACAGGTATGATGATGGTTTAAGAGCAGAGATTGAAGCTTTAAAAGCAGAAGTAGCAGAATTAAAAAAAATTACTACTCAAAAAAGTCAAAAAAATAGTAATTCAAAATTAGAAAAGAAGATAGAGAGGCTTTCAAAAAGACTAAATGAGGTAAAAGCTCATGATGCAAAAGATAATATTAAATGGGGCGTAGATTTTAGAACATCTGTCGATAATATCTCTTATACAATGGGTGATGGAAGTGAGAGAGAGAACAAAGACCTATATTCAAATAGATTATGGTTAAATATGAGATATAAGCCATCCGATAATGTTGTATTTAAAGGACAATTAGCATATAACAAAGCTTATGGTGCTAGTATGCCAGATAATGGTGGAAGTACATTTCAGAGAGGTTTCTCTTCTGGATTTGATACTTTTGATTGGGTAATTAATGAAAATTTAACAGATGACACTATCAAACTTAGACAAGCATATTGGTTATATCTTGGTAACGATTTTTTAGGTACAGGTTTAAGTTGGACTGCTAGTGTAGGAAGAAGACCATCAACTACTGGTTTTTTAGCTAATTTAAGAGAAGATGATATAGCACAATCTCCACTTGGGCATCTAATTGATGTTGAGTTTGATGGTGCAAGTTCTAAAATTGAGTTAGAAGATGTTACCGATATAGAGGGGATGGCATTTAAAGTTTGTCTGGGACAAGGTGCAACAAATGCTGTTGCTAGATTTGATGGTACTGGAGACCAAGCATCATATGCTGGAGCTTCTGATGTAGCCAAAGATATTAGGTTAGCAGGATTTATATTTACACCATATGATGATAATCAGTTTACAGTAAAAACAACAGCTTACAAAGCATTTAATGTTCCAGGATTTCAACAAGATTTTACAAGTGACCCAACTGGACGAACAATGAAGTTTGATACTACTGGTGATATGTTAGGAGCAGGTATATCTTTACTTGTTAATGGTCTAACTGATGATATGGATGAGTCTGAATTTTTATATGCTACTAAACTTTTTGCATCATTTGCTTGGAGCAAATCTAAGCCAGATGGAAATAGTCAGATGATGGGTATGATGGGACCTAATGGAGTTATAGGAGCATCACCAGGAGAAGATAAAACAGGTACATCATATTGGGTAGGAGCTCAAGTTCCTGTTAGCTATTTTGGTGGTAAACTAGGAGCTGAATACAATCATGGTAGCCAATATTGGAGACCTTTTACTTATGGTGAAGATACAATGATTGGTTCAAAATTGGCTACAAGAGGTAATGCTTTTGAAGTCTATTATACTCAACCTCTAGCAAAAGGGTTATCAGCTCAAATTAGATGGACAAAAATAGATTATGACTATACAGGTTCTCAAGGGTTCTTTGGAGCAGGTGGAGCACCTATTAAGATATCTGATTTAAAGGCAGGAGCAGCTTCTGGAGATGCTACATCTCAAGCTATGTTAGCAAGTACAATTGAAAAATCTCAAGATATTAGAGCTTATATTCGATATAGATTCTAATTGATAAAAATGATGGATTAATTCTGTCATTTTTTTTCTTCTTTATTATTTAAAGCTAAAATTAAACTCTAATATTTATATAATTTATGTTATCCTATTAATAATAATATTTTTATTTTTTAATCTGGGAGAGTTATGCGTTACATTTTAATCTTATATTTTTTTACTATTTCTCTGTTTGGATTTAATTATCATTTAAAGCCATATCATGTTACTGATGGTGTAGAGTGTTTTTTAGGTTTGCCTTTGACAGTAGAAAAAATTAATGGAGGAAATGTAATTAATACCTGTTATGTTGAGACAAGTGAAGGATTTGTGGTAATAGATAGTGGTCCTACTTATAGTTATGCTCAACAAGCATATAATGTAATGCAAGATATTAGTAAGATGCCTGTTAAATATGTTATCAATACATCTTCTGATGAATTACATATTTTAGGTAATGAGTTTTATAAAGAGATGGGAGCTATATTAATTGGACCAAAAGATTACAAAAAAATAAAAAAAGTTCTACTTAAAGAAAAGATAACTGATGATGCTTTTATAAATACAAGATTAATTCCATTGGATAAAATAGTAACAAAAAATTATAATGTAACTGTTGGTAACACTAAAGTGAGAGTTGAAAAAATTATAAATGATGATAGATTTTTAACAGTTTATATTCCTCAAAGAAAAATCTTTTTTGCTGGGGATATGCTTTATAATAATAGAATTCCTGAATTAAAAGGTCATTATCTTTTGAATTGGCTAAAGGCACTAAAAAAAATAGAGGCAATAAAATGGACTACTATAGTGGGTTCATATGGTATTGTTATGAATTATAGTGCATTAAAAAATACCACAAGCTATTTGACTTTGTTGAAAAAAGAGATTACTTCAAATATAAAAAAAGGAATGAGTAAAAAGCAGTGTATAAAAAATGTCACAATGAGTGCTTTTAAAGGAGATAGATTTTATGACTTATTGCACAAAAAGAATGTTGCTATTGCTTATGATGAATTGAAGTCAAAAATAAAAAATAAGAAAAAAACAGAGCATAAAAAAGAGAAGTTAATCAAGAAAAAGATTAAAAGTAAGAAAAAGCACAAGAGAGAGAAAAAGAAAAAAATTAAGATTGAAAAAAAGATAAAAAAAGAGAAAATAAAAAAGAAAAAAACTAAGAGTGAAAAGAGAACAAAAAAAGAAAAAGTAGCAAAAAAAGAGAATAAAAAGATAACACCAATATATTATCATAGTTTTCCTGCAGCTATACGCATGGCTAGACAGAGTAAAAAAATTGTATTGATAAAAATTCGTTCTGATAATTGCCCATATTGTGATGAGCTAGAAAAAATTTTAAAGCAAAATAGTAGAGTCAAAGAGATTATTAATGAAAATTATAAGATGGTTCAGTTGAATATGTCAAGAGATAATATTCCTCTGGGTATTCGTGTTAGTGCTACTCCAACTTTAGTTTTTGTTAGACCCGATATCAAAAAAGTAGTTATGGTTATTCCTGGAATTGACTCTAGTAGAGAGTTAATATCAATTTTAAAAGAGGGAATTAAATATGGAAAACAGAATGGATATTTAAAATAATCAATATTTTTATATTGGTTATATATTTAAAAATAGTGCCAATATGTTTTTTTATACTGTTTTTTGTTATTTTTTAATAAAAAAATGATATAATTTTATTATGTAAAATAAAATTAAGGGATTGCTCTATGAAAAATATAATTCATACCATAGTAATGGGTTTATTAACTCTTTTTTCTGCTTATTTATATCTATTGGCTGATACTCCGTCAATATCACAAAAAATTATAATTAAAGAGAATCCTACTGTTGAGATATACAAAGAACAGAATAAAGCACTTGATTATTTAAATAAAATTAGAGTTGGAGCAGGATTGATACCTCTTTCGAGTAATAATAAGTTAGCAAAAGCTGCTAAAAATCATGCTATATATTTGATAGAAAATAATACAATAGGACATTATGAAGATAAAAACAAGATAGGTTATACAGGAGAGTATGGTTCCCAAAGAAGTATATATAGTGGTTACAAAACTTCAATGGTTATAGAAAATATATCAAATAATAATTTTACAGCAAAAGAGTCAATAGATGGATTAATGGCTGCTATATATCATCGTTTTGGTTTTTTGGATTTTCATATTGATGAGATTGGAATTGGAATAGAACAGGGGAGAGAAGATAAATCTCAAACAGCTTTTGTATATGATATGGGAAGTCATAATTTAGAAGAGATATGTCAAAAGAAAAATAGTATCAAGTCAGGAGAGTATGCTTCTAATATCTGTGCTGATAAATCATTAAAAATAGATGCCAAATTGTTTAATAACACTTTGAGCTTAAATAGAAAAAGAAATAATAAAGTTATACTCTATCCATATGATAATCAAGTTGATGTACCTCCTGCATTTTATGATGAGTTACCAGACCCTCTACCTGAGTATAGTGTTAGTGGTTTTCCTATTAGTATAAGTTTTAATGATTCCTATTTTCAACAAATCAATATGGTTAGTTTTAAACTTTTTGATAATCAAAACAGAGAGATAAAGGATACCATTGTATATAATCATTTAACAGACCCAAATAAAAGATTAAAAAGATTTGAGTTTGCACTCTTTCCTCTCAAAAGATTATCTTGGGGAAGCTCTTATCATGTAAAAGTTGTTTATATAGCTAATGGAAGATTAAAAAGAAAAGAGTGGAAATTTAAAACAAGAGATTTCAAGAGACCTATTTATCAAGTAACCTCTAATCATAATAGTTTCAATATTAATATTGGAGAAGCTTCGATATTCTATTTTCCTCCTCAATCAAAAAGAGATATCTTGGGTAGTTTAAAATATCCTGCTAGTTTGGATATAAGCTTTATAGATAAAAATACGATTAAACTTATAGCTAATAGTATAGAAGAGAATAGTATTAGCTTAGATATTGGTAATCGCAGATTGAATTTAAATATTCAAAAGAAAATATAAAATATAACTAAAAAAGCATATTTAACATATATCATTACTACTTAATCATTAATAATATAGTATAATATTAAAAAATAAAAAAAAATATGTTTGTTGGAGATATTAGTATGGTTAAGAGCAATAAAAAGTATGAGATAAAGTGTGCTTATCAAGAGATTATTGTTAGTAGAACAGATACCAAAGGCAAAATAATATATTGTAATTCTACCTTTAAAAAGGTCAATGCTTTTAAAGGTGCTTCTATTATAAATCAGCCACACAATATAGTACGACATCCTGATATGCCTAAAGTCATTTTTCATATTATATGGAAAACTATATCAAGAGGTTTGCCTATTCAAGCTGTAGTAAAAAACAGAACTAACGATAATAGATACTATTGGACTATGCTAGAGTGGAAGGTTCAAAAAGATATGGATAATAATATTATATCCTATGTGGCTCATGGTAAACAAGCACCACAAAAGATTATAGATATAATCGAACCTTTATATAAGATGTTAAAGGATATAGAAGAAGAACATGGTATGGATAGTTCTCTAAAATATTTACATGCTTATCTTGATGAAAAAGGTATGACATATAGTCAATATTTACATTATCTAACTAAACATAGAGGTCTAAAGTGTCTATGTGAATTTGTTAGGCATAAAATATTAAAAAATTAAATATGAATGATATTCATAGTCTATTTTATTGATAATATAACGAATTTTCTATTTTATATGTTTCTTTTGTACACATTTATATAACTATTTTTTTGATGATTTTAATAAATTTTTATGTTTAAAATAGACTATTTTAGAGATAAAATAGGAGAATAATATGGTTTAAACTCATATATATAACTTCAAATTATAATTTCTACTTATTTATCTTATATATAAAATACTTTTTTATAATCATAATATATAATAATAGTATTATATAAGCTTTTTTTCTTGACTTTTAAAAGATTATTAGATTATAATCATAATGTTCCAATGGTATTAGTTGAAAATATCAAAATTTAGAAGGAGGACAAATGAATAAAATGAGTAAAGCTTCACAAGAGTTAGACCCTATCTCAGATATGAGTATAGCCCAATCTAGCCGAAGAGATTTTTTCAGAAAAGCAGTTGTATATTCAGCAAGTGCTGTTGCAGCTACTAGTGTATTATCACCTGTTAAACTCAATGCGACTGATGACCCAGCTATTGTTGAAGAAGCACCTTGGGGTGTAAAGCTAGGTGAACCTATTACAAAAAACTATTATGGTATGCCATCTCCTTATGAACATAACAACATAAGAAGAGGTACTCCTATTTTAGCCTCAGGTGATATTTATGCCTCTATTACTATGTGTCCAATACATGAACAAGAGGGTATTATTACACCAAATGGGTTATTTTTTAATAGATGTCATGGTGGTGTAGCAGAGGTTGACCCTAATGAGTATAGACTTATGATTCATGGATTAGTTGAGAAACCTTTGGTTTTGACACTTGATGAGCTAAAGAGGTATCCAAGTGAGAGTAGAATTCACTTTATTGAGTGTCCTGCAAATGGTGGTCCAGAGTGGAGAGGTCCTCAATTTAACAAAATTCAATTTACTAAAGGTATGATGAGTCAAGCAGAGTGGACAGGAGTTTCTCTAAAAGTACTTCTTGCTGATGTTGGTGTAAAGCCAGAAGCTAAATGGATGTTAGCTGAGGGTTCTGATAATTCAGAGATGGGTAGAACTGTTCCAATTGAAAAAGTTTTTGATGATGCTATGGTTGTTTGGGCTCAAAATGGTGAAGCTCTAAGACCAGAACAAGGTTATCCAGTGAGACTTCTTTTACCTGGTTGGGAAGGAAATCTACAGATTAAATGGTTAAAAAGATTAGAGTTTTCAAAAGAGCCATTTTATGCAAAAGAGGAGACAGCAAAATATACTGTTTTAACTCCAAGTGGTAAAGCTATTCAACACTTTTATCCATTAGAAGTTAATTCAATTATCACCTCTCCATGTCCTGAAAAACCTTGGACAGACCTCAAAAAAGGTGATTTAGTTGAAATCCAAGGTTTAGCTTGGTCAGGTCAAGGTACTATCAAAGCTGTTGATATATCATTTGATGGTGGTAAAAATTGGGTTGAAGCTAGTCTAAAAGGTTTAGTTCTTCCAAAAGCTTGGACGAGATTTAGTTATATGTATAGATATGAGGGAAAACCTCTACTTCTTTCTAGTCGTGCTGTAGATGATAGTGGACATATTCAACCTACTATTGACCAAGAGATAGAGGCTGTTGGTATAGAGGCTGTATATCATAGAAATGCTATATGTACATGGGAAGTAACCAAAAAAGGAGAAGTAAATAATGTTCATATCAGAAAATCGTAGAAAAACTATCTCTATTGCATTAGTTGCTTCAGTTATGTTATTTACTACTGCATCTTTTGCAAAAGAGTATATTGCAACAGAGGTTATAAAAAATAATTCAAATCCTGTTTTTCCAGCAAATAAAGAAAAAGGAATTGATGGTGGAGTGGTATATAAAGTCAAAGACAATATGTATACAGTTTATGCCATAAATAACCAAGAGAAAAAAGGTTTTAAGTATGGAAGAACTCCAACTAAAAATGAAGAGAAAGCTTGGGATGTAGATGTTATGCCAGATGGTACGGGTCTACCTGAGGGTAAAGGTAGCGTAGAACAAGGTGATGAGCTATATGAAGAAAAATGTTCTATGTGTCATGGAGAGTTTGGTTCAGGAGGAAAAGGAAGTAGAAGTACATATCCGACTTTATCTATTGGTGAAGCCTCTACAGATAGTTTAACAAACCAAAGAATAAACCCAGATGTTGATGGTCCAAAAAGAGTAATCGGTACATATTGGCCTCAGGCTAGTACACTATTCTGGTATATAAAAACAGCTATGCCTTTTCCTCATCCAAAGAGTTTAAATAATGATGAAGTTTATGCACTTGTTGCTTATTTGTTATCAGTAAATGATATTACAATAGATGGTCAAGAGCTTGATGATGAATATGTACTTGATAGAGCAAAATTTTTGAAAATCAAAATGCCAAATGAGGATGGATTTATTCCAAAAATTGATGGACCAAAAGGAGCAGAAAATATCAAAAAATTCTTGGGTAATCCTAAAAATTACGGCAATGGTACAAGATGTATGAAAAATTGTATTGATGGTGAACCAAATGTAGTAAGAATTAAAAAAGAGATTCACAAATATGAGCCACCAGTGTCAGTTGTTAGAGATTTACCAAAAGAGATTACTAGTAGCAAAGAAGTACATCCTGGTCAAAAAATTTATGAGACTAGTTGTGCTGTATGTCATGCAACAGATGCAATGGGTGCACCAAATGTAGGAAACAAAGAGGCATGGGCTAAAAAGCTTGAAAAAGGTATCGATAAAGTTTACGAAAATGGTATCAAGGGTATTAATGCTATGCCTCCAAAAGGTGGAACCTCTCTAAGTGATGAGGATTTCAAAAAAGCTGTTGATTATATGATAGATAATAGTAAATGATTATTATATAACATATAGATAATTTATAATAAATAACGAAAGGAAATTACAATGAATAGAAGAAAATTTTTAGGTTTAGGTTTAGCTACAGTAGTTTTAACACCAGTAGCAATTAATGCAATTGATTTTAGAAAAGAGAAGCCAGATGTGTGGAAAGCTCAGTCAGTAGATGAGGCTATTAGTGCATTATATGGAGATAAAAAACTTCAAGATAGTGATAAGGTTAAAATCAAAGCTAGAAAAGTAGCAAGTAATGGTGGAGTTATTCCTATAACTGTGAAAACTGATATAGATGCTAAAAGTGTAGCTCTGTTACAAGATGTAAACCCAGAGAGTGCTGTAATCGTATGGACTGTTCCAGAGGATGGTATTGTTGATTATAATGTAAAAATTAAGATGAAAGATTCAGGTAAAGTAATAGTTGTTGTTGAGGGTAAAGATGGAAAATTATACTCTGCATCAAAAGAGATGGAAGTTGCACTTGGTGGTTGTGAAGGTTAATAACCTAAATATATCAAAAATTTAAAAAAATTAATAGAATAAACGAAAGGAATTATAATGGGTAAGATGAAAATAAAAGCAAAATTAGAAGGTGATATTGTCAAAGCTAATGTAATGATTAAACATCCAATGTTGACATATAACGCAGCAAAGAAAAAAGGTAAAGAGGCTAATTTTATTACATATATCGTAGGTAAAGTAGGAGATAAAATAGTATATGAGGCATCAACAAGCCAGTTTTTATCAGAAAATCCTCTTCTTAGATTTAAGTTCAAAGGTGCCAAAAAAGGTGATAAACTTACTATAACTTGGAGAGATTTAAAAGGCAAAACTGTAACAAAGTCTAAAAAAATCAAATAACCATTTATTACTCTCTTTAAAAGGAGGGTGATAAACTATTACAAGAGTACATTTGTTGTGTTTTCTTTTGATAGTTTAAAAGGAATTAATATGAAAAAGATTATCTCAATAACTTTAGTTATATATGTTTTATTTTTTAATATTCTCATGGCAAAATCAGATATAAAAGGTGAGATTGATATAGATAAACTATCGTCTAAAGCCAAAAGAACAGATGCTCATATTATGATTTTTTTACATAAAGATTATTGTGGTTTTTGTGAAAAAATGGAAAAAAATATAGCATCAAACTTAATAAAGCAGGAGATAAAAAAGAGTTTTATACTGCTATCTTTGAATATAGATAGAGATGAGATAGTCTTATATCAAAATTTTAAAGGTTCAATTCATAAATTTGCAAAAGAGTTTGGTATAAGTCTCTATCCAACTCTAATTTTTATTGATGAAGATAACAAGGCAATATACTCTGTAGTAGGATTTAGAAAACAAAAAGAGTTACTAGATATTTTGAAATTTGTTAGTAGCAAATCATATAAAGAGATGGATTTTGATACTTTTCAGAGTGATTTAGAATTTCAAGAGTGAGGAGGGATTGATGCAACAGGTAGGTAGAGTAGTATCACTATTTATTTCAGATAAAGAGTTATCAAGAAGAGTAAAACAGGACTATATAGAGATAGATAGAGGAGGCATCATCAATGATAAGTTCTATGATAAAGATATAGATAGGTCTATACTCATAACCTCTATAGATAGCTACAAATTAGCAAAAAATAGAGATATAGATATAAAATATGGTCAACTAGGAGAGAATATACTAATTGACTATAACCCATATCATCTACCTCATGGCACACAGATATCTATAGGAGAGGTAATCTTGGAGATAAGTCAACACTGTACTATATGCAAAAGCCTATCAAAGATAGACTCCAAACTACCAAAACTCCTAAAAGATGATAGAGGTATATTTGTCAAAGTAATTAAGTCTGGATTTATATCTCAAGATGATACTGTTAATATAATGGAGTTAGCTACTGCGTAACGCTTTATACTCTCGTGGGATTAGATAATTTTCTGTCTTTATAGGCTCACTAAATAGTCCTTTTTCAAATCCAATACTATAGAGTTTATCCAAAGCTTTTATTTGAATATCAGATAGCTCTACAGACTCATCAGAGGCGTACATATCCAGATATTTAGTTAGCATTTTGTCTGAAATTCTTACTAAATTTTCATCCTCTAACTTTTTGCAAAGCTCCTCTTTTTTACTATTGGCTACTTTGACACCATCTATTAGTATCTCCTCTATCTCTATAGCACGATTTAGTGGAATAGAACGGCGAATTGCCATACCACCAAGAGGCAGAGGTAAATCATCTCCTGCTAACTCTTGCCATATATCCCATATCTCTTTTTCAACCTCTAAACTATCATCAAAATCCAAAATAGACTCATGAATTAGCACTCCAGCATCAACCTTACCACTAACTACAGCCTCTTCTATCTCCAAAAAGTTCATATAAACAGGTCGTGCATTGGGGTAATATATCTTAAATAGCATAGCATTAGTGGTATATTGACCAGATAGTGCCACCTTGAAGTTTGATTTTAGTTTTTTATCTTTTCTCTTAATCAATTTTGGACCATATCCATTACCAAAACTAATAGCTGTTCTAAGTAGAGCATAATCATCTTTGATAAGTGGATACATCCCAAAACTAATAGCACTCACATCATAAGTCCCTTTTAGTGCCTCAACATTGAGTGTCTCTATATCCAAAGCTATATTGGTAAACTCATAATCTTTTGTATCCACCCAACCAAATTTTATAGCATAGTACATAAATATATCATCAGCATCTGGAGAGTGTGCTAGTTGTATCTTTTTCATATTAAAACCTATTTTTTTATTTTTGTAATTTTATCTAAATTATAAAAAATCTATACAATATTTAAATATAAAATTCTCAACCGATATAATCTCTACATCATCTAAAATCTCATTTTTATCATATGTTATTAAAATCTTTTTGCCACGATAGTTATTAAAAGCACTTATCTCTCTAGCTTTTGTTTTCTCATCCTCTATATCAAATGAGACTTGAATTAACAAATTATCTATAAAAAAATCTATCTCCTGTTTATCTTTTAAATAGGTAGTCTCACCAAAGGCTTGAGTTAGTAGATTAAAAACAAAATTTTCCAACAAAATACCTCTATTTTTAGCTCTATTGACTCCTAAATTCAAAAATCCATTATCATTTAGATATAACTTTTTTGTAGATTTGATTTGTGAGCTTAATTTAGTGTGATATTGATTAATAGTAGAGATTAGATAGTTATCTTTGAAATACTCAATATACTCCTTTATCATCTTGGCATCAATACCTATTTTCTTTGATAATTTTGAGTAGTTTATATATGTTGTAGCGTTAGATACTAGATAAAAAAACATATCTTTTATCTCTGATGAGTTTTTAATTCTATATCTTGGTACTATATCTTTGAGGATAATATCCTCTGCAATATTTTTTAGATACTCCTTTTTTATCATCTCATCACTATTTGATATTACACTAAAATATCCACCCCATTTTAGATACTCATCTTTTGCTATCTCTATATCTATTTTGTTTGTTAACTGTTCCAATTTAGTATTGTATAGTATATTTTTATAATCCAAATACTCCAAAAAATTAAATGGATATATTTGAAGCTTTATAACTCTACCTGTTAAAACAGTTGCATAGTTTGACTCTAATAGAGATGAGTTAGACCCAGTGATTATAAATTTTATATTGCTGTTTTCATATTTGGATTTGATAAAAACCTCCCAGTTATGAAAAGTCTGTATCTCATCTATAAAAAAATATATCTTTTGGTCTCTATTTGGATTTGCAAATTTTAAATAACTCTCATAAATCTTCTCTAAATAGACTGGGTCACTCTTATATTGAATAAACTCTGGCTTTTCCAAATTGATAAAAAATATATTTTTAGGATTAACCTCCTTTAATAGACTCCTGATAATAAGTTTAACTAGAGTACTTTTACCAACTCTTCTAGCACCCAAAACTGCCAAAATCTCTTTGGTCTGTAGCAGTTTTAGAGCCTTTTTTAAAACTCTTCTATCGATAAAACTGTTATAAACATTATCACTTACCCAATGCCTATTATCTTCTAAAAGAATAGATTCCATATTTTTTATCCTTTTTTAGGAATGTATTCCTGATTATAGCATATTTTTAGGAATAGATTCCTTTTTCTCTATTTACAAAAAAAATATTACAATTTGACATATTTCTGATTATATTATAAAAACTCTGCTAAAATATGAACAATATTTTATATTAAAGGATGTCAATAAAATGGATGCGAATAAACAAAAAGCTTTAGATATGGCACTAAAACAGATAGATAAAACATTTGGTAAAGGTACAGTTGTAAGATTAGGAGATAAGGCAATAGAACCTATAGAGTCTATTAGTACTGGTTCATTGGGGCTTGATATGGCTTTAGGTATTGGTGGTGTTCCTGTTGGAAGAGTCATTGAGATATATGGACCAGAGAGTTCAGGAAAGACAACTCTAGCACTTCAAATCACAGCTTCAGCTCAAGCTGATGGAAAAGTTTGTGCTTTTATTGATGCTGAACATGCTCTTGATGTACTATATGCTAAAAATTTAGGTGTTGATGTAGAAAATCTACTTGTATCTCAACCAGATTTTGGTGAACAAGCTTTGGATGTTCTGGAGACTTTGGCTAGGTCTGGAGCTGTTGATGTAATTGTTGTTGACTCAGTAGCAGCTCTTACTCCAAAGGCTGAAATAGAAGGTGAGATGGCAGACCAACAGGTTGGATTACAAGCTAGACTTATGAGTAAGGCTCTTAGAAAACTAACAGGTGTACTACATAAAACAGAGACAACGGTTATATTTATCAATCAAATTCGTATGAAAATAGGAATGATGGGTTATGGCTCACCAGAGACAACTACAGGTGGAAATGCTCTAAAGTTTTATGCCTCTGTTAGATTAGATGTTAGAAGAATTGCTACGCTAAAACAGGGCGACTCACAGATAGGAAACAGAGTCAAAGCAAAAGTTATCAAAAACAAAGTAGCACCTCCATTTAGACAAGCAGAGTTTGATATTATGTTTGGTGAGGGTATCTCAAAAGAGGGTGAGCTTGTCGATTATGGAGTCAAGCTTGATATTATCGACAAGAGTGGAGCATGGTTTAGCTATGGAGAGAAAAAACTAGGTCAAGGAAAAGAGAATGTCAAAGCAAAATTCAAAGAGGATACAGCCCTCAGAGATGAGATAGAGGCAAAAGTAAAAGAGGCTTTGGGTATTACTAGTATGCTCACTATGGATAGCAAAGATATAAAAGATAGTGAAGACTAGATATAAACATAACAAAAAAATGATATGATTAAAAAGTTATTCATAACATATTTTTGTTATGAATAAAAATATACTGCTACTACAACATAAATTTAAAAACTACGCCATTGACTTATACTCCAAATTAAACTATAATAATCTTATGGAAATCGCAGAGACATCAATATTTACAAAAAAAATTACAGAAATTTTAACTGATGATGAGTATAAAGAGTTTCAAAACTTTTTAGTATCCAATCCTAAAAAGGGTGATATTATAAAAGGTTCAGGTGGTTTACGAAAAATTAGATGGAAGCTCAAAGGTCGTGGTAAAAGAGGTGGTATCCGAAATATATACTACTATTATGAAGAGGAGAGCTTAATATTGATGATTTATGTATATGAAAAAAACAAAGCCGAAAACCTAACACCTAAACAGATAGAAATACTTAGAAAATCATTTATGGAGGATTAGATTATGGATGATATATTATTTAATGAACTATTAGCTAGTACAAAAGAGGCAAAAGAGATATTAGCTAAGAAAAAAGCCCCAAGTCGTACCTTTTATATTGAACAGCCAAATGCAAAAGAAATTCGTTCTAAATTTGAGTTAACTCAAATTGAGTTTGCTAAACTATTAAATATCTCTGTAGCGACACTTCAAAATTGGGAACAAGGGCGAAGAGAACCTGAAGGTCCAGCAAAAGTACTTTTAAATATAGCAAATTTGTATCCAGAAGTATTAATGAAATTAAGAGCTTAATAATAAATCTACCTGTAGAAAAAGAGATAGTTTAGATATTACAACTATGCTCACTATAGATAATCCATAGATAAAATATAATCAAGACTAACTCTTTTTATGCCACATTATGTTAATATTTCACAACTAAAAAATAAGGACAAAAGATGATTTTTATTGATGATGTAAGAGCAACTGAAGTTATGGATAGTAGAGGAAATCCTACTGTTCAAGCAACTGTAAGTCTAAGTGATGGAACAGTAGCATCTGCCATAGTTCCTAGTGGAGCTAGTACAGGCAAAAGAGAAGCACTAGAGCTTCGTGATGGTGGCGATAGATATATGGGTAAAGGTGTCCTGACAGCTTGTGAAAATGTTAACGAAAAGATAGCTGATGCACTAGTTGGTATCTCTCCATTTAACCAAGCAGAGGTTGACTTGACTATGAAAGCACTTGATGGAACTGATAACTACTCAGAGCTTGGTGCAAATGCAGTACTTGGTGTATCTATGGCTGTAGCTAGAGCTGCTGCACAGAGTCTTCATATGCCTCTATATAGATACTTAGGTGGTGCAAATGGTGTTACTCTGCCTGTTCCAATGTTCAATATCATCAATGGTGGAGAACATGCAAATAACTCTGTTGATTTTCAAGAGTATATGGTTATGCCTGTAGGGTTTAATACATTCTCTGAGGGACTTCAAGCAGTAGCTGAGACATATCATAATCTCAAAAAAATCATAGATGGTATGGGTGAGAGTACAGCTGTTGGTGATGAGGGTGGATTTGCTCCAAACCTAAAGAGTAATGAAGAGCCTATCCAAGTAATTATGGAGGCTATCGAAAAAGCTGGATACAAAGCAGGTGAACAGATAGCAATAGCACTAGATGTTGCAGCTTCTGAGCTTATTGATGAGGATGGGTTATATGTACTCTCTTCAGAAGATAAAAAACTAACAAGCCAAGAGATGGTTGAGTACTATGCAAACCTATGTGACAAATATCCTATCGTATCAATAGAGGATGGACTTAGCGAAGATGATTGGGATGGTTGGAAGATTATGACTGAAAAGTTGGGTGACAAAATCCAAATTGTTGGTGATGATTTGTTTGTAACTAATGTTAATATCCTAGCTGAGGGTATTGAAAAAGGGATTGCAAACTCAATTTTGATTAAACCAAATCAAATCGGTTCAGTATCAGAGACTATGCAGACAGTTAGACTTGCTCAAAGAAGTGGATATACATGTGTAATGAGCCACCGTTCAGGAGAGAGTGAAGATACATTTATAGCTGACTTTGCAGTAGCACTAAATACAGGTCAAATCAAAACCGGTTCAACTGCTAGAAGTGATAGAATTGCAAAATATAACCGTCTATTAAATATCGAAAATGAACTAGGTCAATTTGAGTATCT
>JAADFE010000051.1 GCA_013153055.1 Campylobacterota bacterium
CAATACCTGTCATAGGGCTATTAAAATTTATTCGATTATGAAAATATCTCTTATAGGGTAGATTCTTTTTTCTAAAAAATTTTTGTTGATAATTTCTAATTTCATCAAGCATAATGGACTCTTTTTGAGTAAATTATAACATAATTGGAGTTGGAAGTTTAATTTTTTGTGTTTTTTTGGAGTTTTAAGTTTAGTTTTCAATACAAAAACCCAAACAACCAAAGAGGAATTTTCGCTCCAAATCCTATCTCTATATCATCCAAAGCCAAAAAAGAATTGGGAATATCTTTTATCTGTTTGAAATCTTTATTTTTACCACCTACCTCAATAGTATATCTATCATCTATCAAAAAATCTCCCTTTTTAGCAACAAAAATGGCTTCATCAATAAAGAGATTTTGTGAAGCATAATAGTTTTTTATCTGATTTACAAAAAAAGCCTCTCTTGCAGAGCCAATATCTACTTTTTTGGTTAAAGCATAAGATATATTAGTATTTTGCATAAAGAGTTTTTCAGGTTTACTCATAATATTATAACCCTTTTCGGGGCTTCTAATACTGTTAATAATCTTTGCTTCTTCCAAATAGTTTAGGTACTCATAAAGCTTTGGTCTTGAGATATTGGTAGCCTCTGCTAGGTCTGTAATATTAGGAATAAAAGGAACATTTATAGCCAAAAGATAGAGCAGTTTTTTGAGTTTTCGTATCTGTTGCATCTCTATTTTGTTGATGTGTGGTAAATCGGACTCCAAAATCAGATTGATAACTTGAATAATCCGTTGATGATATGAGCCACTATCTTCTAAAATAAATGGATAGCAACCATATTTCAAATACTCTTTAAAGAGTTTTAACGGTTTAATCTTTTCAGAAATTTCACTTGCTATGGCATAATGGTTTTTTATTATCTCTTCAAATGTGTAACTTCTAAAAGTAACTTCTTTTGTTAGTAGTAGATACTCTCTAAAAGATAAATTTTCAAGATGATAAACAATCGTTCTACGAGATAAATCTACATTTTGTTTGGTTATCTGTAAAATAGAAGAGCCTGAAATAACTACTCGTAAAGAGAGTGTGTCATAGATACTCTTAATATGTCTTGCCCAATCGTTATATTTATGCACCTCATCAATAAAAAGTATCTCTCCACCATAATTTTGAAACTCTTGAGCAAATTCAATCAAAGATATAGCTTGAAAATATGGATTATCCAGTGAGATATAGAGTGCTTTATCGCTTCTATGATAATGTTCTTTGATGTATTGTAACATCATTGTTGTTTTTCCTAAACCTCTTTGTCCTAAAATGGCAATGGATTTTAAATTCCAATTAATCTCTTGATATAGATAACGCTTTTTTTCCAAAGAGAGCTGTTTTAGAAGTTGATTTTGTTCGTTAAATAGTTGTTGTATTTCCATAAGTCACCTTAAATATGTAAAATTATATTAACATATTTTTTATTATATGTAAATTATGATTTACATATTTAGTGCCAAAAAACTTATAAGGTAATATACATTTATCATTTATATGTAAAATATGTTTTATTGGAGTTTTTATTTTGAAAGGCTTAAATAGAATTTTTAAGTTTAATACACCTTAATAGTATTAACAACTCTCAACTCAAAAACAAAATCATCAAAATCATATTTATATTCAGTATTGAGCTGAAATTTAGAATTTTCATCAATTTTAGGATAAATCAAATATCCTTTATTAACTCCCCGTATTTTAGCATCTCTTCTTAGTTTGGCTATATCATTATCAAATGATGCATTTTTTGTTTTTAGGACTTTCCATTTTGCATCTATAGGATATTTTTTACCATCTTTTATAATTACCAAATCAGGTTCAGAACTGTATGTTTTATTTTCATCATAAGCAGGTTCTAATTGAAATGGTAACTTTATATCATCTTTACCATCTTTTAAAACCTTATCAAATTCTCTACTTTCAACTAACTTATCATAAACTATCCATTCATATAATTTTTCAGGCTGAAAAAACAAAGAAATCATTTTATCTTCTTTTACTATCTCTCTATATACACTTCCATTATAATAATGTTCTTTACCAGATAATTTTAATAATGCCTTATAAAGCAGTCCATACTCATTATTTTTATCAAATAATTTAGAAGTTTTTCTAAGGAGTATCTCTTTGATTTTAAAGCTCAAATCATAACTATTTGAAAACTTTTGATTTAATGAATTCTGTATTTTATTAACTTTTCTTTGTAAAACTCTGCTTTTATCTGTATCACTAAAATTTTTAATCTTAACATTCACAAAATAGCTCAAAACTTCCATAGCTATAACAGCTATATTAGAATAAATCATGGGTAATTTTTTAGTTTGATGTACATTACTTTTATTTGGTTCAACTATATTTCTTCGTATATCCAATTTATTTTTTATAGATTGAGATTGAAATTTTTGTTCTATAAGTAACTGTTTTTTATGCTTTATAAAAAAACTCTCTATAACAGATAACGCATCATTATAATTATGGACTATAAAATCATCTACATCATTTAAATCATCACTCGCTAACTCTTTTACACTATCTTTTGACCTATAAGATGAGTCTGAAATATTACCTCCTAATTCATCTGAATATTTATCAATATTATATTTAGCAACCAAACGATAATAGTGCTTAAAAAAGTTTATAAATTGTTGCTGATACGCTATACAATTATCACACTCTTGTTCTTCTACTCTATAAATTTTAGGCATAATATAAAATTTATAATAAGTATCTTGATATTGAAATTGAAAATATCCTATCTTATTACCTGATTTCATTTTTGTAATGGTTTCAATATACTCTTCTAACTCTTTAGCTGAATCTCCTAGTGTTTTTTTTATATTACCTTTTTTACTACTTTCATTAAAAAAAAATGTTCTTGTTTTCATTATTTATCACTTAAAAAGTTATAACACTCTTTTTGCAAAGCTTTTATCCACTCCTCATAACCACTATACACTTTATCCAATCCAAATGGAAAATCTAATTTATCTGTTATATTTTTAAAATCATCAAAATGCATATCTTTTATATCTTTAAATTCAGTAATCACCTTTAAAAATGCTCTACTAAATGTCTTTTTATCTTCTACTTTTAACCAAATACTATGACCTATCATAAATCTATCAGGATGTATCTCTCCATTATCACTACAAACTCTTATGATAGACTCATTTAACTCTTTTAAAAATTTAGAAACCTCTTCATTTTTAAAATCATCTCCAATTTCATCTTTATATTTAGGATAAACTTCTATAACTTCAAATCTTCTAAGTAGATTATCTTCTATTACCTTTCTATCATCTCTATAATTTGAGGTACAAAAAATAAAGAGATTATGAGGGATTATCATTTGTTTTGTTTTTTCTTGTTTGCTTATTAAATTAGGTAATTTTACAGAGGCAATATCTTTATTTTGTGTAATAATCTCATCTATCAATTCACTATAAAGATAGTTCTGATTATTGGCTTTATAACCTTTTGCTCTTTTATCTTCTTCAATAAGATAAATCAAATCTCCAATAAGCTCATTTAAACTATTTTCTTGTATCTCTTCAAGTACCAATACAAAAGGTTGATTTGGATTAAAAGTGGCTTTTTCTATAAACTCTAAGACTAATCCTTTTTTCTCTTTATATTCAATATTCCCATTCTCATTACTATTTATTGCTATGCCTTGCATTAAATCAGAATTAGAAGAAGCAGAATGTATATTGATTTTCAAAACATTTGTACTTTTATAATTTTTTAGATTCAAATCTTTATCTATAAGTTTATCAATAATTCGACTTTTTCCTGTTCCTGTTACTCCTTTTAGGAGAATATTTTTATATGGAAAATTGTATTTTATTTCTTTATTTGAGAATTTTTGTTTTTCATCTATTAAGTTACATTTATTAATATTTTTAATTTCTTTTTCATTTTCTTGAATGTATATTAACTGAGAGCCTTTTATTTCTCTTTTTCCTTGTATATTTGTTATTCCTTTTTTTACCAAATTTTCATAGCTTAGTTTATCATTATCTAAAAAGTCAATTAACTCTATACAAAAAATTTTTTTCTCATTATCAATATCTACAATCTTAGTTTTAATAGATATTCTTTGAATTGGTTTAGTTATATAGATATAAACAATATCATTTATTTTCATATTATTTAATTTATTACTCCACCAAACCTTTCCTTTTTTTAACTCTTCTATTGCATCAAATTCTTCAGGATTATTAGGTATAAGCCAATATTTGATATTTTCTATATTAGTTGCCTTTTTCACTACAGTTATACCTACTTTTTTTCTTTTGATTTTTGATTTTGGTTTTATACCATTTACTACATAATCAACTAAAATTCCAGCTTCTTCCACTGTTAATGTGCTATTTGCAGCTTTTGCATCAAGACCTAGTTCTTTAGCTTTCTCAATCAGTAAAGCGTTTGATGTACCTGATTCTTGTGCTATTTCCTGTATTTTTACTCTATCCATTAATCACCCTCCTAATTATCTTAATAATATAAATTTTAATATAAAAAAGAAATAAAGATTGAAATATTCATAGAGCTTAAAAATTAAAAATAAAAAAAATAGCAAAAAAAGTATTATTTTAAATACTTTTTATTTATGTAAACTTTTCTTCTTTTTTTTAAGAGATAGCTTTATATTTATACAATCGCCCGAAACTCCAAAGATTGATTTTGATAAAGTGGTCTAATGACCTTTTTGATACCATGTCCTGAGTTTACCTCTTTGGAAATATCTATAAGTTTGTATCTACTTAGAAGCTCCAATATTTGTTAAGGCTTGATGGGCTTTTGCCTAGCTCTTTTAACATTACAGAATAATATACTTTCTCTTTGTTTTTGATATACTCTATTACTTTGGTTCTTGTTGGTTTTAGGATATTAAATAAATCCTCTGTTTCCATCCAAATTGTATGTTTTGGAGTTACTTTTAACCCCTCATCTATCTCTTTGGCACTCTCTTTTGCTGATGCAAAAAAATCATCTATGGAACCATTTTTAATCTCTACCATTTAATAAACTCCTTTATATCCTCTTTAAATCTCTCGACTAAATCTTGATAATTGATAAAATCATCAAGTTCACATATCTATCCTAAATTCAAAATTATTTCTTTTTGTAAAGCTGTATTAGTACAAAAAACCAAATAGAAATTTTATCATTACTTGACTAAGGAAACCCTCCTCTTCCTAGCCAAAGTCATAGCAAAACCTTTCTCATAATAAGCAGACTCATTTACAAAGAGAGTATAGAGATGCTCTCCACTATAACCAATAGTCTCTCCATCTAAGCTCAAAAATAGAGGGTCATTCTCTTTTATGAGTGTATAATCTTTATCTTGTCTATCTTGGTGAACCATGGCTACTATATCACCACTTCTATCTCTTGGATAGTCCACTAATTTTTCATGGTCATATATCTCTATCTCATTTGGTAGGTCTATATCCTCTTTTTTGTTCTCTTTTTCTATAAAATCTAGTAGATGATAAACTAGCATCTCAGTTTGTAAAAACAAATCAGCTCTAAGAACTCCCTGAGGGATAGCTCCCACCTCTATAGCAAAACCATTAGGTGCGATAGAGTCCACAAAAGTTTTTTCTATATCTCCTCTCCATCTATAGACTTTTAGTTTTGGCTCCATCTTACATAGATATGCAATCGCTCTCCATGTTGTAGGGTTTTCATTGCTCACTACAATAGACAAACCCATATTTGCCGTAGTGGTGTGTAGGTCAACGATAAAGTCCATATTTGGATTTGGAGTTCCTTTTTTACCCAAGAGGATATTTATCTCTTTAGCTAATTTTGCTTCATAGGTATCTAATTTATCATTAGATAGATCGTTTAGTGAAAAAGAGCGATTTAAATCTTGGTCTATATATCTTCTAATCTCTTTTATGGCTTGTATGTTCATTAGTTTGGTTATGGTTTTAAAGCTATTTCGTTTTATTAGCTTAGGATTTTTTTGCCACTTTTTAACTAGATATACCCCTGTTAGCTCATTTCCGTGTGTTCCACCTGTTATTGCTACATTTTTTATCATCGTTGTTTTACCTATTTTTTAATGCAATGGTATAATATTACTCTTTAGTGTAAACTTCAACCTATATTGGCTATAATAAAAATAGTAATAAACAAGGAGACTTTAATGCCACCATTAGCTCAAACAATAGAGTATTATACTTATGAAGATTATATAAATTGGGATGGAGATTGGGAGTTAATTGATGGAGTTGCTTATGCTATGGCTCCTGCTCCTATGAGAAAACATCAGAGTTTGGCTACTGAAATTATGTATAACTTAAGAGAACAGTTAGAAGAGTGTACTCAATGTGAGGTTTTAGGTGAGATTGATTATAAAATTAGCAATGATACTGT
This sequence comes from Campylobacterota bacterium, assembly GCA_013153055.1. Taxonomy (GTDB): domain Bacteria; phylum Campylobacterota; class Campylobacteria; order Campylobacterales; family Sulfurovaceae; genus UBA1140. The sequence goes on from JAADFE010000051.1 coordinate 6,424, forward strand.
TTTGAAACCTGATATAGTTTTGACTTGTGGGGAGACAAATGAGAGTTATCTAACCAAAGCCCCTGAAATAGTAGTAGAGATTATCTCCAAATCAACAGCCAAAAGAGATGAAAAGTATAAATTTCAAATCTATGAAGAGGAGAAAGTAAAATACTATATACTTGTCTATCCAGATGATTTAAAAGCCAAAATCTATAAACTCAAAGGCTCAGATTATGATAAAGAGGGGGATTTTTTGCAAGAGAGTTATGATTTTGATGAGACAACTTGCAAAGTATCATTGGATTTTGAGAGGGTTTTTAGGAGATTTAGATAAGACTACTTCTCCTCAAGCCCTTTTAACATATCATTAAAGGCATCTTCAAATGCTTTTAGTCCGTCAACTAGTAGCTCTTTGTATATCTCCTCCATATTAAAACCATTATCTTCTAAATTAATGAAATAACCATTGATAATAGTATCATCTATTGGTAGAGCAATATTTTGATTTTTTGTATCTAAATAAGCATTTATAGTATTTAGTGGTGTAGTGTTTATAGAGTGTGGTGCTACAAGCTCTGTTACATAGTAATCAGCAGGTAGGTTATCCCCTTTTACACTTGTACTTGCAAAAAGTGTTCTAATATTTGATACATCACTATTTTCTATCATATTATATATTTTTGCAGCATTGTATATTCCTGTTTTATGAGGAGTGATACCATTTTGTTCTAACTCATCATCTAATAGTCTATCAAAACGACTAACAAATACAGATATAACACCCTCTACTCTACAGCTACCATCAACCTCACCTTTTGCTATCCCTTTTGTCATGGCTGTAAAACACTGTTTTGCCTGTTTTGGAGAGAATACAAGTGTGGCATTGATAGAGATACCATCAGCCATCAGTTCACTCATAGCCTCATATCCTGCTTGTGTTGCAGGTATTTTTATCATTACATTAGGCTCACCAATAGCTTTGAATAGTCTCCTAGCCTCATCAACTGTTGCTTTTGTATCATTTGATAAAGATGGGTCAACCTCTATAGATATATAACCATCATTACACTTATCATAACATGGTCTCAGAAGTTGAGCAGCTCTTTTTATATCCTCTATAGCCAAGGCTTCATACTTCTCTTTTGGTGATTTGCCTTTGAGAGATTTTAACTGCTCTTGATATGCAGGTGATTTACTAATAGCTGAAGCGAAAATTGCAGGATTACTAGTTGCACCTGAGACTACTCCTCTTTCCAATAACTTACCAAACTCCTCTTTGAGGTAATCTCTCTCTATAAAGTCTAACCATAATGAAAATCCAATATCTCTATTTGCCACAACTACTCCCTATATATTAATTCCAATCTGACCAAGAACCTATATCACTAGGTTTACTCAAAGCAACTTCTAGCTGGTCTAAAAAGTCATCACGACTTATCAGTCTAGCACCCAAACTCATCAAGTGAGGCGTCTCTACTTGACAATCTATAAAATCATAACACTTTTCAACAAAAATATTACTTAAATAACTTAAGGCTACTTTGGAAGCATTTGGAACTAAGGCAAACATAGACTCTCCAAAAAAAGCTTTGCCAATAGCAACACCATAAAATCCACCAACTAAATCACCATCTAAATAGCTCTCAATAGAGTGAGCAAATCCCATTGAGTGAAGCTCTATATAAGCATCTTTCATCTCATCTGTTAGCCATGTACCATCTTGTCCTTCTCGGGGTACTGTACTACAATAATCAATTACAGCTTTGAAATTGGTATCAAATTTTATCTCAAAACCTTTATTTCTGATAACTCTTTTGAGAGATTTTGTTCGTCTGAACTCATCTGGATACAAAACCAATCTAGGATTTGGAGACCACCACAATACAGGGTCATTTTTACTAAACCAAGGGAAAATACCCTTTCGATAGGCTGTCAATAAGCGATTTGGGTTCAAATCACCACCATACGCTAATAGACCCTCATCACTCCCCTCTCTAGCATCAGGGAATATATGAGGCATACCTATCTCAGTGATAAAGTAGTCATCATCATATATCGAAGACAAAGTCTAATTTCTCCTCTTTATATACTACATTGACTAAACCACCATCTTTTAGCGAACCAAATAGTATCTCATCTGTTAGTGGCTCTTTGATTTTCTCATCAATTACTCTAGCTATCTCTCTAGCTCCATATATATCACTATAACCCTCTTTTGCTATATACTCTGTAGCATCTTTATCGAGCTTGATAATAATATTTCTACTAGACATCTGCTCATTTAGTTTGGCTATCTCTGTATCTACAATTTTAACTATCACATCAAAATCTAAATGGTTAAACTCAACTACTGCACTGAGTCTATTTCTAAATTCAGGTGAAAAGAAATCTTTGAGTGCATTATCAGATTTGACACTCTCATCTTTGGCAAATCCCATTACACTTGCCTCTTTTGTTCCTAGATTTGATGTCATTATCAAAATCACATTTTTAAAATCACTCACCACTCCATTGTTATCTGTAAGTTTAGCCCCATCCATTACTTGAAGCAAGATATTCATAATATCAGGGTGAGCCTTTTCTATCTCATCAAGAAGCAAGACTGTATGAGGATTTTTCTTTATCATCTCTGTTAGAAGTCCACCTTGTTCATACCCAACATATCCAGGAGGTGCTCCAATTAGACGGCTGAGGGCATGTTTTTCCATATATTCACTCATATCAATTCTCTCGAAGTGAATATCCATACTTTTTGCCAACTCTTCGCTTAGAGCAGTTTTTCCTACACCTGTTGGTCCTATAAATAGGAATGAGCCTATTGGTCTGTTCTCTTGATTTAGTCCTGCATATGAACGCTTGATAGATTGGACTATAGTATCTATGGCTTTCTCTTGACCTATGATTTTCTGTTTGATTTTTTCAGATAGCTCTTTGAGTTTTGAGGTATCATCACTAGATATTACAGTCGATGGTAGTTTTAACATTCTAGCTACACTCTCTTCTATATCACTACTTGTGATGATAATATCTTTTTTGTCTCGTAACATAAAATGAGCTCCAACCTCATCAATTATATCCATAGCCTTATCTGGTAAAAATCTATCATGAAGATACTTTACACTCAAATTAACAGCACTCTTTAGAGCCTCATCAGAGAAACTTATCTTATGATACGCCTCATATTTGTGTTTTATCCCTTGTAGGATTTTTAGAGTATCATCTTTGCTTGGTTCCTCTATATCGATTTTTGAAAATCTTCTTGAGAGCGCTTTATCCTTATCAAGATGGTTTCTAAACTCTGCATAGGTAGTAGCACCAATACACTTTAGTTCACCTCTAGCTAGAGCTGGTTTAAGCAAATTTGCTGCATCCATACTACCACCACTAGTAGCTCCTGCTCCTACTAGAGTATGAATTTCATCTATGAATATTATAGATTTATTTACACTCTCTAATTCACTCAATACACCTTTTAGGCGTT
>JAADFE010000116.1 GCA_013153055.1 Campylobacterota bacterium
TGGCAGAGAGGAAGGGATTCGAACCCTCGGTGGGTTGCCCCACACACGCGTTCCAGGCGTGCTCCTTCGACCACTCGGACACCTCTCTATATAGTTAAAGATGGAAATTATAGCAGATACTCTTTAAAAATCGGTGAATTTAAGCTATTTTAAGCTAATTTGGGTTAATATGCCGTTGCCTCTTTTAGACCTATGCAACAGCATTGGTAGGCAACGGGTCAGGATGGGAACATAGCAGCCCACCTACCTTTGTTGTGTGCCGTAGGTATCTGAAAGGGGTTTTTCTTTTTTGTGCTTTTTTTTATTTAAAACTATTTAATAATACTTCTTTTTATTTATAAATATTATTTATTTTTATTATTTAATAAATAATTAATAAAATTAAATTTTGTAACAATTTCCTTATAGTATAATCAATATTATCTATTAAGGAGATTATTGAAATGAAACGATTTACTCTACTTTTAGCACTTTTAATGTTTTTTAGCAGTTTACTTTTTGCTTTGACAGATAAAGAGTTAGCTATATCTATTAATTTATCAGGTAAACAGAGAATGTTAACTCAAAAGATGACAAAAGAGGCATTTTTAGTTCGTTCTAATATAAATAAAGAAAATAATATTAAAAATCTTAAAAATAGTAGTCAATTATTTGATAAAACACTCAAAGGTTTAATAGCAGGAGATAAATCATTAAATCTTGTAGCAATCAAAAATGATGAGATACAAGAGCAGTTACAAAAAGTTGATACGCTTTGGCAACCTTTTTATAAAGAGGTTCAAAATATATTATCAGGAAAAGCTGATGATAGTAGTTATAAATTTTTAGAAGAGAACAATATAGTTTTATTAAAAGAGATGAATAAAGCTGTAGGAATGTATGCCCAAGAGAACAAAGGAAGTAGTAAATTAAAACTAGCTAATGATATAAATTTAGCAGGAAAACAGAGAATGTTGACTCAGAAAATGGGTAAAGATTTGCTATTTGTTAGTAATAAATTTAAAACAAAACAGTATTTATCAGATTTTAAAAAATCAAGAGAGTTATTTGACAGAACACTAAATGGACTTTTTAATGGGGATAAAGAGTTAAATCTAGTAGGAACCAATCTTCCAAAGATAACAAACCAGTTAAATGTCGTAAAAAAATTATGGAGTGAAGAGCAACCTATTTTAGATAAGGCTATAAAAGGCAAAGATATCCAAAAAGCTATTAATGGTTTGGATAATATTTTAGTAGAGATGAATAGAGCTGTTACAGAGTATACTAAATCTGTTAATAGACAAAAACAGAGACTTAAATTTGCTTCTATTATCAATAGTTTTATGAATAAAAATAATACGCTAAAACGATTGGTAAATTTGTCAGGTAAACAGAGAATGTTGACTCAAAGAATGACAAAACTTTCTCTCTTGGTTTCATCAGGTATAGATAAAGAGAACAATATAGAAAAGCTAAAAAAGTTTTCATCTCTATATGATAGAACACTAAAAGCTTTTAAAAATGGAGATAAAGAGCTAGAGTGTACACCTATTAAAAATCCAGTTATTGATGAACAGATTGAAGTGATTGAGAAAAAATGGAAGCCATTTTATCAACATATTCAAAATATTATAGATGATAAAGATAAAGATAAAAAGTCATTAAAATATGTAGTTGATAACAATGAAGAGTTACTGAAAGTATCTAATGAACTAGTCAAAAGATATGAAAAATCAAATAAATCTCAAAACTATTTAGATAAGGCTAGACTGCATATAGTAAATGTAGCAGGACGACAGAGGATGCTAACTCAAAAAATGACCAAAGAGAAGCTTTTGATTATCAGTGGTCAAAAAGAGTATAAAGAGAAGATAAAAAAGACTATAGAGCTTTTTGATAGCTCTTTGAATGCTTTAATAAATGGCGATGCCAATCAAATGATAGTAAAACCAACTAATAAAAAAATCAAAGAGCAGTTAGCAAAAGTTGAGGAGATATGGAAAAAGTTGAAACCTTTGTATTCAAAATCTAAAAATAGTACTAGAGATTTGGCAATTATTATTACTCAAAATCCTATTTTATTATCAGAGATGAATAAAATGGTAAAAATGGCAGAGGTTGAGATAGAGTATTAAGTCTCATCATTAATAACTACCCACTCATAAAAGGGTAGTGCTTCAAACTCTATACTCTCTATCCAAAAGTTGTATTGGGTTGCTATGGTTACTATATATACTTTTTTGATACCATTTTTTTTGTATATTGCAAATTTGGAGTGGGCTTTTTTCCAAAAACTCTCTTCGCTTTCAAATGGGGCTGGTAGAATTAGGACTTGTTTATCTGTCAAGTAACCACTCACTCCAAAAGATTTTATCTCTATTTTGTGTTTTAGCAAAGATAGAGCTATCATTGTATCAAACTGTTTTAAAAAGCTCTGTGATAGTGATAGGTACTTAGCTAGTGCAAAATCAAAAAAGAGGAGTTTTTTACTACTAGGTGTAATCGCATCTGGGATAAAGGAGATAATACCTCTTTGGGTAAACTCTTTGATTTGTTTGTAGATTAAATCTTTGGATATTTTGTATCTCTCTTTTGCATAGTTATATAGCTGAAATGTAGTTACTGTGGAGCTATTAAAATGAGCTAATACGCTTAGTAGTTTTAGTTCTGATTTATCAAAATGGCTTTTTATAAATGATTGAAATAGTTGCTCTCTTGGCATATTTTGTGTTGTTAGTTGAGGTAGTGTTCCATGTCTAAGGAATAGATTGAATATCTGTCTCTCTGAGTTTTGTTTTTGAAAAGAGAAAAACTCCTCATAATCTAGTAGAGGTACCTCTATAACCTTAAACTCATCTCCATAATCATAGAATTTATTAGAGAGTATAATTAGCTTTTGAGCTGAGGGCAGATACTCAAAATAGCCATGTTCATAGTGGTCTAAAACCAATATTTTTATACTATTTGACTCTATAAAACCCTCTATATCCTCTTGCATTATATCTATAAACTGAAATTTTGGGTCATCAAAATCTATATAGAGTATATCCTCTGTATCAAAATTCATTAGATAATCCAGAACCAAATAACTCTTGCCTGATGCTGGAGAGCCATATATTAGGACTCTATTGTTATCTGGTATAGAAAATTTTCTCTGATGATAGGTAATAAGCTCATTATTTCTATCATAAAAATACTCTAATAGTTGCATATTTAATTACCTTGTACTATTTTTTACTAAAAAAACATATTAAAAATAATAATATTTTAATATTAATAATAGGTAAAAACAGAGATATAAAATTAATTATGTTACAATAGATAAAACAGATAAAAATAGGATAAATATATATGAAATTTGTAGGAGCTCATGTAAGTGTAAGTGGAGGAGTAGATAATGCTCCATTAAATGCTATGAAAATAGGTGCAAAAGCCTTTGCTATGTTTACTAAAAATCAGAGACAGTGGGTAGCCAAACCACTTGAAGATAAGATGATAGATAGTTTCAAAGCGAACTTAAAAAAATCAGGAATATTACCAAAACATGTGTTACCTCATGATAGTTATCTAATCAATTTAGGAAATCCAGATATAGAAAAGCTAGAAAAATCCAGAGAGGCTTTTATAGATGAGCTTCATAGATGCGACCAGCTTGGATTAGAGTTGCTCAATTTTCACCCTGGTAGCCATCTAGTCAAAGTGGGAAAAAGAGACCCACTATATAGTGAAAAAATCTTAGAGGCTGAATTAAACTGTTTGGATTTGATAGCTGAGTCTATGAATATAGCAATAGAAGCTACAAAAGATTTAAATGTCAAACTAGTTATAGAGAATACAGCAGGTCAGGGTACAAATCTAGGGTACAAATTTGAACATCTAGCACATCTAATAGATAAGGTTGAAGATAAAAGCAGAGTAGGAGTTTGTCTGGATACATGTCATACTTTTACAGCAGGATATGACCTAAGAGACAAAGAGGTTTATGAACAGACTATGGATGAGTTTGATAGAGTTGTGGGGTTTGAGTATCTATCAGGTATGCATATAAATGACTCAAAACCAAAACTAGGAAGTCGTGTAGATAGACACCACTCACTAGGACAAGGTGAGATTGGATGGGATGCGTTTAGGTTTATAATGAATGATAGTAGGATGGATGATATCCCTTTGATACTAGAGACAATAGATGAGACTATCTGGGCTCAGGAGATACAAGAGCTATATAATTTAATAGAGGAGGTGTAGTTGGATTTTTTTAAATGGTATCGGGTGAGAGGTAATAATTTAAATTTATAATAGGAGAAAATATGAAAAATATAATAACAACAGGGATATTGGGGGTGTCTCTATTTATAGTTTTGGGTTGTGGAGATTTCTCTCAACCATCAAATGAGAGTGTAAAAGGAGGAGAGATAGTAGTTGACTTTTCAGCATCTGCTATGAAAGATACATTAGTATCAAAGGGGATTGCAGATGAGAACAGTACAGTATTTGGATACAAAGCTTATAAAATTCCTTATACTACTACTGATGAAGAGGGTAATGAGGTAGAGGTATCTGGACTATTTGTAATACCAACAGGTATGCCAAGTGCTGTAAATAGTATAGGATTGTCTATGGTAAGTGATGGACATGGAACTATTTTTGCTAATAGTGATGCTCCATCTGTGATAGCTTCAAACAATGGTACACCTGATGGTTCATCTGTACTATTGACATCTCTTGGTGGGTTTGCAACTCTTCAAGCTGATTATATCGGATTTGGAGACTCTTATCAAAAACATTATCATCCATTTATTCTAAAAAAATCATCTGCAAACTCTACAATTGATTTTATAAAAGCTGTAAAAACTTTTGCTCATGATAATAATATAACACTCAATAATCAGTTATTTATGACAGGTTATAGCGAGGGTGGATATGTAGCATTGTCTGCTTTGCAAAAGATAGAAGAGGATGGAGAGCTGAGTGTAACTATGGCTATACCAATGTCTGGACCTTATGATGTTAATAGAACAGCTTTTGGGGTGTTATCAACTCCTACTCTATCTGTTCCATCATTTATGGCTGATTTTGGGTATGCTTATGGAAAAGCTTATGATAAAGATACAGATACTATTATCAATGAGCCTTATGCCTCTAAATTACCTACTCTATTAGATGGTTCAATAGATAGGGATGCAATAGACCCACAGTTGAGTTATAACACTACAGGTGCTGATGGACTATTTAATCAAAATTTTGTAAATAGCTTTTTTACAGATAGTAGTTTTTGGTTTAGAGAGGTTGTAGTAGAGAACTCTGTTCATGCTTGGGCTCCACAGACTACTATTCGATTGGTTCACTGTCAAGGAGATGATGTTATCCCTTATGGTATATCTCAAATTACAGAAGCTACTATGAATGCAATGGGTGCTAGAGATGTAGCATTAATTCCAGTGGAAGCTACACTTGGGCTTGACTATAATGTAACACATAGTGAGTGTGGAGGATTAGCTTATGGTATTGCAACAAAAATATTTGCTAATGTTAGAAAAGAAACAATCGGATATTAGGAGAAGATATGAAAAATATAGTAACATTAAGCATAATAACTAGCTCATTTTTAGTAGCAGGGGCATATAAAGTACCAGAACAGTCTCTAAACTCAATAGCATTGGGAGCTGCATATGTGGCTCATACAGATGGTGCCGATAGTGCCTATTTTAACCCTGCCAATATGGTATTTGATGAGAATAATAAGCAAATGATGGAAGCTGGATTGACTTTGGCTCATCTACCTGAGAATAAATTTAGTGGGTATCAAGCTTTATCTGCTACTGAGTACTATCAAGCAAATGGAGAGTCTGAGATTGAGAATTTGACACTACCATATCTACACTATGTATCTAATCCAATAGGCAAGATGAGGTGGGGTGCTAGTTTAACTGTTCCAGGTGGACTTACCAAAAGATGGGAGAGTGACTATCAAAAACTATTTGCCCAAGAGTTTACACTAAAGATTATCGAGTTTAATCCAGTTTTAGCATATAAAGTTAGCGATAACTTTGCTGTTGGTGGTGGTGTTAGAGTGATATACTCTGAGGGTAAAGTATATAGTGATGGAAATCAAGTAGATATACCTATCAAAAGAGAGATGGAGGGTGATACTGTAGAGTATGGATATAATCTAGCAACTACATATAAACCAACAGAAGATATAAATCTAGCTATAACTTATCGTTCTAATATCAATCTAAAAGAGGAAGGTGATGCCAACCTATATATAGGAGGAGTTGGAAAACAGTATAGTGCAGATGTTACAGTACCACTTCCAGCAGCTCTAAATCTAGCTATTAGTAAAACATGGGTAGATAAGTTTACATTAGAGTTTAACTATGAGAGAACATATTGGTCAAAATATAAGAGTTTGGATTTCAACTATGGCTCTCCTATTCAAGAACGATTAGTTGAGCCATTTGATGACCCCAAAATCAAAAATTGGAAAGATACAAATACCTTTAGATTGGGTGCAACTATCAATATGGGCAATATAACCTATATGATGGCATACGCCAAAGATGAAACACCTATTCCAAAAGAGTATGTAAGCTATGAGCTACCAGATAGTGATGGTGAGATTGTATCTGTAGGTGTTCGTGTCAAAAATAGTGATGAACTCTCATGGGGATTGGCTTATCTACATGATGAAAAAGATAGTATAACTCTAAAAACTGGAGAGAACAAAAATGGTATCATAGGTACATTTAGTGGTGGAGGTGCTGATTTATTAACAGTTGGTATGAGTTATAAATTTTAAGAAATTATTAAAATTTTAGATTATTTTATTTATTTAAAATAAATACACCATTCTTACACAATCTTTGTGTTATAATACCACTATGAGAGCTACAGATTACTTCTTCTCCCCTTTTAGGTAAGTAGCTCTCTGGAAATGATAACTTTTAATTTTATAACTTATTCTCCTCCTCCTTTTGTATATAAAAATTAAAAGTTACCTATTTAAATTTTAAATATTTGGGTATAATCAATCATATTTTTTTAGGATTAAAAAGTGAAGTACCTTATAGATTTTATAGAAAAAACAGATGTAGAAAAGACTCAAATATATCCAGATTTGAAATGCTCCCCAAAAGAGGCAAAAATATTACAGTTTATCTCTCAAAACTTTGTCAAAGGGATAGAAGAGACTCCTGTTATAGAGATTTTGCAAAATTTCAAATCAGAGGGTTATGAGTATCTCAATCATCTCTCTACTGTTAAAAGATTAATGGATTTGGGTTGGATTGTACAGATTAGTTTTGGTCAAATCAAAATCCAAGAGGTATCAAAGCTAGAGATACTAAATACCTCTGTTGCCCCTAGTACAGCTCTACTAAGACTTCTTGAAGAGGGTTCTATGGAGGTTGCACTCCCACAAATCAAACCATATACAGACCACCTAGAGTATCTCCAAGACCAGTTTGATGTGATTGAACTTCTGCATCAGATGGCTGTATCCAAGCAGGGATTTACAGATAGCTCACTCACTCTAGGACGGCTAAAAAACAAACTAGTACTTCTAAGCAAACGGATTGAAGAGAGGCTCAAAATAACAGATGAGCCTATAGTTGTAGAGGAGTTTTTCAAAGAGAAAGAGTTAGATGAAAAAGAGCAGAAGATATTTCTAGCACTACTAAAAGAGGAGTACTCAGGTGGAGAGGGTCAGCTAAGAGATATGAATACTCTAATAGAGATAATATCTATAGATGAGTATGATAAAATTAGAAACCGTGCATTGCTTGAAGATGGCTCAAAGCTTCTGAGTGAGGGGATTATAGATTATGAAGAGATACTCAATATGTTTGGAGGGATTAGCCGTTCATTTTATCTCCAAGAGGATATACTACAAAAAATCATCCATCCAAACAAAAAGAAAAAGGTGACAAAACTCAAATTAGATAAGCTAGTAGAAGAGCAAGATATATTTGAGTGTCTAAAACCGACTACAGATTTAAATGATGTAGTTTTGCACCCATCAACTAAAAAGACGCTAGATACTATCATAAAACAGGTTGACAAAGAGGTGTTTGCTAAACTAAAAGCTTGGGGTATCAAAGATAAGAGAAAAGGGATAGATGCTAGGATTATATTCTATGGTAGCCCTGGTACTGGTAAGACAATGACTGCTATGAGTTTAGCCAAGACGCTCAAACGACCGATTTTGAGTTTTGACTGTTCTAAGATTTTATCTATGTATGTTGGAGAGAGTGAAAAGAATGTACGAAAGATATTTGATGACTTTAAGCTTCTCAGCAAAAAGGCAAAAGTTGACCCAATCTTGCTTTTGAATGAGGCTGACCAGTTTCTAAGTAGTAGAATAGAGAGAGTAGGAAGTGGTGCTGAGACCATGCACAATCAGATGCAAAATATCTTCCTAGAACAGATAGAGAAGTTTGAGGGTATCTTGATAGCTACTACCAATCTACTTGATAATATAGACAAAGCCTTTTCAAGAAGATTTAACTACAAAATTGAGTTTAAAAAGCCTGATAGAAAACAGAGAAAAAGATTATGGCACTTTATGTTACCTGAAAATGCAGACTATGATGAGAAATTTAGTGTAGATGAGTTGGCAAAATATGAGCTAACAGGTGGGCAGATTAATCTGATAATTCGTAATACTGCCTACAAGGTAGCTATAAAAGATGAGAGTCTATTTACTATCGAGGATTTTTTAGAAGAGATAGAAAAAGAGTTAGGTAGCAACTTTGATTCTAGTAAAAGTATGGGATTTAGGGTTTAAGATGTCAAAAATATTACTCTTTATGGCAACACTATCAGCCATATATGCCGAAACGGTAGTGGTACCAGATAGATATGAGATTATAGATGATGAAAATAGTAGCTATATATTCTCAGATGAGTATAGAGGAGTACTACCTGATATCAAAGAGTATCAAGATAGAGTTATCGCTCAATACAGTAGTGAGTTTGGGTTTAATTTTGATGATAAGTTGCGTGTTGGGTTAGCTTCACAAAATAACCAAATAGCCAACGCTTTTTCTACTCAGATACCATTTAATTCACAGCTTTTTTATGGAGCTGGGGCTGGAGAGGTTGATTATTTTTGCTCTACCTCTTGGCTCAAAGGTATAATCCTACATGAGACAGCTCATAATTTTCAGCTAAATCCAAAAGAGAGCCTCTCCTCTAGGATTAGTCACAAAATTGTAGGTAATACACCGTTTACTTTTTTAGGACCTCTGCCTATATTTCCTATACCAAATATTATGATAAATAGCTTTGTGTTAGAGGGAAATGCAGTACTAAATGAGTCTAGGTTTGGTATAGGTGGACGGCTATATAGTGGATATGCACTAGCTGAGATAGTATCTATGGCAAAAGCAGACAAGATTAAACCAGAGAGAATGTATAATCAAACGCTAGATTTTCCATATAGTGAAAATCACTATCTAGTTGGTGGATTTTTTCAACAGTTTTTGGCTAGAAAATATGGAGTCAAAAGGGTAAATAGCTATTTTAAGATACACTCAAAACAGTTTTTTCCATTTTTTACAAGTAGTGCTTTTAAAAATACCTTTGGTAAGACATTTAAAACCCTCCTAAAGGAGTTTGTAGATGATGTCAAAACTAAACATGCAAATTTCAAAGCCACAAAAGGCAAAACAATAGCTACAAGTCAGCTATTTGTTCCTATGAATAGAACAGATAGAGAGATATATACTCTAGTTGGAGACTACAAGAGCTACCCAAAAATATTACAATTTGATAAACAGAGTAAACAGGTCAGCTTTAAAAGAGGAGCATATAGAACAGGAGAGCCATTTAAAATAGATAATAGATACTACACATTAAGCTCTGTAAAAACCTCTCCAACCAAAATCAAAATGGGGCTAATAGATGATAGTGCATATCTACAAAAAGGAAGTAGTGGCAAAGTCATCCAAGGATACCTATCCAATAACCAAACCGTATATTTTGATATACCAAAATCACTAGATACTCCTCATATCTATATAGATGGTAAATTTTATGATACAAGTAGCTCCTCTGTATATATCAATGGGGATGATTTGTACTATTTTAAACAAAATGGTCACACTAGAACTCTATATAAAAACAAAAAGCCTATATTTGACTATAGTGGCTACTATGGATTTATAACAGATATTGGAGATGATGGTAGTATATATTTTATATCACTTACTCCTCATGGAAGTACAGCATATAGTTACTCCAATGGTCAAATCAAAAGAGTAGCTTTAGGAGATGATGTTATAGAGTTTAAACTTATCAATCCCAACGAGGCATTAGTTGCTACAATAGGAGCAGATGAGTATAAATACCAGATAATCAAAATCAATCCAACAGTAGCCTCTGTCCCTACACCTGATTATTTTTTAGAAGATAGCAGTAGTTTAGTTACTCAATCAAAAGATTTCTCTAACAATCAAAACAGCAAACTAAAAGCAAAAGAGTATAACCCTATAACCAATTTAGAGTATAGCTCACTAGAGCAGTATATGGGATATAGTGATGATGAAGGAGGTTTTCTAAGTTTACAGGCTAATTTTGTTGACCCTCTTATGCAAAACTCATTAGCAGTACTACTCTCAGCAGATGAAGAGAGCGTTGTAGGTGGAGTTGGATATAGCAATAATGCTCACGCTTTAGAGTTTGGAGCAGAGGGTTATCTAGTATCTCACAATGATGACTATTATCATGCAGATGAGAGAGATAATGGATACTCTGCTTATTTAAAACTACCACTAGTAGCCACAGGATATTGGAGGGCTTTTACTACTCTTGATTATACAAAAGATTTTGATAATATATACCGTAAACCACTCTCCCTATCACTAGATATAAACAATATAAAGCAGTTTGGAGTTAGTAAATACCCAAATAGTCTAAATAGTCTAAATCTATTTATCTCACAAGATAGAGGAGAGAATAGTTATGGAGGCTCATACTCTTGGGGATATGGATTACCATATCAGAGTTTTATCTCTTTTGATGCTACATATATGAAGAGTAATACTATAGATGAATATAGAGAAAAGGGTATAGAGATAAACCATAATTTTGGTGATATACAGACAGAGAAAGCCTCTATTAGTATGCCAACTATAGAGACGACTCATTATGCAAAAGAGCTAAAAGTAGGAGGGATAGGAGTTTATAAAACTATTGATGCACCTCTATATTTTTTCTCATTTCCTCTATCTATACAAAGAGAATCTATATATCTAAAACAGAAACTATATGATATTGATTTTGCAAATGAAAATAGAAAATACAGTGAGACAACTCTAGGGCTAGAGAGTGACTTTGTATTTTTCAATAACTTTGTAGCACCTATAAAGTTTGAGCTTTTATATAATCCTGATGTAAAAGACCAGACACAGTTTAGGATTTTGATGGGGATGGAGTTTTGATTACTTTATCTCCTCTATCTCCTCATCTCTATCTAGTATATAACAAAACTTCAACCCATGTAAAAATATAGCCCATGATATATATATCCATAGAAAAAAGAAGAGTAGAATACTCAAACTACCATATATACTCATATATGTTTTGTTGTGTAGAACATAAAATATAAATCCAATTTTGGCTAGATACCAAGCAAGAGAGGCTATAAATGAGCTAATAGCAGCAGCTACTGTAGATACATTGGTATTGGCTGAGATTTTATATGTGAGAAAAAATATAGACCATATAATAAAAAATGGCAGTATAGTTATAAGCTCTATTCCCGAAGTTAGTTTATTGTTATCTAAAAAGTTTTGTATCTCTGTAGATAGATAAAAAGACAATACAAGCATAATAGGAGTTAGTGTAACTAGTGTCCAATATACAGATACAGAAGCCCAAAAGCTTCTTCTTTTAGAGCCAAAAATATCATTGACTATATAGTCATAGTTTTTAAAAAACATCATAGAGGCAAAGAGAACATATATAACTCCTACAACTCCCAATTTACCAGAGTTAGCTATAAAACTATTGATATATGTTAATATCTCCTCTGAGTTTGTAGGCAATAGATTATTGAATAGTATATCTTGGATATTTTTATATATATCATCAAATATAGGTAAATGAGTCAATATAGACAAGATAATAACCAATAGAGGAACAATAGAAAAGAGAGTATAAAAACTCAAACTAGCAGAGTAGTATCCAAGTTTATCATCAAATAGTGCTTTGATAAAGTCGCGTATAAATATATAATAATCTTTGACTATTTGACGAAATTTTACATCTCTCTTCATATCTATCCTTTTATTCTTTTATAATAGTATAATATATTATGTTAAAAGAACAATAATTAAAATATTTAAATTATATTTTATTAGAATATCGTTACTCCCATGAAAAACTAATTAAAGGGCTTATCAATAGAAAAAATGTATAATCATCTAAAAAAGGTTTATATATGTTAGCAATAAATCAAGAACAACTTTTTAAAAATATAGAGATACTACCTATTGAAATTAAAACAAAAATAGTGGATATGTTACTAAAAAGCCTAAATCCGATTAATGAATCAATAGATAATTTATGGCTCAAAGAGGTCAATCAAAGAAAAGAGGATATAGAGTCAGGTAGAGTTGAGACTATTGATGGTGATGAAGTTTTTTTAAAAATACAAAAGAGACTTGATAAGTAATGAGATACTCTTTTCATCCAGATGCAGAGATAGAGTTAAATCAAGCTATTGATTATTATGAAGAGTCTCAAAAAGATTTGGGATTAGAGTTTGCTGATGAGGTATATAAAACTATACATAGAATATTGACATTTCCTAAAGCTTGGTAATCTCTAGGAGATGGTATTCGAAGATGTCTAACAAATAGATTCCCATTTGGTATAATCTATTATCAAAGAAATGAAGAAATTATTGTCTTGGCTGTGATGCAACTCAATAGGAAACCTAACTATTGGAGAGATAGAAAACAGGGATAGATAAATTATCTACCCCCTCTGATTTCCAGCAAAAAAGTTCCCAGCTAACCCTAAAGGAACCACTGTTCTATAAAATAGATACCGACCTATAAGCTCACTAACCAAAGCCCCAATAGTAGAGAGTAGTAGAGTAAAAATAGCCAATCCTATCAATCCACTAGCAGTAAATAAAATAGCTAGTAGTGGTAATATAAGAGCAAAAGCTATTAGTGTATATACTCTTATCTTTTTTAGTTTTCCAAAATGTTCTTGAAGCAGTATTCTAGTTCTATTTAGTTGATAATATATAGGACTCTCTTTATCTAAATGTCGATAGAACATAACCTCTTCATATATGATAAGCACCTGTGCCATTCCACTTAGAAGTGATATAGCCAAAAGTACTACAGCTCCATCTTTTCCATTTGTTATGAGCAAAATTGTAGCTATAAGCAAAAATCCAATATACCCTGAACCAAAAAATCTTTTGGTAGTTGATTTTCTATCCCATGATGGTCTAGCAGGAACTCTATAAATCATCGATTGGGCATATATACCGTAGATACCTATAGCTAAAGTTATAGCCATTACCAATAATAACCCAAACCCTCCTATATCAAATAGATACATAAGTGCTACCAATGAAGCTAATGCCGTATATACCCCTAGTGCTATAGCCTCTCTGGAGAGCCATGAGGTTTTCCAATTTTTCATAGCAGTTATAGCCAATATCGGTCGTCCTAAATGCAGAGCCGATAGAGGCAGTCCAATAGCAGATGGTATAAAAGCCATAATAGCCATAGATAGAGTAGGCTTTGGTAGGTTAAATCCTAAACTAAATAGCAACTGACCTAAAAATAGTGCCAAAAATGCTCCAACTGATAGCTGTGTAAGTACAGTCATAAATACTAGTGGCAACTCTGCATGAGCTGGTTTTAATATTCTCTCATCTGCTGGTTTATACTCTGGCATATCTTTTGGCAAGGTATATCTAGTGGTTGGTTTTGTAATCTCTACATCAGGCAAGAGTGGAGCAGTTCCCTCTTTTTTCATATCATATTTTATCCACTGCTCTTTATTTACAACCTCTATCTCTATAGCCCCAGCAGGACACGCTTGGATACAAGCAGGAGTTTCACCTACAGCTAACTTGTCATGACACATATCACATTTGGTTACTATGCCTCTATCTTGGTTAAATACAGGCACCTCATAAGGGCAGTTCCAAGTACAATATTGACACCCTATACAGACATCATCATCATGAAATACTATTCCACTATCTTCAAATTTGATATATGAGTTGGTAGGACACCCTTTTAGACACTCTGGGTCTATACAGTGGTTACAGCTCATAGAGTTAAATAGTTGAGATACATTAGGGAACTCTCCTCCCTCCATCTCTCCTACTCGTCTCCACTTTACATCTGCTGGATTATTTTGAAGCTCATTACATGCAGCTTCACAACAGTGACACCCTACACAAGCAGTAGCATCAAAGTGAAATCTATACTGTTCTCCATCTTTTAGCTTGGGAATATCTATACTATAGTTACCACACTGCATCCCTGTTTGGGCTTTGTGGTTGATAAAACTATCTATTGGGGTTGGACTCATTTGGTAATCTCTTTTTTGATTATATTATACTCATAAATTAATATCTTTTTAATATTTTTATGACTATTTTTTAAGCATAGTAGTTACTAATTAAAATTCTGATACTATTTGAAAAAAGTATGGAGACTATTTTGCAAAGAATTTTTTTTATATTGCCGTTACTTGTAGTATCTCTGTTATCTCAGACAGTAAATTTCAAAGAGACAAAATATGTAGAGGCTCTACAACTATACACATATAGAGATGGCAATGTAACCTATAGTGACAAATCAACAGTAGTTAGATATGCTGATGGCAAGGTTATAACCAAAAGAGACAATAACCTAACAGTCCAAAATGACAAAGGTGAGCTACTCACAACTATAAATCTAAATGAAAAACCAGATGTAGCACTCTATTTTCAGCTTACCAAAGCTCTATTTTCAAAAAACTTTGAGAGTTTAAAAGATAATTTTGATATAGAAAAATCAAAAAATAAATATAGATTTATACCAAAGGGTGATACCAAAAAGGTTATCAAAGATATAGAGTTATATCTAAATAGTGATGAGTCTATCAAATATTTTGTTATCAACTTTACAAATATGGATACAATCAAAATTGAAACCAAATAAGTTACCATTTATTATATATTTTGCTGTTATAGTTGTTGCTATAGCTCTATTTAGACCCTCTCATCTTACTACAAATATGCTCTCGATTTTTGAGCATGATGAGAATATCGAAAAGCTTCAGACTCTAAATAGTTTTGAGAACACCTCGATGTTATTTGTAACTATAGAGGGGTTTAATCCCAAAAATCTAAATAGACTAAAAGAGATAGAAAAAAAGCTTAAAAAATCAAAATATATCAAAGAGACCAAACTAAACCTATCAAAAATAGAGATTTCTGACTATATCAAAAAGAACTACTACCTACTCAGTGAGTTTAAACCAATTCCACTAGATAACCAAAATATAAAAGAGAGGCTAACAAAACTCCGTGCCTCTTTGGTAGATTCATTTCTCTATCAGCCTATTGATAAAAATGACCCATTTAAACTTTTTGATTTTAATATATTTACCAAAGATAACCTCTCAAAAGATGGATACCTAAGAGTTGGGGATTATGGATATCTGCTCACAGCAAAACTAAAAGGCAATGCTACAGATATGAGAGTAGCAAAAGAGATAGAGCAGAGTATCAAAGATATATTAGCAGACCAAAGTGATGATGTTGTAGCATTTTCCAATCTATTTTTTACAGCCCAAAACTCAACATATATCAAAAAGAGTGTCAATACTATTATGTTTTTCTCTTTTGGGTTGTTGATAGTTCTATTTTTTATTACCCTTAGAGACTACAAAGTTTTGATAGCTACTATGTTGACTCTCGGTGGTTCTATATTTGTAGCTTTGGCTATTAGTAGCTTTGTTTTTGAGGAGCTATCTATATTTGCTCTAGCTTTTGGTTCGGCTATTAGCTCTATATCGGTAGATTATCTATTTCATAACTATTTTCATAGACAGTACCTCAAAAAAGGGATTAACAAATCTATATTTATAGCCTTTTTGACTACAGCTTTGGGATTTGTCTTTTTACAGTTTGTCTCTTTTCCTCTGATTGTGCAGTTGTCATTTTTTGCTCTAGTTAGTCTATCTTTTTCATATTTTCAATTTACATTTATATATCCATATTTCAAATTTGCACCAAAAGAGAACAGACTAAGTCTAAAAGCACTCTATAATATCAAGCCATTTTTACCAGTCAATTTAGTATTTATCTTCTCTATAGTAGCTATAATCTATGCAGGATTTCATATCAGATTTGATTATGATTTAAAAAACCTAGACTACGATAACCAGTCTCTAAAAGCCAAACAGGCAGTTATCCAAAACAATATGCCATCTAAAAGCACTATTTTGATAGAGGCTAATAGTATAGATGAATTGATAGAGAAAGCCTCGATACTACAAAAGAAAATCCCATCATTTAACTCTGTAGCCAAAATCGCACTATCAAATCAGGAGTTTAAAACCAAAAGAGAGAAACTAGATAGTTTTGACTTTAAAAAGCTAAAAGAGTTGCTAAACCAAAATGCCAAAGCGATAGGTTTCAAAGATGGTTATTTTATGGAAGCCTATAGTTTCACAGAGCAGATACCAAAGAGCTATTCACCTGATTTAGAGGCTTTTAAAGATATGGGATATGAGATAATAAAAAGAGGTGATAAGTTCTATACTATAGCCACTATGAACAAAAATGAGAAGATAGAGCCTATGGATGGAGTATATATCATAGATGCCAAAGAGCTAATCAAATCAACCACACAAAATATGTTTGATAGTCTGCTTCTGTATCTATCTCTTTCATTTGTGTCGGTATTTATTATTATAGCTTGGGTTACTAGAGCTAAAACTATATTGGCTTTGGATTTTATACTATTTCCTATAGCTATGATACTGCTATATTTGAGTTTTGTAGGTATCAATATTATGCACCTATTTTCGATTATTATTATTATTGTAGCAGGGATTGACTATGGTATATATATGAGTAGCGATGCCAAATCAGACGAGACCAAAGAGGCGATATTTTACTCATTGCTGACATCTTTTAGTGGGTTTGGGATATTGGTATTTAGCTCGATTGGAGCTATGCACTCTATTGGAGTGGTGATTACTATTGGGATATTGGCTATTTTGTTGTTGGTGATATCTTTAAAATCTAAACCAACTTATAACCAACCATCATTCAAACAGGAGTGATATACTCTTTTGAGCTTTATCCATATAAGGCGAGGCTGAAGCCATCGGTTCCTATTTTTTTGAAATTAATTTTGCCAAAAATACCAAAAAATAAATTATATTCAATTCGCTTTAACAAAAGATAGTTTATACTTTAAATATAAACTACAAGGATATAAAATGACTGTAACAGCAAAAGATTTACGATTTAATATCTCAATGCTTTTTGATTTATTGAGTAAAGGTGAAGAGATACTTATTACCTATCGAGGTAAAGCAAAAGCTAAATTAATCTCTTATACAGAAACCTCCAATCAACCTAAAACAGATATGATTTTTGGTATGTGGAGCGATAAAGAGCAGAGTGTAGATGAGATGGTTAGAAATATGAGAAAAGGTCGAAATTTTGATTTATGATAAATTGATTGATACAGATATACTTATATGGTATCTACGAGGCAATCAAAACGCTTATGATTTAATTCACTCTATTGGAGAGTTTGCTATCTCTGCTGTAACTTATATGGAGCTAGTACAAGGGATGAGAGATAAAGAGGAGCTAAAAAAATTAAAAAAAACTCTAAAGCAGTGGAGAGTAAAAGTTATCTATATGGATATGGAGATATCTGCTTTGGCTCTATTTTATGTAGAGGAGTATTTTCTAAGCCACTCAATGCAATTAGCTGATGCACTTATTGGGGCTACTTGCACAAATTTTGGAATGACACTTTATACTGCAAATGACAAGCATTATAGATTTATTAAAGATTTGGATATTTTTGTTTTTAGACCATAAAATTTGTAAAGCTTTCTACCTCAACTTATACCCAATCCCCCAAACAGGGGTGATATACTCTTTTGAGCCATCTGGGTCTATCTTTTTTCTTAGACGGTTTATGGCTACATTGATGGTTTTTTCATGAGCGTTATCTTTATCTATACCCCAACACTCTCTTAGCGTCTCTCTATTTAGTGGTTGGTTGGCATTTTTTATAAATAGATACATTAGATTGTACTCTAGGTTGGTTAAATCTATAATTTTATCTTGGATAGTTATAGTTCGCCTCTCCTTATTTAACAGTATATCTCTATATTTTAATCTCTCTTGTTTTCTAGCCCCTGAGCGTTTGAGTATAGCCTCTATGCGTAATAGTACCTCTTTGATGCGAAATGGTTTGGTGATATAGTCATCAGCCCCTTTTTGAAAACCCTCGTCTATATCTATATCTCTATCTTTGGCTGTTAGAAATATGACTGGTATATCATACCCTTTATCCCTAAGATATAAGACAAAGTCACTCCCTTCGATATTGGGTAAGTTTCTATCTACTATTAGCAGTGAGATATCTTCCTCTTCTAAAAACTGTTCTACCTTTTGAGTTGACAAAAAGCCAGTGACAGCGTAACCTTGTTTGGATAGATGATACTCCAAAAGCTCCAAAATATCCTCTTCATCCTCTATAATGACTATCTCTATGGGTTTATCTTTCATAATTTTATTGTACTATTTTTTTATAACATTTTGGTTTCAATTTATGAAAAATGATTATTTTTAATAGAGAAACTTTTTGGATATAAGCTCAGCTTTAAGAGGTGGGCTATATAGATATCCCTGCATCTCATCACACCCATAATCTAACAAAAACTGCAACTGCTCTTTGGTCTCAACCCCCTCGGCTATCACTTTTAGGTTCATGCTCTTTGCTAGTGCTATAGTGGCTTTGATAATGGCTTCATCTCCACTATCTATCTGTATATCTTTGGTAAAGCTTCTATCTATCTTTAGTTTGTCAAATAGCAAATCTTTGAGGTTTGAGAGAGATGAATATCCTGTACCAAAGTCATCAATAGATACTACAAACCCCAATGAGCGTAACTTTGCTATATTTTTAAATGCCTCTGAGGCGTTTTCTAGTAATGCACTCTCTGTCACCTCAAATTCGACTCTACTACTATCGATATCATACTCTTTTACGATATCTGATACCCTTTTTGCCATATCGCTTTTGCCTAGCTCTTTTCTTGATAGATTAATCGCTATTCGTATAGGTTTACACCCCTCTTTATTCCACTCTCTAATCTGTTTGCAGACACTCTCTGTAACCCAATCTGTAATAGACTCTATAAAACCACATCTCTCAGCTATTGGTATAAATCTATTTGGAGGGATAGCTCCTAACTCTCTATTTTCCCAACGAATTAACGCCTCTAATCCTATGATTTTATTGTCTTTTAGTCTAACTTGTGGTTGATATACTAGATAAAACTCCTCTTTTTCTATTGCATTTTTTAGGCTAACCTCTAGCATAAATTTCTCATAAGCCTTTTTTGCTAACTCATCAGTAAAAAATTGGCAGTTGTCTCTCCCTAGAGATTTAGCATGATACATCGCCATATCGGTCTGTTTGATTAGCTGTGTGATATTTTCACTATTTTTATCAAAGATACTAATCCCTACACTAATAGTGATATCCAATAGATATTTGTGTATCTTAAAAGGTTTGACAAACTGGTTCATTATCTTTTGAGCAATCTCTTTTACCTCTTGTTTGGATGAGATATTCTCAATAATCAATACAAACTCATCTCCACCAAACCTAGCCACTGTGGAGTCTGGACATATAACATTTCTGAGCCTCTTTGTCGATTTTATCAAAAGAGTATCTCCGATATCATGCCCTAGATTATCGTTTATCTCTTTGAACCTATCTATATCCAAAAAGAACAACGCACCCATACTATTATGTTTTTTTACCTTTTTTAGAGCATTTTTTAGCTTTTTTTGAAAGAGAAAACGGTTTGGTAGCTTGGTCAAACTATCATGTGTTGCGATATATTTTAGTCTATTTTCTGTCTTTTTTGTTTTTGTTATATCTCTTGCTATTACAATCACTGTATCTTTCTCTTGTAAGGAGAGTTCTACAGGCATAATTCTAGCCTCAAAATGTCTAGTTTTGCCATATATTTTTAAATCATACTCTACGATATTTAGTCTCTTCTCTTTGATTGCTTTTGTTATGCTCTTTTGAAAAAAGTTTGCCAATTTAGTAGGAAATATATCTTTGTAATATTTGTTTAACAGAAACTCTTTGGGGATATATAGGTCATTTTCATGACTAACAAATACCTCTAAAAATTTTCCATCCTCATCATTTAGGAACATAATATCGGGCATAGCTTTGATAATAGCTTGAAGATGAGAGTTAAATGAGTCGGTTTTTTGTTTATATAGTCTATTCATCTCCTCAGAAGAGATGGTTAATGAGCGTTCAAGAGTATAGTTATACTCATCTAGTTCTGTATATGTTTGAGAGACTACTGATAGTAACTCTTTGATACGATTGGGGGGTATTGGGCTATTTAGATTATGTAGATTGAATTTTTTTAATTGTCTCTTTAATAGTCTATGCAAGTTAATACTCCCCAATAAGAGTTAAAGTCATTGTTTGATTAAATAGGTCACATTTACCAGAGTTGACTAGTGAAATCTCTCCATATGAGTAGTATCCAATCTGAGTAGTTCCCTTTGGGAGCATATCAAATACAGCCTCTATCTCATCCTCTACTCTAGGTCCTAACACCAATCTCCTACCCAAACAGCTAATAGCAATAGATAGTAGAGGAGGTTTTATATTACTATCTAATTTGATAGCTTTTACAGCATCAGTGGCACCTTTTATCAAATCATTAAAGTTTGATTTCATTAGAGTTACGATACTTCCCTGAGGTATATCCCCTGCAAAGGTTATAGATTGTCTCTTTTCATCTACTCCTAAAATAGTTCTCACTTTTATCTCATTGGTACCGTGATAAATCCCCAAAGGAAAAAGCAAACCTGTACTAGGTAGCCCTTCGGCTCTTTTGCCTAGATAGTGTTTGTAGAGTTTTAAAGCTGGTTGATTATCTAGTTCATACAAGATATTATCAGCCGATAGTGTCACCTCTCTTCTAACTCCCAAAGTATTCCATCCACTCTGTGAGCCATACCCTATATATAGCTCTTTTCCATAGATACCTAGAGCTGATACATATCCCTCTTGAGGTTTTTTATCGACTATAGTCCATGTCTTTTCAAATTTATAATCATCCCCTGCTAATCCCCCTGTGATAATGACATCTTTTAAATCTATAGATGATATCCCCTCTGTTAGTTGAGAACCATTTACATTTAGTCCATCACTAAGTATAAAAATAGATTTTAAATCTTTGTCTTTTAGATTTTGTGCTAGTTGTTTACCTATATCTTTTGAACTATTTGCATCGGTAACTTTTATGTGAACTAACCTCAATCTACTCTTTTCAAATTGAATAATCTGAACAACAAACCTATCTATAGAGAGAGTATTATCCACAATCTCACCAGATGTTGAACATCCCATAAACTTTGAGTTGGGAAATGCCAGAGTTAAATCATTTAGAGGTTTGGTTACTAGAGATATATCAGGAGATGAAAAAATGAGAATAACGGTATCAGGGCTATCAAAAGAGCTATCTAAATTACTACTCCACCCACTATCATTGCTATAAATATATTGAAATAGTCTCAAAATATCTCCTCAATCAATTAATTGACAATCTTAATAATATTTTAACGCCAATAAAACAAAGCTTAATATCATGGTGTTAATATATGAGTTGAGATATATTGTGAAGATACTAAGTAGAAATCAAAACTAAAAATATTAGAATTACATAGAAACAATTAACTAAAAAGGCAAATTATGTTTAAACAAATTCAACTTATTATAGTAGCTATATTTATAATGACAGGTTGTGCAAATATGGTACAAAATGGAGCAACTTCAACAACAGTAGCTCAAACTTTCTCTCCTAAAAAGATAGGATATATCATCAATATAAAGCCATACCCAACCCATACACATATAGGAACAACAAAGCTTACTAATTTTGTAAAAGAGTATAGATATGATTGGAAAATCCCAGCATATACCCAAAATGAGTTAGTAAAAAATCTCAAAAGATTAGCATATGTAACTCCTATCAATTTAAAAAAATATGGCATAGTTGCTGATGATGTAAATGGACTTCTCAAAAATGTAAATGGTCTTTGGGTAGTTAGAAGTGGAAAAGCAGAGATATATAAAGAGTTAGCCAACAAACTAGGACTATCAGCTGTAGTAGTTATAAACGAAGCTCCAAAAACAGCTATAAATGATTGTGGGATACTAGGATGCAAAGAGTACAAAGCACAAGGTTATGGGCTTTTGACTAAAGGATTTTTGACAACAACAGACTACTATTCAGCTACACCATTTTGGGTACATATATATAAGCTAAAACCAAAACCAACCTCACTAGACCCAAAGATAGTAAAAATAAATGGAAGCAAACAGATGATAAAAGTAGCCATATCCAAAAGTCACCAGATGCAACCCAACAAAATAGGACTAAAAGCATATCCAAAAGATTTCAAAAATTGGACAGAGGAGGAGTTTGCTCCGTTTAGATTGCCACTTGTTAGTTATATAGATGGGATGACAAAGGAGATTTCTACTGTTTTGCTTGATGCTTTCTAAATAGAGCAAGTATTTCCGAATTTAAATTTATTGCTATAAAATAAGAAAAAGTTAGTTTTGCAATCTTCTTTCAATTTTTTATACTATAATATTTATAAAATAAAAAAGGATTAGATAATGAAAAAAAATTTTTTAAAAACTGCAACAATCTTAACTCTGGTAATGTTTATAACTGGATGTGCAAATAGTTCGGCTAAACCAAGTTCAACTACAACAGAAGCCAAGGCTTTAGGTACAAAAACAGTATATATTAGAAGTGATAAAGCATCATATTCTGCTAATTCAAGAATAGCACAAAATATTAAAGATGAGTGTAAAATTGATAGAACTCTCATTAAATATATTCAAGAAGTAGCAACTCAAAATGGTATGAGAGTTGTAGTCAAAAATGATTTATCACCAGATGATGTTGAGTTAAAAGTAGAGATTACAGATGCAATTAGTGCAGGTAATGCCTTTATAGGTCATAGAAAATTTGTGGCTATTGCAGGTGGATTAACAAAAGGTGGTCAATCGTTAGGAACATTTGAAGCTGCTAGAAGGACAGGTGGTGGAATGTTTGCAGGATTTAAAGGTTCATGTGCTGTTTTGGGTAGAGCTGTAAAAGCATTAGCACAAGATACAGTTAAATGGATGAAAAATCCAAAAGATAAAGCTATGTTAGGTGATGTGAGATTAATACCTAAACATTAAAAATAAAGATGCTTAGGATATATAACCTAAGCATCAAAAAAATACTTTTGAGCCTCTTTTTTACTCTCAAAAGGTGATACCTCTATAGTCTCATCTCCTACTAAAACATCATAGCTTTGCTCTGGTGAGCTTTTTGCATATGTGATTGCTATTTTAGCACCAAGCTCTTTGTCTGCTTGGGAGGCGTTTTTGCTTATGAGTGAAAATGGTCCTGCTATTGGTAATCGAATTGGGATATATTTGTCACTTTGGATATTTTGTAGTTTTTCATTATCCTCTTTGTTTCTACCTACAACTAGCTTTGATTTATCTGGTAGTCTAAAGTGTCGTCCAAATTTTAGTAAATCTATATCGGCTGTAGAGAACTCATCATATGTTATAAACTCTCTAATCCTATCAGAGTAGTGAGCCTCTGTCAAAAGACATCCACCACCTGGTGATTCATACTCACTCCATCCGTACTCTTTGGCTAGTGATAACTGTTTTTCTCTGCTTCTACCTGATATATCTAGTAGCTTCTCTCTATCAACCCACCCTTTGATTTCTGGTGTAGTAGGCTCTAGTAGTTTTGCTGATAGTGGTCTGAGGATTAGTTTTTCATCCTTGTCATTAGCCAAGGTGCTTACCTGTTTGAGTGCATCTGCTCTTTGGCTCATAGGTCTTTGTCCTACTACCTCTCCTGTAACTATAAAAGAGGCTCCAAGCTCATCCATAACACCTTTTGCAACTCTAAACATATAGCCGTGACAATCTATACATGGGTTGAAGTTTTTGCCATATCCATATTTGGGGTCAAATAGGATTTTTTGGATAAACTCCTCTTGGACATCTATCACTTTGAAGTCTGCTCCTACCATTTTGGCTCTTTTTTGGAGTATATCGGTTACATCTTTTGTTCCACCAAAGCCTGTTTTGATATGCACAGCTGTTACATCGATATTTTGGTCTGTTATGAGCTTGATAGCTATCATGCTATCAAGCCCACCACTAAACATAGATATAGCTCTCATTAGTTAACTCTATACATTTTGCTATAGTACTCATCTGCCATTCTAGCTGAGTCAAAATATGGCAATACATCTCTCATCGAGTTTTTCATGATTTTTATCCACTCATCTTGGTTATCATAGTATGTAGGGATAATCTGATTTTCTAGTATATCCATCATATTTAGATAGTCATTTCTATCTTGAGTTTCTATATCTTGATTTGGGTCGGCTGGGATTATAAAACTGTTCTCTCTGTCTTTGCTAAACTCTGGCATCCATCCATCATTGATAGAGAAGTTGATAACTCCATTCATAGATGCAGTCATACCACTTGTTCCACTAGCTTCTCTAGTAATTCTAGGAGTATTGAGCCAAATATCTGAGCCTTTTTTAAGCATAGCAGATAGTGCTAGTTCATATCCTATTAGTACAGCTACATTGGCATAATCAAAAGATATATGAGTGAGTTCATTAAATATATGTATAGCATTCATATCAAATGGATAGGGTTTTCCTGCCCATATAATCTGAACAGGTCTATCACTATTTGTAACTAACTTTTTAAATCTCTCTATATCTTGGATAAGTAGATTTGGTCGTTTATACTCTGCAAATCTTCTAGCCCAAACTATGGTGAGTACATCAGGGTCAAATAGTTTTCCCGTCTGGTCTGCAACAATCTCAAATAGTCTCTTTTTTAGTTGTTTTTTTCTAGCAATCAGTTTATCATCTTCATTTTTCTCAAAAAAGTAAGATAGTGGTTTATCAGCCCAATATTTTCTGTTTTGTGCATTTGTAATAGCGATTATTGGAGCTATATTATCAAAGTTTTTCCACATATCATTAGATACTACACCATGAAGTTTTGATACACCATTTGCTATTTTGGAGAGTCTCAATGCCCCAAGAGTCAAAGAGAAATTATCATCATATATCTGGGTTAACTCTCTTACTTGGTCTAAATCCAAATCAGCAAAAAAGCCCATTTGGTGTAGTTTGTGTATATTATGCTCTTCATTTCCTGCCTTTTCAGGTGTATGAGTTGTAAATACGATTTTGCTTTTTAGCTCATCTCTGGTTGGGTACTTTTTGTATAGCTCAAAAGCTAAGGGTAGAGCGTGACCTTCGTTTAGGTGATATATATCAATCTTTTGATTTAGAGCCTCTAAAACCTTGACCCCTCCAACACCTAAAACTGTCTCTTGGGCTATTCTAGTATCTTCATATACATCATATAGTTTATGTGAAATTGTACAAGCTAGATGGTCATTTTTCTCATAATCTGTTGTTAGAAATATCATAGGTGCTGTACCAAAAGTTTCAGGTTTTAGCAAAAAGGCTTTGACATAGACAGGGTGGCTGTTTATATTTAGTTTGACCTCTATGTTTAAATCCTCTAGGAAATAGTATCTCTTGCGAATAAACTCTGCTTTTAGCTCTTTGTGGTTGTCTCTTGCTTGGTCATAATATCCATAGCTCCAGAGCATCCCAACACCTATGACATTTTGTCCTAAATCATAAGCACTTCTCATATGTGAACCACTCAAAAATCCCAAACCACCAGAGTAGGTCTTTAGTGCTTGGTCTATAGCAAACTCCATAGAAAAATATGCTACGCTTGTTTTATACTCATCTTTTATTTTATATGTATGTAAATTCATACGACTCCTTTAATTTATCTTTTAACATTTTTGACAATAGTCTAATTTATATAATCCAATTAATTCATCAGATATTTTATAAGTATGGGAGGCTATATAATCTATAGTGAGAAAATCAAATGATGATTTTTTATATATAATCACCTCGCCATGAGCATCATCTTGAAAAATCCTATCTATAGAGTGTTTGATAAAATTACTAGCCATAAGTCTATCAAAAACTGTAGGATTTCCACCTCTTTGGATATGACCTAGTGTGGTTACTCTAGTATCTAGTTTCATATCATCTTTAAAAAAGTCATAAATCTCTTGGGTCTTTTGGGTTCCCTCTGCTACAACAGCCAAAACATACCGTTTACCCTCATCTACATCTTTTTTTATCTCTGTTTTTTTGGTCTCTAAATCATAAGGCATCTCAGGGATTACACATATCTCTGCACCTGAAGTTATAGCTGAGATTAGAGCTAGATATCCAGACTCTCTACCCATAGTCTCTACTACAAAGGCTCGTCTAAATGATGAAGCCGTATCTCTAATAGAGTCAATAGAGCTTCTAATAATATTTAAAGCTGTATCAACACCCAAACAGTACTCTGTACCATAAATATCATTATCAATAGTAGCAGGGATACCTATAAATTTAATTCCAAAATCTCTATAAAAGACATCCATAGCCCTAAAAGAGCCATCCCCACCAAGTACAATAACTTTATCAATACCTAATTTTTGGAGATTTTCATAAGCCTTTTTACGGTACTCATACTCAAAAAATCTCTTAGAACGGGAGCTACCTATAACTGTACCACCTAGATGTATAATAGGGTTTACATCATTTAGTGTAGCTTTTTTGATTTTATTGTCTATAAGCCCCTCTAGTCCATCATATATTAGATATGGGGTTAGATTTTTTTGTAAAATATGCTCTACAAAATATTTGATAGCAGGGTTCATCCCTGCACAATCACCACCAGAGGTCATAATCGCTATACTCATAGCTACCTTTCAAATTAAGTTTTTAGCTCGGATTATAACATTTGTAATTGGAATATTAAGTAGTATATAACTTAATTTATTTAAGAAAATGACAGCTTGATATATATTTAATTAAAAATTGTATAAAAATTACTTGACAAAAAAGAAAAGTTCCGTTATAAATGCAATGTCTTAAACTAAATAAATTAGTTTAAATATATTGATGTATAATAGCATCAAAATAAATTACAGATTAAAAGGATAGACAATATGGCAAAATATGTTGAACTAACAGAAGAGAATTTCGATGCTACAGTAGCAAACGGTGTAACAATGGTGGATTTTTGGGCTCCTTGGTGTGGTCCTTGTAGAATGATTGCTCCTGTAGTAGAAGAGTTAGCAGAGGATTTTGATGGAAAAGCAACTATTGCAAAAGTAAATACAGATGAGCAACAAGGTCTTGCTATCAAGTATGGTATCCGTTCAATTCCTGCTATTCTTTTCTTTAAAGATGGTGAAGTAGTTGACCAGATGGTTGGTGCTGCATCAAAAGATGCTTTTGCTGAGAAACTTAACGCTCAGTTGGCATAATTTAGATAAAACTTCTTAAAATTTTGTGAGCTTTTATAGCTCACTCTACAAAATATAGTTATTGTAAAATATTATTTGGAATTGGAGATTTTCTAAAAGGGAGTGCATGGCACAAGAATCCTGAGAATGGCGAGGCTAAAGCCATCGGTTCCATAGTAATTATTTTACTTTTTTAACAAAAATTTACTCACAAGGAAATTATAAATGTTAGATTGTGCAATTATTGGTGGTGGTCCAGCAGGATTAACAGCAGGTCTATATACTACTCGTGGTGGTCTTAAAAATGTAGTAATGTTTGAGATGGGAATGCCAGGTGGGCAGATTACTCAAAGTAGTGAGATAGAGAACTATCCTGGATTTTTTGAACATGGCAAAACTGGTATGGATTTTATGGATGGATGGCAAGAGCAGTGTTTCCATTTTGGTCTAAAGCATGAGATGAAAAAGGTCGATAGAGTATCCAAAGTTGATGACCATTTTGTGATTACTTTAGAGGGAGGCGAAGAGTTTGAAGCCAAAACAGCGATAGTATGTACAGGAAGTACTCCAAAAAGAGCAGGGGTCAAAGGAGAAGATGAGTTCTTTGGTCGAGGTGTGAGTACATGTGCTACTTGTGATGGATTTTTTTACAAAAATAAAAAAGTTGCAGTACTAGGTGGTGGTGATACAGCACTAGAGGAGGCTCACTATCTATCAAATATCTGCTCAGAGGTTTATGTAATCCATAGAAGAGACCAATTTAGAGCATCTCCATCAACTGTTGAGAGAGTAAAAAAGATACCAAATATCAAATTTATTACAGATACTATTGTAGAGGAGATATTGGGTGATAATATGGGTGTAACAGGAGTTAAACTCAAAAATAAAAAAACAGAAGAAAAAAGTGAGCTTGATATATCGGGTATATTTGTGTTTGTCGGACACAATGTTAATAATGCTGTTTTAAAAAATGAAGATGGCTCATTTATCTGTGAAGTGAACGAACAGGGGCAAATTGTAGTTGATTTGAGCATGAAAACTTCTGTCGAGGGGCTATTTGTAGCAGGTGATATTCGTATAGAGGCACCAAAGCAGGTAGTTTCAGCAGCTGGAGATGGAGCTGTAGCAGGGTTACAGGTTATTTCGTATATTCAAGAACATGTATAAACATTTTTATATAAAAGCTTGTATAATTCACTAAAAAAATTTAGGATGTTAATATGGTAAAAGTTGGAATTGTAGGTAGTACAGGTAGAATGGGCGAACATCTCATTAACAATGTTTTAGAGGATGAGAGTTTAGAACTTAGTGTATTGCATGTTTTTGATGAGCTCAAAACAGCAGTACCTGATAGTGTATTGATTACAAATAGTATGGAAAAAGTCTTAGAGAACGCAGATGTTGTTATTGATTTCTCTGCACCAACAGCAACACAAGAGCTGTGTGAAAATGCTCTAAAAAACCCTACTGCTTTAGTTATTGCCACAACTGGCTTTAATCCTCATCAGCAAAATCTATTGGTAGAGGCTTCAAAAGAGATGCCAATTTTATACTCGTCTAATATGTCTGCTGGTATTGCTATTTTAAAGCAACTAGTAGAACAGGTATCAGCAACTCTTAGAGATTTTGATATAGAGATAGTAGAACAGCACCATAGACATAAAGTTGATGCACCAAGTGGAACAGCTCTAACTCTAGGTGAGTTTGCAGCAAAAGGTAGAGGTCTAAATCTCGATGATGTTAGAATTTCAGGTAGAGATGGACAGATTGGTGCAAGAACAAAAGATGAGATAGCAGTAATGGCACTAAGAGGTGGCGATATAGTAGGAAGACATACAGTAGGATTTTATAATGATGGAGAGTTTTTAGAACTAAACCATACAGCTACAAGTAGAGAGACATTTTCAAAAGGTGCAATTAGGGCTGCTAAATGGGTAGTAAACCAAGAGAGTGGTTTCTATACAATTAATGATGCACTAGGACTATAGATATGAACTATTCACTATTCACTATTCACTATTCACTTAAAACTCAAGGAGTTTTATAATGTGTGCTATCGTTGGTGTATATGGAGATGAAAATGCTGCCAAGATTGCATATTATGCTCTTTTTGCAATGCAACATAGAGGTCAGGAGTCCACAGGAATTTCTTCAGCTAATGGAGATAAAATCCGTTTAACCAAAAAAAGAGGACTAGTTACTGAGGTTTTTGACGAGGCAACTCTAAATCGTCTGGATGGTTTTTGTGCTATTGGACATAACCGTTACTCTACAGCAGGTGAGGAGTCAATACTTGATGCTCAACCTGTATTTGCAAAGTATAAATTGGGTGAAATCTCTGTAGCACACAATGGAAATTTGGTCAATAAATATGAGGTTAGAAATAGGCTTATAAATAGAGGAGCCATTTTCCAAACAGGAATGGATACTGAAAATATCGTACACCTCATAGCCAAAAGTCAAGAAGATAAACTCAAAAATCGTATAAAAGATATGCTTCAAAAAATTGAGGGTGCATACTGTTTGGCTATTCAGAGTAGAGGCAAGATGTTTGTTATCCGTGATAGATATGGTATCAGACCTCTAAGTTTAGGACGGCTAAAGAGTGGAGGTTGGATAGTAGCTAGTGAGACATGTGCTTTGGATTTAGTTGGTGCTGAGTTTATAAGAGATGTTAGACCTGGTGAGATGTTAACCTTTTCAAAAGACAAAGAGCCAAAATCTGAGCAGATATTCGAGCCTGATTATCATCCATGTGCATTTGAGTATATCTATTTTGCTAGACCTGACTCTATCATTGATGGCAAAAATGTATATAGTGCTAGATTGGAGATGGGAAAACAGTTGGCAAAAGAGACACCTGCTGATATAGATTTAGTACTTCCTGTTCCAGATTCTGGTGTAGCCGCTGCTAGAGGATTTGCAGAGGGGCTTGGAGTACCTTTTGAGATGGCAATAGTGAGAAATCACTATGTTGGTAGAACATTTATTGAACCAACTCAGGAGATTAGAGAGCTAAAAGTAAAACTAAAACTCTCTCCAATCAAAGAGTTAATAGCAGGTAAGAGAGTAGCTATAGTAGATGACTCACTAGTTAGAGGAACTACATCCAAACAGATTGTCAAGATTTTAAAGGAAGCAGGTGCTACAGAGGTGCATATGCGTATAGCAGCACCAGAGATTAAATATCCATGTAGATATGGTATAGATACACCTACAAAAGCTGAGCTTATATCTACCAAATATACACCAGAAGAGATTGCAAAAAATATGAATGCAGACTCTTTGGGATTTTTATCTATAGAAGGGCTTAAAAAGTCTTTGGGTAATGATAGAAACTACTCATTGGTTAGTTTTGATGGAAACTATTTTGCTGGTGGTAATGAAGATAGTCCTAGTTGTAGTGTTTGTGATTAGTTTAAATAATTTGATTTAAGTTTGATAGAGTAAAATCTATCAAACTATTATATTACCACTCAACTTCTGCAGTTACCATTAGTGCATCTCTAGTTTCTGTGTCAGATAATTTGCTTCCACCCTCTTTTAAGTAGTTGACAATGAATTCAACATTTTTATTATACTCATAAGCTATACCTGCTATTGCTCTCTTTTTATCTCCTGAGTTGTCATCCATATCAAAATAATCATACTTTCCGATTACATCCCATTTATCTGATAATCTATACTCTCCATTTATAGAGTATCCATCACCTTTATATTTATCAATAGCATCAGTTACATCAATATATTGTGCAGCTATTAAAAATTCTGGTTGATTATAAACAGCATGAATACCATACCAGTTTAAATCTTGATTTCCATGTTTGTTACTCTCTTGGTTTTGTTGACCAAAAAATGAGATATTGGCATATTTTAGAGATTTTTTTGCTTTTTGTTTTCCTGTACCTAAAAGGTGTCCTGTAAGTCTCCACTCTTCGCTTAAACTTTCTCCATCCTCTTCATTATGGTATCCCTCACCATTAAAAACACCAAGTTCACTAGAAAAATAGTCCAATTTTGTCTTAAAGTTGATACCCCTATCAGCTGAGTTTGTTAAGTGAGCAGCATTGTCATCTTCTACCATCACTTTTGAGATTGAACGGAAATTCCAAGCATTATGCTCTTCATAATCAATCCATGGTCTATGAGCTTGACCAAACTCTACACCTGTATTTGGTAATACATCATCTAGGTATAAATAAGCATATTTAAGTCTTACATTGCTCTCACCATCTTCATCATGAGTATCTAATGTAATTCTCATATAATCTTTTGGGTTCTCTTTGAAGTATGCTTTTACCTGTAGGTAGTTTCTTCTAGTTTCAAACTTATTTGTACTATCTCCCTCTTCTGGTGAAGAGCTTACAAAACCTAAATAGTGAGTACCACTAAATTTAAGAACAGGTACTTTTGATTTTATAATAGTCTCCCCTGCTGTAGCAAATGTAGTTAGTGATGCAATCACAACTGTTGAAAGTATAACTTTTTTCATAAATAACACTCCTAGTAATTTTATAAGAGTATTCTATTACAAATTGATTACATTTTGATTACATTTTATAAATATAATTTTTAATTTATAAAAATATTGTTTAAATAGGACAAATTTACTCTTAATAATTCAAAAAACTTGATTTAAATCAAGAATCATTATCATGAACTAAGTTATTCTGTCGTCTGTTTAAATCGGAGTTATTTACTCCTAATTAAAATTTAAGGATAAAATAATGAAAAATAGAACTATTTTGTTTAGTTTATTGATAGGAACATCTCTATTTGCAGATGTAAAAAAAGGAGAGGATGTATATAAAGCAAATTGTGCAATATGTCATACTATTGATGGTAGAGGTGGTTTAGGTCCTGATTTTAATATGGTATCTTATAAAAGAACCAAAGAGGAGATAGCTAGTTATGCAAAAGACCCATATTCTCTATCAGAAAAATTTGGATATAGTGCAAATGCAATGCCTACATTACCTCTAACAAACCAAGAATTTAAAGATGTAGCTGATTATGTTAGTTCATTGGTTAAATTTAAAGTTTGGATGAAAAAGAGAAAGGATATAAAAAAAGAGCTAGTAAAGGTAGATAACAATAGTAGTAAATTGAGTAGTTGATTAAGATATAAAATTTATGTTCAGTTCATATAGAGATAGTAAAATAGTGTTTTTATTTGATAAAGGTTATATTATGGAACGAATTTTACTGTTGTTGCTTATTGGATTAGGAATATTTTATCTAGTTAGCAATAATTATATTGATATTAGTGGATTGCATATAAATCATATAGATAGTAATACTTTAATTCTTGTTGCTATAGGAATAGTTATTCTATTTTTACTTTTTAATAGAGGAAATGGAGGTGGAGGTCGAGGAGGAAGAAGAGGTGGAAGAAGAAGGTAATTCTCTCCTCTTTTCCTATTTTAATCTTTTTTGATTTATTTAATTCAAGCTTTGTGTAACTAACTCATTCACAACTTTAGGATTACCCTTTCCTCTAGTGGCTTTAAGCACCTGCCCCACAAAGAAACCAAGTAGTTTTCTGTTCCCCTCTCTGAATTTTGCTACATTCTCAGGATTTTTAGCCATCACCTCTTTAATAATAGGCAGGATAACATCAGGGTCACTTATCTGTTTCAAATCTTTGCTTTCAACTATCTCTATAGGATTAGCCCCACTTTTAGCCATCTCCTCATATACCTGTTTGGCAATTTTGGTTGAGATGGTCTCAT
>JAADFE010000011.1 GCA_013153055.1 Campylobacterota bacterium
GTGTCTCATGTGGAGTTCCTAATTTACTTATATAAGTAGATGTAATTTAAGGAAAACATTTTACCATTAAATATTTATAAAGAAGTTAATATTAAAAATCAAATAGTATATTGTACTTTTGTGTAACTGATTTTTGTTTATTAAGAAACGGAACACTATTAAATGATAGCTTATCTTTTTGAATAATAGCACAGCTAAGAGAGTTTCCATATATGGCTGAGGTGTCTATACAGATTTTGTTTTTGTATTTTCTAATATCTGGTTGAGATAGATGACCAAATATGTGATAGTGTTGGTTATCTTTTGCCTCTTGGTGTATATATGGGATTAAATCATCTAGTTTTACGCCTCTATTTTTGCTTCTGGATTCTGATTTGACCATTTTTGCATGAGAGATAGTATCATCTTTTGCTAGATATCTCTCTTGGCATGGGGCGTGTGTGAGAGTAACAGAAAAATCACTACTATAATCATACTTTAGCCATATAGATAGGTTTTGGTATAGGTCTAAAAATTTATCTCTCAAATCACTATCTTTTTCTAAAAGAGAGGCTGTATTGTAGTATCTCTTTTTCTCTTCTAATCTTTTTGGAGTAATCTCTAGCGTAGGGTCTTTTGAGATATACCTATATACCATCTCTTCGTGATTTCCTCTTAGGATATAAAATCTCTGCTCTTTTTGATTTAAATGATAGTAGTTTTGATATATAAACTCGATAGTATCTTTTAGTTTTTGGGGAGTCGCTTTATCTATAAAATCACCCAAGAGGATGATTGCTTTATTATTCAAAGAGGCATCTATAATGCCCTCATTTATCTTAAATCCATTCTGTATCAATAGAGCCTTTAGCTCATCGATACATCCATGAACATCTCCTATAACAATATACTCATTATCTATAGGAAGTAACATTAACCTATACTAAAATCTCTTTTTGCTGCATTTAGCTCGATAATAAATCCACCAGTAGCATCAATGAATGACATAAGTGCTAATACTAAAAATGTAGCATTTTGAGCCCATGGAACTAAAAAGAACATAACTACAAATACAACAGCAACTACAAAACTAAGTAGAGTCTCAGTAGCACCAAATTTTTGAGAAGTTGCAGCTTTTGCTACCTCTACAAATAGAGCAAGTGAACCAATAATCAAAAATAGTTCTCTAACTCTAATAATAAAATCTCTCCCCGGTGCTATATGATGAACTAGTACTGGTGTGTTTAAATCAATTCCCTTAAAAACAGATATATAATCTTGACCTATATGTAATCCTACATAAGCTAATAGTATCCATGTAAATGTTGACATTCCTGTAATAAAAAACATTCCTTTTCTCCTTTTTTTTTCTTCAATTTTTTCTTCTATGAGTTTAGTAAAAAAAAACATAATTCTAAACTCTATTTGCCCATAGCTTGAGACATATACTCAGCACTCATGATTTTTTCCATAGGTTTTTGAACTTCTGATGGATATAACACAAATTTAGAGTTACTAGATGATGAAAGTTTACTCATTGAGTCAATATATGAAGTTTTTGTTAAAAATTCCATTATTTTTTCATCTGAAATATTTGGCATAAGCTCTTTTAAGTCTTTTATAACCTTATGAGTAGCTGCTGCTCTTTTTTCTATTAAAACTTTTTCACTATCGGCATGAAGCTCAGCTACTTTATGTTCACCTTCTGCTTTTAAAATAGCTGCTCTTTGTTCATGCTCTGCTGCTTTTTCTTTTTCTATAGCATCAATAATTGATTGTGGTCGTTTCATATTTTCTATTCTGACTTGAACAATTTTGATACCCCAACGAATAGACTCTTTTTCTATCTCTTTTTCTATCTCTTTTGTAATTGAACCAACTTGTTTTTGAATCTCTTCATGATTCATATTACCTAATATAGTAAATACGCTAGTCATAATAGCACTCTCAACAGATTTTTTGTAATCTTCTATACTTTTAACAGCTTTTAGAGAGTCTATTACTTTTACAGAAGCTATGACATCTATCTCCATTCTAACATCATCTTTTGTTATGATATCTTGTTTTGGAGGGTCAATTTCGTGCTCTCTCATATCTACAACAGCAACTTTTTTATCTAACATAGGGATAAAACGGTTTATTCCCTCTTTTAGAACCCTATCTTTACCTAAACGGTCAACAATCCACTCTGTTTCTGAATCCACTACAACATATTGAGTATAGAAAAAAATACCTATACCAACAAGTATCGCAAATACCAGAAGTACACCATATAAAAAATCCATCACTAATCCCTTCAGTAATCGTTATATTAGTGACATTATATCAAATAAAGTGAAAAAATATGATGTAAATTGTAAAAATTAACAAAAAATATAATTTAAAAAGATTTTAGTAAAGTTGTGATAGAATGACACTATATTTAAAAACATATATAAAAGGATATTTTTGTTTAATTCTGAAGATGATAATAAAGAAGAAATTAGTTTTGCAGATGCCTATAAGTCTCAAATACTAAATAAAAATGATGAAGAAGAGACATCATCAAAAAATTTAATTATAATTCTTTTATTGGTAGCAATTGTTATAGGTCTTAGTATATTTGGTTATATTTATATGTCTAAAATGTCTCAGTCCGAAGTTCAAAATTCTGAGGTTAAAAAAGTAAAAGTTATAAAAGAGATAACAGAAGAGGAGCCACCAAAGTCTAATATGTTAAATAATATTAATGAGTTAATTGATGAAGAACCTACAGAAGAAAAAAATTTAGATAACTCTGAGATAGATACATCCAAGAATAGTAATACCAAAAAAGATAAGGTAGAAGTAAAAGAAAATAAAAAAGGTGTTAAACAAAAAGGCGAAGAGACATATTTAGAGCAGTTAGCTGAACTTTCTAAAGAGATTGATGGTGAAGCAAAAAAGAAATAATTTTTTATTTAATTTTGGTGGTTTTTATACCAAACATTATAAAGTTCTTTATACAAATTTTTGTATAAATTAAGCTTGTGAATATCAAATTTCTTTCTATGAAAATATAGTTTTAAAAAGTAGAGTTCATCTTTTCTTTTTAGATTAAACTCTACAGAGATTGTAGCCAAATCAAAATATTTATCATTTAGTCGTGCAAATTCCCAATCTATTAGTTTGACTTTTTCCCCAAAAAATATATTTTTGGGATTTAAATCATGGTGATTTAGAGTTAATTCTTTTTTATATTTTTTTAATTTGAGTAGTATTTTTTGAGCTTTTTTATCTTTAAGAGAGAAATCTTTTTTATGATTATGTGTTTTTGTAGAGATTTTGATTTTGTGTAGTTTTCTTATTATATTGGCTAATTGTTTTAATTTTGTTTTTTTGAGAGTAAACGAATGTTCTCCTTTTGTGAACTCTGTAATCATAATATTTTGCTCTAAATCCAATACTATAGGCTTTGGAGCCAATCCTTTTAGATAAGCCTTTTTTTGAACTCTAAACTCAAAATTTCTATCTATATTAGGTAATCTAAATTCTCTAACTAGATAGCTTTTTGAGAAGGTTTTAGCTATATAGTTTATATTGCATAACCCTTGATTTGGTAGCTTAGATATAGTGTATTTTTGATTTTCAAATAGTTTATATCTATCTAAATCTATTTTCACTTATATCCTTACGCCACTCATAGTATCCATAAAGTGCCAATATCACATACAGCACAAAAAGTACAACTGTAGCATAGTATCCTGATTTGAAATATAGATATACTCCCATACTATCAACAACCATCCAGTAGAGCCAATTTTCCAAAATCTTGTTGGCTAACATCCAAGTAGCTATAATAGAAAATGTCATTACAAAAGCATCAAGATATGCAAAGTTTGCACCTAAATAGGTATCTGATAGATAACCTAAAATAGCACTAGCAACTAAACCAAAAAGTATAATAGTTACATTTTTAGATAAACTATACCTAGTAACCTCTAGTGGTTTCTCCTCTTTGCCTCCACGCCACAATATAAAGCCATATATAGCCATAATCATATAATAAAAGTTAAGTATAGAGGATGAAACTAAAGCCCCCTCCCAAAATATAATAGTATATATCAAAGTTCCAAAAAATGCAAAAAACCATGTCCATAGTGACTCTCTGGCAGCCAAAATCACATAAGCAATCCCAAAAAGAGTAGCCACTATTTCCCATCCTGACATCATAGCAAAAGCATTAAGTATCGACTCTGTATTGAATTCCATGTTTACCTTTTCTATTCAAGAATATTTTGTGAGATTATAGCAAGAGATTTCCATTAGTAGTCATACCCTAGTGTTATTCCAAAAGTTCTAGGGTCTCCTGCTTGGGTATATACCTCTGTCTCATACCCTTTGGCTGGATTGTTCCCAAAGCTTCCAAATCCTCTTACTTGATAATCCTCATCTGTTATATTTCTAGCCCAAAGTGAGGCTGTAAAGTTATTGATATTATACTCCAAACTTGCATTAATCAAAGAGTATGCTTTTGCTTTTGCATTGTGTCTGTTTGAGAAGTAGTATGGACCTTTACCCTCTACATTTGCTTTTAGGGTTAGCTCATCTGTTAACATATAATCCCCTCCTACATTATACTGATAGCTTGGAGATTGAGCAGGAGTTCTACCATTTACATCTACTGCTGTTGGATTTGGGTCATCATATTTATCAAATTTGGCTTTTAGCAGACCGATACTACTAAATAGATGAATATCATCATTTGGATAGTAGTTTAGCTCTGACTCTACACCCATATAGTGGGCTTTTGCAGCGTTAGCAATATAGTCTGTATAGTCTGTACTTCCATCATCTCTTGGTTGGACTACAGAGCTTTTTACCTGTTGGTCTCTTCTTTTGCCATAAAATAGATTTAGACGGCTTGTTAATTTTTTATCAAAATGGCTAGAGTTTACTCCTGCTTCTAGGTTCCATAGAGTTTCAGTTTTGTACTCTTTTGCCTCTGGAGATAGTGAATTATCAGCGTTGACTCCACCTGGTTTATACCCTTTTGATAAAAAGGTATATAATAACATATCACTATCTTTTTGGTAGTTTAGTCCTATTTTTCCTCCACTTAGAGTCTCATCTGTATCTATATCAACACTATCGGAGTCTCTATATTTAGCCTCCCAACTCTCTACTCTTAGACCTGTAACTAGGGTGAACTTATCATCTAATGCACTATCTAGTTGACCATATACTGCTTGGTTGGTGGTATCATATTTGCTTTTGTATGGTGAATCCAGATATGTATAGTTTCTAGTCAAATCTTCACTATAATCTTTGGCATAAACTCCCATGGTCCAATCTGTAGAGCCGTTAAAAATCTTACCAGCTTCATCTGAGATGAGTCTGATATCTATATCTGTCTGTTCTCTATCTCTTAAGTATTGGTCAAATGAGCTATATGGGTACAAATCATCAGCAAATTCACCTACAAAAGACCAATCCTCATCATAGCTATACTCTAAATCTGATTGAGAGTAGCTAACTTTGCTCTCTAGGTGCATTTGTGGGTTAATTTGAGATGTCAATTTTAGAGAAAATCCATCTGTCTTTTGAGTATCTTTACCAGGTTGATCGGCGTGAGAGTTTCTGGAATTATCTAGTGTAAAGGCATCATAACCGTTATCTATATCTATATGAACTAAATCCAAATCGACTGTATGCTTATCTGATAGCAACCACTTTAGTTGGGCTTTTGCTGATAGTTCATCTATATTGTTGGTATCATCTCTATTTAGATAAGTGTTTTCGATATATCCATCACTACTATTTTTATAAAGTGATACTCTCCCAAGTAGTTTATCTTTGATAAGTGTTCCACCTACTGCAACACCTAATGCTTTTTTGTTATAGTTTCCAATGGTTGTTTCAATGTGAGCTTGGGTCTCTTTTGTTGGTGGATTACTCTCTAATTTTACAACTCCTGCTAGACCATTAGCCCCATATGTTGTTCCCTGAGGACCTTTTAAAACCTCTATCTGTTTTACATCAAACATAGTAACACCTAAAGCACTTTGAGACATATCTATACCATCATATATAATCCCAACTGATGGGTTTACGGGTGATTTAAACTGACTTCTCTCTCCTATTCCTCTGATTTGTATATAGTGAGCTCTTGATGCTCCTGAACTAAAGTTGACATTTGGTATCTGTCCAATTACATTTTCAAAATTCTCAAAAGATTTATCGTATATATCATCTTGATTGATTACAGAGATACTAGTAGAAGCCTCTGATAGTCTGGTCTCTCTAAAGTCATTGACTACTATTGGGTCAAGCTCTATAGTAAAGTTGTTCTCTGCAAAAGCAGGTGTTTGTAGTATCGTATAGGTTGTTATTAGCGATAGTGTTAGTTTTGTTTTCATATGTTTCCTTTGTAATAATAAAGGATAGAGGTAATTTTAAAATATCCTCTTCCCTACGCTAGAATTGTCTAGGTCAAGTTCAATGGGTTTAATCATAAGATTATCTCAGCAAATTTCGCACCCCAAGAGAATGAAATAAATTTATAACTGAAAAAATATAATAATATCCTTAGTATTTATATTTTTAGTTATTTAGTAGTTTAGCTACCTCTTTAGCATGATAGCTAATGATGATATCTGCTCCAGCCCTTTTAAAGCCTATCATAGTCTCCATCATCACTCTATCATAATCAATTACACCTGCTTTTGATGCCATCTTTAGCATACTGTACTCACCACTAACATTATAAACAGCTAGAGGTAGCATAGAGTTCTCTTTGATATCACGGATTATATCCATATATGCAAGTGCTGGTTTTACCATCAATATATCAGCTCCCTCTTTTTCATCTTCTAGGCTCTCAAGTATAGCTTCTTTTCTATTGGCTGGGTTCATCTGATAGCTTCTTCTATCACCAAAACTAGGAGCAGATTCAGCTACATCTCTAAAAGGACCATAATATGCAGAAGAGAATTTTGTAGAGTAGCTCATAATTGGAATATGAGAGTATCCCACCATATCAAGACCATCTCTTATAGCTGTTATCATACCATCCATCATGCCACTTGGGGCTATCATGTCAGCTCCTGCTTTTGCATGTATTACTGCCTGTTTTGCTAGATTATCTAATGTGATATCATTGTCAACGGTCTCTAGTATTGGGTCAAGTACCCCACAATGTCCATGGTCTGTATATTCACAAAAACATAAATCGGTTACTACAAACATATCAGGGTGAGCTTTTTTTATCTCTTTGATGGCTGAGGCTATAATTCCATGTTCACATAGTGCATCACTTCCTACACTATCTTTGATATCTGGGATACCAAATAGTATAATAGAGTAAATCCCAAGCTCTTTTAGAGTAGCACACTCCTTTATAATCTCATCAATGCTCATTTGAAAAACTCCAGGCATTGAGGCTACCTCATTTTTAATCCCCTCTCCACTTTTTATAAATAGAGGATAGATAAAATCATCTACTCTAACATGAGTCTCTTGGAGTAAATCTCTTAGTTTTGGATTGAGTCTTTTTCGTCTAAATCTAGTAAACATTATATATCCTTAAATCAAATTGTCAAATTTTA
This sequence comes from Campylobacterota bacterium, assembly GCA_013153055.1. GTDB lineage: Bacteria > Campylobacterota > Campylobacteria > Campylobacterales > Sulfurovaceae > UBA1140. Next base: position 7,545 of record JAADFE010000011.1, read on the forward strand.
TCATAAACTGATATAATTTCGCCATGAAACAGATTGAAATCTCCAAAGTTGCAAAACTACCTACAAAATATGGATTGTTTAATATTCAAGCCTTTAAACAAGGGTGTAAAGAGCATTTGGCTATATTTACCGATAATTTGAGTGATACTCCTATAGTAAGAGTTCATTCTGAGTGTCTCACAGGAGATGCTTTAGGGTCAAAAAAGTGTGACTGTGGTGAACAGTTGGTTTATGCTCAAAAGTTAATTGCCAAAGAGGGTGGTATGATAATATATCATCGTCAAGAGGGTCGGAATATTGGACTTTTGGGCAAAGTAAATGCCTATGCCTTACAAGATACAGGATTAGATACAGTAGAAGCTAATCATCAGTTAGGCTTTAGAGCCGATGAGAGAACCTATGAGATAGTGGAGTTTATATTGGAGCATTTTGGAATTAAAAAGATAAAATTGCTTACAAATAATCCATCAAAGATAGAGTCCCTAGAAAATATAGATATAGTTGAGAGGATACCTATAAAAATAGAGCCAAATCCATACAATGAGAACTATCTAAAAGTTAAAAAAGAGCAGTTAGGACATCTTTTATAGTGAAGAGTGAACAGTGAATAGTGAACAGTTTGATAGATTTATAGAGCTTTTGTTAGAGTGGAATAGGGTTCATAATCTAACAGGAGCTAAAAATGCAAAAGAGATACAAGCCAATATTGAGGATTCGCTTTATCCTACTAAATTTATAGAAAAGCCTCAATCTATACTCGATGTAGGAACAGGTGCAGGGTTTCCAGGGTTAATTCTTGGTATGGCTTATCCTGATATAGAAACAATACTATGTGAGCCTAGAAATAAGAGGGCTTCATTTTTGAAATTTGTAGCTATGGAGCTTGGATTAGATAATATTGGTGTAGTCAAAAAGAGAGTAGAGGATTATAGCCATAGTCCATTTGGGCTTATATCATCTAGGGCAGTTACCAATACCAAGATGCTACTTGAATTGACTTCTCATCTAAAAGATAGTGATACTAGATATCTCTTTTATAAGGGTGAGCAGATATTTAATGAGCTAGAAGATATAGACTCATCTATGAATTATGATATAATTAATCAAGGTAAACGAAACTATTTATATATTAAGAAGGTTAGCAATGTTATTTAAACTGATTATTTTTGCTGTTATTGGTGCGATGATTTATAGATTTTTTGGTGGAAAACTACCTCTAATAGATAGAGAAAAATCATCAAAAGATAAAAACAGTGACGAAGATTTTACAAAAGTAGCTCCTACAGCAAAGTGTGCTATGTGTGGTACATATATGACTGAAGAGGATGCTATTATCTATCAAAAAAAATCATACTGCTCCAAAGAGTGCCTAGATAAAGCCCAAAGGGGATAGAGTGTTAATCTTTGGTCATTTGTGGATGGAATCGCCTCAGTTTTATCAGATTGATACTATAGATGATATCATAGATACCCCATCCAATAGTATAGTATCTATAGATAGTTTGGCTAAAAATATAGAACTAATAAAGCATTGCCAAAAAAATTTCATACCATTTTGTCTACATATCAACTCTATCAAAGAGGCTATATTTGCTAATAGTTTTGGTGCAAAATATATTATATCTAGCAAAGATTTAGCAAAAGAGATTATGCCTATAGCTCAAAATTATCTATTTGATACTAGAGTATTGGCTCAAATCTCAGATGAAGATGAGATTGAAGAGATGGCAAAAGCTGGGGTTGATGGGGTTATACTTTCAAGTTCTATTATTGTATAATATCACAATAATAAACAAGGCTCATAGTTGGAACAGGCATCAAAAATTTTAAATACCAAAGGTAAACTCCTTAGTGAGATATATTTTGAACTTCAAAAATATTTTGAGGCAAAGTATGGAGAGAATACTATTATTTTGATGGAGATAGGAAGCTTCTTTGAGCTTTATGAGGTCAATAATGATGAACTCAAAATCGGAAAAGCTAAAGAGATAGCAGAGCTACTCAATATCCAGCTAACTAGAAAAA
>JAADFE010000037.1 GCA_013153055.1 Campylobacterota bacterium
TTAAGATAATATATAAGAGTATTAGTATCTAACAAATACTTCATATCTATTCTCTTTCCCACTCATCTCTCAACTTTTTTTGATACTCTATGAAGTATATTTTACAAGGATATTTTTCATTATACTTCCTAAAAAAGGTATTTTTAGGAAGTATAATAATTTTATATCTATTTTTCTAGCTGTTGTAGCTCTTTCTCTTTTGTTGAGTCGTCATCCTCTTCATCTTCGTCATCATCCTCTTTATAAGGATTTACCATCCGTACTATAATAATAGAGATACCATATAATAAAATAAGTGGTCCAGCCATTAATAGCTGAGTAATAACATCAGGTGGAGTAAGAAGTGCAGCGATTACAAATATAATTAGTACTGCATAACCAAAAAAGTCTCTCAAATTTTTATCATCAACTAAACCTAACATCCCCAAGAAAAACAGAATAACAGGTAACTCAAAAGCTAAACCAAAACCAAAAAGTATCTTGGTAAATATACCTATATACTCATCAAGAGTTTGCAAAAAGTTAACTATATTACCAGCAAATGCCCATAAAAATTGGAAACCAAAAGGTATAACCATATAGTAAGCAAATGCCATACCAAGTATAAACATAAAAGTAGAGATAGTTACAAATGGGATAACATACTTTTTCTCATGGTCATATAACCCAGGTTCGATAAAAGCCCAAATCTGAGAAAATACTACAGGCAAGGCAAATATAAATCCAGTAAATATAGAGATTTTCAAAGCTGTAAAAAATATACCAATACCACCAATAAATGGGTCTCCATCAACTATACCAACCAAAGGTGCTTTTGCAAACTCTATTATATATTTATTGAAACCAAAAGCTATAAAAGCAAAAACAATTATAACTATAACAGAGATACCTAGTCTCTTTCTAAGCTCTACTAGGTGAGGTTTTAAATCATCAAACATTACTCATCACCTTTTTTATCTGTACTCTTTTTTTTCTTTTTCAAAACAACCTCTTCTTGTTTTGGTTCAACCTGTTTAGTTATACTCTCATCCTCTTCTAATGGAGTTGATTTAAATCCACCTTTTGCCATGTCTAAAGCCTCTTGGAGGTCATCTACAGGGTTGGCTATATTTTTAAACCCTTGTAGTTCACTATTTGCTTGTTCTAGTTTAGCTTTGTAGCCCAAAGCTTCTTCTTTTAGTTCAGCAATCTTTAGCTCATCATCTATAGCACTTTTAGCGTCAGTTAGTGCTTTTTTTGTACTTTTGATAAATTTAGCCACCTTGACCATAGCACTAGGTAGTTTATCTGGTCCCAAAAAGAGTATAGCAACTATCGCAATTAGAAGTATCTCGGTAAAACCCATTCCAAACATTCTTTTCCCTTTAAACCTATTTTAGGTTTTAATTTTCAATTACTGTAATTTTATCTAAAAAGATTGAGAGTTAGGTCAATATATATAGTGCAACCTCATCACTAATGAAAAAATCAACATTTTGGTAGATATTTTTCTCTTTTATCAGTTTGCCCTCTTGTACTAAAAAATCGGCTCTTTTTTTCATATCCTTATCCAATATAGTCTCATCTATGCCGATATCACTTCTCAGCCCTAGAAATATCCTCTCGGTTAAAAGCTCTTCACTGCTTATAGACTCCTCTTTGATTACTAGAGGATTTTTGATATAGCTATCTATATCTGTAATAGGATAGTATCTAGTATCTTTTTTAAATCCAACAGCACCTGCACCTACTCCGATATAATCTTTTAGTTTCCAATAGCCTCTGTTGTGAACGCTCTGATAGGTACCAAAATTTGAAATCTCATATTGCTCAAATCCTCGCTTTTTTATCTCATTGGCTACAAAAAAAGCCAACTCATTATTATCCTGTTTCTGCTCTGGGGTGTCTGAAAATTTGGTACCACTCTCTATAGTTAGTTCATATGCTGATATATGGTCAATAGGTAACTCAAAAGCCATATTTATATCATTTAGTAGTAGCTCTTTTGTATCTCCTGAAAAGTTATATATTAAATCTAATGATATATGCTCAAAACCTATCTCTTTTGCTATATTGATAGCTTCAACTGCTTGGGTTGAGGAGTGACTTCTACCTAAAGCTTTTAGTTTATTTCTATCAAAGCTCTGAACCCCAAAAGAGACCCTATTTACTCCTAGATTAAACATACCTTGTAGCCATGATTTAGTTGCAGAATTTGGATTTGCTTCAGTTGTAATCTCTGCACCTTCTTTTAATAGTGGAGATATGGTCTCAAATATAGGTTTATATAGCTCTGGATGTATTGTTGATGGGGTTCCTCCACCTATAAATAGAGACTCTATCTCTCCTTTTTGTACCCCAAATCTATCCAACTCATATAGAAGCTGACTATGCAAAGCCAACATATAGTTTTCTCTTGAATCAAACTTATCTACATAGCTATTAAAACTACAGTAGTGACACTTTGAGTCACAGTAGGGAATGTGGATATAGAGCAACATGAAATCACCGTTTTTTAATGACATTTTAGCTAAAATTTTACCAAATAAAATGGAATAAAATTAAATTCCAAATTTATAAATGAAAGTAGAGTAGAAAAATGCAGACAAAGAAGCGTTATCGCCCAAATGTCGCAGCTGTCATACTCTCTTCAGACTATCCACAAAAGTGTGAATTTTTTTTAGGTAAACGCTCAGACATTAAAAATGCGTGGCAGTTCCCTCAAGGTGGTATTGATGAGGGTGAAACGCCAAAAGAGGCACTGCTAAGAGAACTACAAGAGGAGATTGGGTGTAATAGTGTTGAAGTTATTGCAGAGTACCCTTTTTGGATAAAATATGATTTTCCAAATGGGGTAACAGCTCGAAAGATGTATCCATTTGACGGGCAAACACAGAAATATTTTTTAGTAAAATTAAAAGATGGAGCCAAGATTAATCTTGATAGTTATCATGAGCCAGAGTTTGAAGATTACAAGTATGTAGAGTATGAACAGTTGCTAAAAAAGGCAACATATTTTAAACGACGGGTATATAAAAGAGTTATAGAACATTTCGTAAAAGAGGGACATATAAATAATGTTAATAGTGCATAAGTACGGTGGTACAAGCGTAGGTAGTTTGGAACGCATCGAAAATGTGGCTTCGCGTGTTGCAAAAGCCAAAAAAGAGGGTAATGATATAGTAGTAGTAGTCTCAGCCATGAGTGGAGAGACCAATAAATTAATAGAGTTTGCAAAACATTTTTCGGACAATCCATCAAAAAGAGAGATGGATATGCTTCTAAGCTCTGGTGAGAGAGTAACTGCGGCACTATTAGCTATCGCCCTAAAAGAGATGGGGGTTGATGCAATTGCAATGAGTGGAAGACAAGCTGGAATAAAAACAGATAACTTTCACACATATGCTAGAATTGAGTCAATAGACCCAACAGCTATGAGAAACGAAATAGACAAAGGTAGAGTAGTTATAGTAGCTGGTTTTCAAGGTATAAACGAAGATGGAGAGGTTACAACACTAGGGAGAGGTGGTTCAGACCTCTCAGCAGTTGCAATTGCTGGGGCTTTAAAGGCTGATGCTTGTGAGATTTATAGTGATGTTGACGGTATATATACCACAGACCCAAGGATTGAGCCAAAAGCTAAAAAGATGGACTTTATCTCTTATGAAGAGATGTTAGAGTTAGCATCTCTTGGAGCAAAAGTACTTCAAAATCGTTCAGTAGAGTTAGCAAAAAAATTAAAAGTCAAAATAGTAGCAAAAAGTTCATTTTCTAATGAAGAGGGAACAGTTATAGGTGAGGAGAGTGGAAATATGGAAGCAGTATTAGTAAGTGGTATAGCACTAGATAGAAATCAAGCAAGAGTATCACTAAAAGATGTATCAGATAGACCAGGAATTGCAGCAGAGATTTTTACAAAACTAGCAGATGAGCAGATAAATGTTGATATGATTATCCAAAATGCTAGTAGTGAGGGTCTAACATCTCTAGGATTTACAGTAGCACAGAGTGAGCTATCAAAAGCCCAAAAGATTATAGAGAATTTTGACCATGATATAGGTGGAAAAAGCTTTGATAGTGATATATGCAAAGTTTCTATAGTTGGAGTTGGGATGAAATCTCACTCAGGAGTTGCAGCTACAGCATTTTCTGCTCTAGCAAAAGAGAATATAAATATAGAGATGATTTCAACATCAGAGATAAAAGTTTCAATGATTATTGCTGAAAAATATGCTGAACTAGCTGTTCGTACACTACACTCTGTCTATAAATTAGATGCGTAATCTATAATGACACCTATATTAAACTGGACACTTGATACCATCAGGGAAGAGGATTCTAGCTTCTCTTGGATGGAGGAGTGTCGTTATGATTGGGTTCCTATCATTCAAAGAGCTGTTACAAAGATTTTAGAGGGTCAAACTATACTGGTACTCACAGATGAATCCAGGGCATGGTATGCAAGATATATCTCTAGTAAAATCAATAGACTCAAAAATCATAGACCATTTCTGCCTGTTTATACCCTAAAGTCTATGTTTCCAAACCTAGATAAGATGAATGGTACAGAGGAGTTAGACCTCTTGGAGGATATGCTAGATATCTCATATCCAAATGGCTATTTTATATGGTATATAGGGAGTGCTGATAGCGTATATACCAAATTTGTATTTCGTAATGATGAGAACCTATTATGGATTATTGATGGTGATGTACCCAATAGTTTTTATCTCAGAAATGGTAGTACCTCTTTGGATATAAAATTGATACAGCTTTTTAAACTATTCAATAAAACTATTGATGCTTCACTATTTAATGAGTTGAGTTTAGATTAATGATACTACAAAGTGGTGTAATAGTTACAAACTCACCTCAAAAAACTCTTGAGTCTCTAATATCAATAAAAAAAGATGAAAGTTTTACCATTATAGATACAGATGGAAAAGAGTTTTTAGTAGAACACGCCTCAGAAGCGATAGCCAAAGCGTTTGTAGCAAGTGATATCAAAGAGTATATCATACTAATAGCCCCCAGATTTTCAACTATAGCTCAAAATAGACTACTCAAAATCATAGAAGAACCTCCTAGAAATAAGCACTTTATACTTATCACAGAGTCCAAATCATCCATACTACCTACTATAAAATCGAGACTACCTATATTTGTATCAAATGATGAACAAAAAGAGGACTCTTTGGAGTTAGATATAGAAAATTTCAATCTAGCCAAAGCATATGAGTTTATACAGGCAAATAGTAGACTATCTGCAACAGAGTGTAGAGTCGTGATAGAAAATATAGTAAAAAAGGCTATAAAATCCAAAAGATACAAGCTAGATGAATCTATACTAGAGCTATTTTCAAACTCTATCAAAGCATTAGAGGTTGGCTCTCCTACACAGTTTGTATTAACTACTGTACTACTAAAATTACTAGCTAAAAAGAGAAAACAATGACCATAAAAGCCCATGCAAAGATAAATAGTTTTTTAAAGATAACAGGACATAAAGATGGCTACCATACACTACTATCTAGGTTTATAAAAGTTCCAAATCTATATGATACTATCTCTATAGTACCTCAAAAGTGTGATAGTTTTACTATAGATGGATTTGAAGATATACCAGTAGAGTCCAATATCATATATAAAGCTTATCAAGAGATAAACAACCATATAGGATATACTCATGAGTTCTTTTTAGATTATAAAATCGTAGTAGAAAAAAAAATACCATCAGGTGCAGGGCTTGGGGGTGGTAGTAGCGATGCTGGAGCATTTATGCGTCTCATGAATGAAATGTTTGAGCTAAATATAGACACCCCTACTCTAGCCCAGATAGGCTCAAAAGTGGGAGCAGATGTTCCATTTTTTATTTATGACTATAGTAGTGCAAATGTATCAGGATTTGGAGAGATAGTAGAGCCATTTGAAGATGATGAGTTTGAGATAGAGCTATATACTCCAGATATACATTGCGATACTCCACTAGTATATAAAACTTTTAAAAAATATCTCTTTGATGATATAGATTTAGACTCTTTTAGAGGATGGGAGAAGCTAACAACACCAGAGATACTCTCAAAAGCAGATGCCATAGAGGCAAATGATTTATACAAAGCCTCACTCATTGCATACCCCGAGCTAAAAGATGTGGCACCAGATGGATGGTACTTTTCTGGTAGTGGGAGTACTTTTTTCAAAATTAATAATAAACTCTAATCATCCTAATCGTTCAAGATAAATCTCAGGATATTCAGAAGAACGAGTGTTTTCAACAACTTTAGTATTTGCACCTTTTACTGTATATACAAAAGATATTTTAGGCTTATCTGTTTTATTTGCATTTGCTCTATGTAATAGTAGAGAGTGAAAAAATACAACATCCCCTTTTTGAAGAGTAGTTGATACTTTTGTCTCTATAAGTGATACATTTTTGCTATAATCCTCTCTAAAATACTCCTTTTCATCAAGTTGTTCTATATCAAAACTCATTTTATGACTGCCTGGAATAAACTCTAATACTCCATTTTCACTATTCTCTTCACCCAAAGCTAACCAGACACTCAATAGATTATTATCACTAAAATGCCAATACCTTCTATCTTGGTGCCATCTAGTCTCTGTACTCTTATGAGGCATCTTTGTCATAATAGAGTTGTGATGTGCTGTAGTAATTACCACTTGGTCATTTAGGAGTTGCTCTAATGCTGGTCTAATTTCTATATTCTCCATCCAATTTTTGAAAACTATATCACGATTATATACCTGTCTTAGTCTCCTAACTGTAGCCTCTTTTGTATCTATCATACTATTATAATCCAATACATCACTTCGATACTCTTTAGATTTGTCATGATATCCACTCTCTGTCTCTATAGGCTCTATTTTGTGTTTTAGATGGGCTTTTGCTATATCTAATATAGCCTCACACTCTGCACTATTTGCAAAACCTCTTATAATCAAAAAACCATCTCTATCAAATGACTCTATCTGCTCTTTGGTGAGTTTCATAGGGCTACCTTTTTTATAAAATATCTTTAGATTATATCTATAATATATTAAAAAAATATATTCTTTATGTATAATAGCATATCTTTATAATTAGGTTGAGAAATGAATAGAGTAGTTATTGTTATTCCTATATATAACAATCCAGAGAGTATAAAAAAAGTCGTAGAGGATACTCTAAATTTGAACTTACCGATAATAGTGGTCGATGACGGTTCTAATATAGATGTAAACACTCTACTAGATAACCATAAAAATTTAACTATACTAAGACACTCTACCAATCAAGGCAAAGGTCAAGCAATCCTTACAGGAACAAAAGAGGCAAAAAAAAGAGATTTTGAGCATATCATAACTATAGATGCAGATGGACAACACTATCCTAGTGAAATTAAAAAGATGTTGCCTCTATTAGAAGAGAATAGTATAATCATAGGCAATAGAATATTCAAAGAGGATGTTCCAAACTCATCAAAATTTGGAAGAGCTTTTAGTAATTTTTGGATTTTTGTAGAGACAGGAAAGTGGTTAACTGATACACAGAGTGGTTTTAGAGCATATCCTATATCTATATTGGATTTAGATTTGACACATAATAGATATGACTTTGAAATAGAGGTGATAGTCAAACATATATGGAACAGAGGAGATATAAAAGAGGTTCCTATAGAGGTGTATTACCCACCAAAAGGCACTAGAGTATCACATTTTGATAAAGTACAAGACAATATAAGACTCTCCAAAATCCATACAAAGTTGGTTTTGAAGAGAATATTTAGACTATTTTAGCTCTATTTTAGCATCTTTTTTAAGCTCAGAAACAGTTGTTTCAACAAATTTATTAAATTTATTTCTATTAACAATCTCTTTAATTTGCTCTTTTACTTCATCAAATTTTTTACTACCTGCTGGTTTTTTATCCTCTAGGTATATAATATGATAACCAAATTGAGTCTTGACAGGTGTTTTAGTATATGTTCCTTTTTTTAATTTTTCTGCTGCAGCACTAAACTCTGGTACCATTCTACTAGCAGGGAACCAACCTAAATCACCACCATTTGCACCACTAGGACCTGTTGATTTCTCTTTTGCCAATTTAGCAAATTCTGATTTAACATCTTTTGCACCATCTAACTGTTTTATAATTGCTTTAGCTTCATCTTCTGTTTTTACAAGAATATGACTAGCTTTTAACTCAGCTGGTGTTTCAAAATTCTTTTTATTATTTTTATAAAACTCTTTTAATTCAGACTCTGTTGTAGATTTTTCAAGCTTTTTAGCCTCTTGTTCCATCCAAACATTCAGAGCCAAATCTTTTTTTAATAATTCTAATTTATCTTTAAACTCTTTGCTACTTTCAACACCAGATTTAGAAGCTTTTTGCATTAATAGCTTTCTATCAACAATCATATCTAAAACTTTTTTCTGTGTAGCTTTATCAAGTGTATCAAAATCAATGCCTTGAGCTCCAACAATTTGATTAACTTCATCTTTAGTTATCTTCTCACCATTTACGGTTCCGTAACTTGTATCTGCACTACAAACTGTCACAAAAAGAAGTGAAGCTAGTGCTACTTTAATAGTAGTTTTAATCATTTTTTTCCTTATATATTAATTTAATTTTGCATATTATACTGAACTAAAGTAAATGGAGTGTTAATAACTTTTAACATACACCTAAATCAACAGGTTTATACTCTACATTCATCAAAGCACAAGCTCTTTTCATTACACCTTCATTAGTAAATCCAAATTTTTCAAAAAGCTTATCCGCAGGAGCTGATGCACCAAAACTCTCCATACATAAAACATCATCAGCATATCTATAATACTCTGTAGCTGTTCCTGCTTCAACTGCCAATACTTTTGTATTAGGGTCTATAACAGCTTTTTTATACTCGTCATCTTGTTCATTAAACAAATCAAGACATGGAACAGAGACAACATTTGCAACAATACCCAAAACCTCTAAATGACATGCCGCCTGAAGAGAGAGCATAAGCTCACTACCACTCGCCATTAGGGTGAAGTTTGCACCATTTCTCTTTTTGACTATATATGCACCTTTTGAGACATCACCAAAATCTCTTTTTGGTTTTAAAGTCTTTAGTTTTTGACGAGAGAGTACAAATCCATGAGGTGCATCACTCATCTCAAGTGCCGTTTTCCAAGCCTCTACATTCTCTGTAGCATCAGCAGGTCTCCACACATAAAAGTTTGGCAAAGCTCTAAATTGGCTTAGATGTTCTATCGGTTGGTGAGTTGAGCCATCTTCTCCTACACCAATACTATCATGTGTCCATATAAAGAAATTTTGAATACCAGTTAGAGCAGCCACTCTTGCACTAGGTTTTAGATAATCAGAAAATACAAAAAATGTTGCATTAAATGGGATAACTGTACCATATAAAGCCATAGCATTAGTAATAGCAGCCATAGAGTGTTCACGAATACCAAAGTGAATATTTTTACCTTTTGGAAAATCACCCATATCTTTTAGTGCTGTCTTATTTGATGGTGCTAAGTCTGCTGAACCACCTATAA
>JAADFE010000138.1 GCA_013153055.1 Campylobacterota bacterium
CAGATTTGTCAAACTCATAAAATCCCTCACACAGATTTTAAAGTAAAAGATACAAACCTACACAATATCAAAGAGTTGGCACCAAAAGAGGAGTATTCATCTCTAATAGTAAATGCCCATGAGACAAGTGTAGGACATCTATATGATTTAGATGCTATGGGGGCTTATGCCAAAGAAAACGGACTATTTTTTATAGTTGATGCTATTAGTATGTTAGTAACTGACCATATTGATATGTCAGCACAAAATATAGATGTCATTATTGCTAGTAGTCAAAAAGGTTTAGCCTTGCCACCAGGACTTACTATGGTTATATTGGCTCCAAAAGCAATAGATAGAGTTCAAGATATAGACAATCTATATTTTAACTTCAAAGATTATCTCAGAAATGGTGAAAGAGGTCAAACTCCATACACTCCAGCTGTAACTATTATGCTACAACTTGAAGCAAGATTAGCTCAAATCAAAAGAAGAGGTGGAGTAGCTCAAAGTATCCAAAGAGCAAAAGATATAGCAGAGTATTTTAGAGCAAATATAAAAGAGCTACCACTAAAATTCTATACTCCATATATGCCAAATGCTATGACTACACTAACCCCAACAGATGGAAAAAGTGCTATGGATATAGTAAGAGACCTAGAAGATGGATACAAAGTAATGGTCTGTCCAAATGGAGGAAAAGAGAGGGATATAATCTTTAGAGTCTCACATATGGGAGAGATGACTAGAGCTTATGTAGATGTACTTATCAATGCAATGTATGACTACTATGGTCTAAAGAGAAAATAGTGTCAAAGATAGACCCAAAGACTCTAAGAGAGGCTCAACTAATTATGCTTGATATGTTAGTTGAGTTTGATAGGATATGTCAAAAACATAATCTAAAATATTGGCTAGATAGTGGAACTCTTCTAGGGGCTGTTAGACACAAAGGTTTTATTCCATGGGATGATGATATAGACCTATCTATGCCACTAGAGGATTATCAAAAGCTAATAGAGCTAAAAGATGAGTTTAGTGAGCAGATATTTTTTCAAACAACCCAAACTGATAGCAAATTTCCATTTGACTATATAAAGCTTCGTTCAAACAGAGCCAAAATAGTAGAGTTTCATGAAAAAGATAGAGATATAGAGTACCATCAAGGAGTTTTTGTAGATATATTTCCTATGTTAACTATCCCTGATGGTGAGTTTTATTATGATTTTTATAGTGATATATTCAAACTAATTAGAGAGACCTCAGCTATAAGTCTGCACACATCAAATGGCAAAGATTTACCAAAAGTACGCCACAAACTCCAAGAGGCTCTAAAAGAGCTACACCAAGAAGATGGCAAAAAGGTAATCTATGGTGGAGAGATGCCAGATGTACCTGCATGGTTTGATAGAGACAAAATCTTTCCACTTAAAAAGATAGAGTTTGAGGGGTTAGAGTTTTTAGCACCAAATGACCCTCATCACTATCTGGAGAATATCTACTCATTTAACTATATGGAGTTACCACCTGAAGATAAGAGGAGTACTCATGCTGAGGGGATTTATATAGATTGATAGTAGTTTTTTTTTGATTATATAATAGACTTCTTACAAAAATTCTTTGGAATCGGAGACTTTTTCAAAGAGAGTGCATAGCACAAGAGTCCCGAAAAAAGCGAGGCTAAAGCCATCGGTTCCTAATTTTGCAATAAATCCAATACTTTTACAATATTTATATGCTATGATAACTCTCCGATATTTTGGGGGAGTATCGGATTAATTTAAAAAAGGATATAAAAAAATGAGTAAATTAAAATTTGTTATGGCAGTTAGTATGGCAACGCTTCTATTTACAGGTTGTAATCAGCCTGAACCTAAAGATAATATAGGAGAGGCTTCTTCTATTACATTGTCAGAAGCACAACTAAAAGATGTTACTACTGAGGGAAAAGATTTGGAAATAGTCTCTTCACAGAAGTTAGATACTGTTATATGGAGAGTTATAAAAAAACCAGAGGGTTCTCATCCAGCTTTTTTAAATTCTCATAAAAAGAGCGATGGAAAGGTCTATTATAAGTTTTTCAAACCAGATAGAACAGGTGTTTATACTATTAAAGTAGAAGCTAAAGCTAGAGGCAAAGTAGATACAAAAGTAGCTGATATAAATGTTATTAGATAGAGATTTATCTTTTATTTATTTGTGAGTATTTTATTGGTTATTGTATTTAGTATCTCATAATACAATAACCTCTATTTAGCTATAATTCACAAAATTTTTTAAAGGTAAATTTATATGAGAGCATTGCTTAGCGTAAGTGACAAAAGTGGTATAGTTGATTTTGCAAAAGGTTTAGAGAGACTTGGTTGGGAGATTATCTCAACTGGTGGAACCTATAAAAAGTTATCCGAAAATGGTATAAAAGTTATAGAGATTGATGAGATAACCAAATTTCCTGAGTGTTTTGAGGGTAGGGTAAAGACCCTAAATCCTTTTGTTCATGGTGGAATTTTGTATAAAAGAGACAATGAAGCTCATGTAGCACAAGCAAAAGAGTTAGGTGTTGAGGGTATCGACCTAGTTTGTGTAAATCTATATCCATTCAAAGAGACCATAGAGAGAACTGATGATTTTGGTGAGATTATAGAAAATATAGATATCGGTGGTCCTACCATGGTGAGAAGTAGTGCCAAAAATTTCCAAGATGTTTTAATAGTAACTGATGTTAATGACTATAGTAGAGTTTTAGATGCACTAGAATCAAATAGTGATAGTTTTGAGTTTAGAAGAGATTTGATGATAAAAGCTTACGAGCATACAGCCTCTTATGATGCTATGATAGCAAACTATATGAACAAGAGATTTAACAATGGCTTTGGAGAGTATCAGTTTATCACAGGTAAAAAGGTATTCCAAACTAGATATGGAGAGAACCCTCATCAAGATGGTGCATTGTATGAGTTTGAGGATTTCTTTAGCAATAACTTCAAACAGTTAAAAGGAGAGGCAAGTTTTAATAACCTCACAGATGTAAATGGAGCGTTGAAAATTGCTTCAAGTTTTGGAGATGAGAATGCAGTATGTATTGTAAAACATGGTAATCCTTGTGGATTTGCTATCAAAGATACTCTACTAGAGTCATACACAGAGGCTCTAAAATGTGACCCTATCTCAGCTTTTGGTGGAGTAGTTGCAGTAAATGGAGTGGTGACTAAAGAGTTAGCTTTAAAGATGAATGAGATTTTCTTAGAGGTTATCATTGCAGGTGATTTTGAAGATGATGCTATAGAGGTGTTTGAGAAGAAAAAGAGAATTAAGCTATTTGCTCAAGGAAATAAAAAGCTAGTTCTAGCTAATGATACTCATGATTTTAAACATATAGATGGTGGTTTTGTATATCAAAATAGTGATTGTATATGTGACAATGAAGTAAAAAATGCTCACCTAAAATCAAAAAGAGAGGCCACTCCTCAGGAGATGAAAGATTTGGAGATTGCTTGGAAAGTAGCAGGACTTACAAAATCAAACTGTGTAGTATATGTTAAAGATAGTGCAATGGTAGCTGTTGGAATGGGAATGACAAGTAGAGTTGATGCAGCTCAGTGTGCATTGAAAAAAGCAAAAGAGATGGGGCTTGATGTTAGTGGTTCAGCAATGGCTAGTGAGGCATTTTTCCCATTTAGAGATAGTATAGACGCAGCAGCAGAAGCAGGTGTAAAAGCTATAATTGAACCAGGTGGAAGTATCCGAGATGATGAGGTTATAGAGGCTTCTGATGAGCATGGTATATCACTATATTTTACGACTGTTAGACACTTTTTACATTAATAAAACAAAATATCCACAATTATTAGATAATATCATTTAAGATAAAATTAGTCTTAAATGATAAGGATAAATTAATGAAAAAAATATTATTAGGGCTATTTATAGTAAGCTCTAGTATCTTTGCTAAAGTTACAGATATAGAGGTAACTCCAGAATTTGTAGAAAATACACATATGAAGATAATAGATATAAGAACAAAATCTGAATGGCAAGAGACAGGTATAGTCAAGGGTTCATATACTCTTACTTTTTTTGATGAGAGAAAGAACTATGATATAGATGGTTTTTTAGATGCACTTGACAAGATAGTAAAAAAAGATGAGCAGTTTGCTATAATCTGTAGAATAGGTAGTAGAACTACAATGGTATCTAACTTTTTAGGTAATAAGTTAGATTATAATGTAGTAAATCTTGATGGTGGAATTATGAAATTGATAAGAGAGGGTTATAAAACTGAGGTATATAGTCCTAAAAAATAGATTATGCCTATTTTTTTGATATAATTCTCTACTAAATATTTAAATTAAAAAAGAGAATAAATTATGTCAACAACAATAGCAAAAAACAAAAAAGCTTATCATGATTATGAGATTTTAGAAAAACTTGAAGCAGGTATCGTTTTAGAGGGGAGTGAAGTCAAAGCTCTAAGAGCAAAGAGAGCTAACCTCAATGATGCTTTTTGTAGATTTATAAAGGGTGAGCTATATCTTATGAATGCACATATAGCACACCTTGATACTACCAATAGAAACTTTGCAAGAGATACTAGAAGTCCTAGAAAGTTATTACTACATAAAAAGGAGTTAGATAAACTCTTTGACAAAGTAAGTAAAGATGGTTATACTATAGTTCCATTGAGTATATATTTCAACAAAAGAAATTTGGCAAAAGTGAGTATAGCTATAGCAAAAGGAAAACAACTTCACGACAAGAGAGAGGCTCTTAAGAGAAAAACACAACTCAGAGAAGCTCAACAAGCTATGAAGAACTATAGATAATTGGTTATAAAACAAAAGCCTTTTGCATAAACTCTTTTATCTCTTCAAATGTAAATTTGTTATCTGTAAAATATTCAAAGGCTATAATCCCTTGGTATAATAACATATCACTTCCATCTTTGGTAGGGAGATTATACTCTTTTGCTAGTTTCAAAAATGGTGTCTCTTTTCCATATATGACATCTACACAGGCTTTTGCAGTTGGTAGAGTCTGTTTTAGTATCTCTATAGGGCAGGGTAGGGAGTCATCTTCTAACCCTGCTGAGGTCATATTTACTATCAAGTCAAATTTATCTATCTGAAAATCTTCAAATGTATAGGTTTTAAATCCCATATCTTTATAGTAGGTCAACCTTTTGGCACTTCTATTTAGTATGGTGATATCATATCCTGCATCTTTTAGTATGATTGATGTAGATTGAGCAGTTCCACCAGCACCCAAAAAGAGAACTTTTTTTATATTTTTGAACTCCTCTATAGCCTTTAAAAACCCTGGTGCATCTGTATTATAGCCGTATAGTTTATCACCTTTTTTTACTATAGTATTGACTGCTCCAACTTTTTGGGCAAAATTATCAAGCTCATCACATGCTCTAAATGCTTCCTCTTTGTGAGGTACTGTGATATTTGCACCTTTGATATTTAGCTCGAAAAATCTATCTCTTAGTTTTGAGCCATCTTCTAATCTATAGCGACTATAGCATCCACTATAACCTAATCCTCTAAAGGCTAGATTGTGCATTAGTGGGGATTTGGAGTGACTAACAGGGTTGCCAAATATAGTAAAAAGTTCTCTCATCTTAGTCCTTTAGTGAATATGAAATTTAATATCCTCTTCTCCATCATGGTACTCTTTGTTTGCCCATTTTAGATTAATCTTGAAACCACTGTTACTACTATTATTTTCAGCTTTATTGGTATCTGTAGATATCTCTTTTTGTGGAGGGTTGGATATGTTTTTATCCATTATTTGACTGATATTTTTCCCATTGATTGTACAACCTGAAAAAAGAGGTAGCATAGTAGATACTACTATAACCCCTTTTGTTATAAACCGAACCTCTTTAGAGGTTTTCCATATCTTTGATAGTTGCAAGTAATGCTCCTAGTTTATTTTTTACTTCTATATATTCTAGCTCTGGAACTGAGTCAGCTACTATTCCTGCACCTGCTTGAAGTGTAATAGAGTCTGGTTTTACTAGTGCTGTTCGTATTGCAATAGAACTATCCATCTCTCCATTAAAAGCAAAGTAACCAATAGCACCAGAGTAAAAGCCTCTTTTTAGACCCTCATACTGTGCTATAAGTTCCATTGCTCTAATCTTTGGAGCTCCTGTCATAGTTCCTGCTGTAAAGGTCGCTCTAAACAAATCAAAAGCATCTTTGCCATCGGCTATTTTTGCCTCTACATCACTAACCATGTGCATAACATGAGAGTATCTCTCAACTCTCATCATATCAGTAACCTCTACAGTTCCTACTTTTGCTACCCGTCCTACATCATTTCGTCCTAAATCTATAAGCATAAGATGCTCTGCACACTCTTTTGGGTCATTGAGCATCTCTAGTTCTAGCTCTTTGTCTCTAGCGTGAGTTTTACCTCTTTTTCTAGTTCCTGCTATTGGTCGTAGTAGGATTTCATCATTGGTTAATCTTACCATGACCTCTGGAGATGAACCACATATAGAGAAATCTTCAAAATCTAATAAGAATAGATAAGGAGATGGATTTTTAGACCGTAATAGTCTATAGAAACTTAGAGGGTCAATTACCCCTTTTTGTGTATATCTATTTGAGAGTAATATCTGAAATATATCACCACTTCGTATCATCTCTTTGGATTGGATGACAAGTTTTTTAAATTTTTCCTCTTCAATTGAGAACTCTCCCTCACCATCTAATATAGCAGGTAGTAGAGGTTGTGGAGTAGAGCTACTATGTAGTAGTGCTTCTATTTTAGAAACCTCTTCTGTATATCTACTATCATTTTGGATTATAGTTAGAGTCGATTTTTTGTGAGAAAATGCTAAGATAATAGCAGGTCTGACTAAATCCAAATCAGGTGTATTTAGTGGGTCATATAGAGCATCCATATAAGGTTTGAGTACAGGTTCAAATACCTTTACCATATCATATCCGATAAATCCTATAAACCCATCTACAAAAGAAAATCCAGCCTCTTGGGCTATCTCTTTGTATCTATCTTGGTCTATATCTCTATAGTAGTTTTGCAAAAAACTAAAAGGGTCATCGGGGATTTTTTCTGTTTTACCTTGAGTATCGGTGTAGTAAGTTTGATTGTTTTTATAGGCAACTCTCTCCATACTACCTATAGTAATAAAAGAGAAGTTCCCATCACTACTATTTACCACACTCTCAAAGAGCATGGTAATCTCATCTTGGAAAAGTGATTTCACTTTTCCATACATCGCAACTGGTGTTAGTTGGTCAAAGAGAATTTGTTTAATCATTCTGATTATGGCATTTTCATTATATAAGCATCTTTTGCAATATTTGCTCTGACTTTTGCTATATCTTTTTGAGCTGCTTTTTGACTATAGTATGGTCCTACCAATACTCTAGTTGCCATTCCATTTTCTGTATCAACAGTTTTATATTTTAGATGGTTAGCTTTTACTTTTTTGATAGCACTACTTGGGTCTTTGAATGCTCCTACTTTGATATAGTAACCTCTTGTTGTAGTAGATTTTTTAGTAGCTGTTTTTACTGGTGTTTTAACAGGTGCTTTATGTACTACTTTTTTCTTTTTGACCTCTCTGTACTCATTTTTATGTCTGCTAGTTACTTTTTTAGGTACAGTGTGGTGAGTAACCTCTTTTTTAGGTCTATGGTCTCTAAGTGGCAATTTTTTGCTACTATTTTTTTCTGGTACGATAGGAGTTGAAGTAACCTCTTTTTTATCATCAGCATTTTTTGTTGTAGTTTCTGCTGTATTATTAGTTGCCATAGCTGTTGCTGCTGTTGTAGCTGCTACTCCAGTTGCTACTGCGGCTGCTGTAGTTGCTGTTGATGTACTTCCAACATTTTGTGTTGTTGTTTCACTACTTAGAGTATTAGTTGCATTATTATCATCATCACTACCTAAAATCAATTTAGTAATTACAATAGATATAACCAAAATAATAAATAAAAGTGCAAGTAGAGTTAAAATATTTTTTAACTGTGCCTTCTTATTATTATCTGCATCCTCTATAACGATGTCGTTTAAATTTTTACTTTCCATTCAAGTCTCCGTTTTTTTAAAACAGAGTATAACACAAAATTGGTTATTTGATACCGTAAAATCACATTTTTTTAATAGGAAGTGTTATTTTATTGTAATTTTTTGGTAAATTTTCATCAGGAAGTATCTTACATCTTTTAGATGACTTAAGTTCTAAAATTTGTTTTATTTTTTCAATTTCTTTGTATGTTTCTTTTATGCTGATATCTTTTATAGGTATAAATATCTGGATTAGGTTATCTCTGCTTTCATATGTATAAAAATTTGTGATATATAGAGATTTTAATAGATGTTTGAGTAGATAATAAAAGTGGTTGTTTTCTTCTTTTTCATACTCTAAAACGATATAGTTAATATGGTTGTCATTGATAAGTGGTAGAGCGATAGTAAATTCTCTATTTAGGTGTTGTTTTATAAGCATGGGTGTAGGAGGAGTCTCTATCTTTTCAAATTTACTATAAAAAGTTCGATTGTTGAATTTTATTTTATCAACAATCGAATCTCTTTGAATATAATAGAACTCTGTATCGAACTCTAAATCAAAAATTTGTATCTTCAAGGCTAATATATTGGCTTATCATATATAATAAAGTTAGATGCTAACTCTCTCATCTCATCTTTGATTTTTGTATGTAGTGCTGTATCATCTATATTATCAAGTACATCAGCTATCTTATTTGCAATAATCTCAAGTTGGGCCTCTTTCATACCTCTACTAGTAAGTGCTGCTGTTCCTATACGGATACCAGAAGTTACAAATGGACTTCTAGTCTCACCTGGGACTGTATTTTTATTTACTGTAATACCTGCATCACCTAGAGCTTTGTCTGCATCTTTTCCAGAGAAATCTTTATCTAAAAATGATACTAGTACTAGGTGGTTATCTGTTCCATTACTTACTAGGTTGTATCCTCTTTTGATAAGTACATCAGCTAAGATTTTTGTATTTGCTTTTACCTGTTTAGCATAATCTTTCCACTCACTACTTAGGTTGTGTTTAAATCCTACAGCTTTAGCAGCTATTACATGAACTAGTGGTCCACCTTGAAGTCCAGGGAAGATTGCTGAGTTGATTTTTTTAGCTATATCTTCATCATTTGTCATTATCATACCACCTCTAGGACCTGCTAGAGTTTTGTGTGTAGTAGTTGTTACGACATTGGCATATGGAAATGGGCTAGGGTGTTCACCAGCACAAACAAGTCCTGCTATATGAGCAATATCAGCAAAAAGGATTGCTCCAACCTCGTCAGCTATCTCTCTAAACTTCTTAAAATCAATCTCTCTAGGGTATGCTGAAGCTCCACAAACTATAATTTTTGGTTGAACGATTTTAGCTATATCCATCACTCTATCATAGTTGATATATCCATCAAGTTCTACTCCATATGTAAAACTTTGATAGTTTTTACCTGAAAAACTTGGTTTACTTCCATGAGTTAGGTGTCC
>JAADFE010000103.1 GCA_013153055.1 Campylobacterota bacterium
TTTTGCTCTTTTGGTATAAAAGCATCAATACCCAATACTTCACATATCTCAATGAGACTATCACCTATAGTTGTATAGTTATAGTTTGCCAAACATCCTATAAATATAGCTACTCTTCTTTTTCCACCATTGTTTATCTCTTGGGGATATTTATTTAGAAAACTTGTTTTGCCTAGAGATGGTAGAAGTCTGCCACTTTTGATTATAGGCATAGGAAATCTAGGTATCATCCCACCTCTTTTTGTATCATCTTTGAACCCACAAGTTCTAAATGTATATCCAAGCTTCATCATTATATCCATAAGCTTTCTATGTCTTAGCAGTATAAAAAAGGCTTTTTTAAACCATGCTATACCAAACTTGTCTGCAATATCGGCTCTGACTTCCTCTATAACCATATCTGTAGGCAATGAGTTTGGACACACATCCGTACAAGCAGTACACAAAAAGCAACTCTCAAATATATCTTTGGCATTTTTGTCTAGTTCTAAATTACCCTCTTTGTATTGACCCAAAAGGTCTATAAATCCTCTAGGAGATGTTACTTCATCAGGATTGATTTGATGTATAGTACAAACAGGAATACACTTACCACACTTAACACACTCATCACTTGTTGCTTTGAAATTAAAAATATCTTCTGCTTTTTTCACTCTTTTACTTTCTGGGGTTAAATTATTTTATGTATATTATCAAAATTGGATTAAATTTGGATTTAGAGGAAAAGTATAAAAAAATAGTTTTATAAAAATAGTTCAGATTAAATTCTTTTAGTAATTTTTTTGATACAGTTTTTGTATAATATTATGTAACTGTATTATTCATTTAGAACTTCCCAAAATCAAATTAGTAAATTTATTTTTATGCTAGAGTATGAAGAGTTATGAAAATTGCACAAAAGATTATATATATTCCAAAAATTAAGAGGATTTTAGCTAATTGAGTATGAGATAAAAGAGGCACTACAAGATGAGATTGCTATTATAATATAGGAATTCTAAATCTATTTCTAAAACATACCTCAGCCTCACTAGCACTAGGAGAAAACTATAAAAAAGAGGTTAGAGATGATTTGGAGGTTTAGATATTTTTATATATTTTATTGTGTAAATCCTTTTAAATAATTTTTATTTGATAGTTTATCAAATTGTTGTTTTTTGGATTTACATAGTTATTTTTAGAGGTTTTAAGAAATTATCCCTCTTCTGAATATGCACCTACAGAGATTAGTTTTTCATATCTTTTATTTAACATCTCTTTTGTAGATAATTTTTTAAGCTCTTTAACTGTTTCTAGAAAATAATTTTTTACTACTTCTGTAGCTCGTTTTTTGTCTCTATGTGCTCCAATTAAAGGTTCATCTAAAATATCGTCAACTAAACCATGTTCTATTAAATCATCAGGAGTGATTTTTAGTGCTGAACTTGCCTGTTCAACTTTTTTAGGGTCATTCCATAAAATAGCTGCACAACCTTCAGGAGATATTACGGAGAATACAGAATATCTCATCATTGCTAGTTTATCAGCTACTCCAATAGCTAATGCACCACCACTTCCACCTTCTCCTATGACAATAGAAACCATAGGTACTTGGATATTGGTAAATTCAAATAAATTTTTTGCAATAGCTTCACTTTGACCTCTCTCTTCTGCACCAAGACCTGGATATGCACCAGGAGTGTCTATTAGAAATAGAACAGGGATATTGAATTTTTCGGCTAGTTTTACAGCTCTAAGAGCTTTTCTATATCCTTCTGGGTTTGGCATACCAAAATTTCTTTTTAGTTTATGTTTTGTACCTCTACCTTTTTGTTCTCCAACTATCATAGCTTTTTGACCATCTATATATCCTATATAACAAACTATAGCTGGGTCATCTCTGAAAGCTCTATCTCCATGAATTTCATAAGAGTCTTCTAATATAGCACGAATATAATCCAACGCATATGGACGGTCAGGATGTCTAGCTAGTTGAAGTTTTTGATATGCACTGAGAGATTTAAATGTCTTTGTAACCTCTTTATCCAAATCTTTCTCAAATGTTTCTAATGCAAATTTATCATCTCTTGCTTTTGCAGCGTCAATATCTTGTTGAATCTGCTCAATTTTTTTTTCAAACTCTAAGTATGTTGCCATATATCGACCTTATATTTTTTTGAAGATTACAACTCCGTTTGTTCCACCAAAACCAAACGAATTACTCATAACAACATTAAGCTCAGCATCTCTAGCCTCATTTGGAATATAATCCAAATCACAATTTTCATCAGGAGTAGTATAGTTAATAGTTGGTGGTAATTTACCATCACGCATTGCCATAATAGATACAACTGCTTCAATGGCACCAGCAGCACCCAAGCAGTGACCTATTTGACCTTTGATTGAACTAACAGGAGGACAGTTTTCTTTGCCACCAAAGGCCTCTTTGATAGCTGCTGTTTCATTTTTGTCATTGGCTGGAGTAGAGGTTCCATGTGCATTAATATAATCTACTTTGATATCTCCTGCCATTTTTAAAGCTGATTTGATAGCTCTAAGAGGTCCATCCATTACAGGAGTAGTGATATGATTAGCATCTCCACTCTCTCCAAATCCAATTACCTCAGCATATATTCTAGCACCTCTGGCTTTTGCACTTTCATAATCCTCTAGTACTAATGCACCTGCACCTTCACCCATAATAAATCCATTTCTATCTTTATCAAATGGTCTTGATGCACCTTGTGGGTCATCATTATTGGTACTAAGAGCTTTCATGGAAGCAAATCCACCAATTCCTGCACCACATATAGCTGATTCAGCACCAATTACTAGCATTTTGTCAGCTCCACCTAACATGATTGTTTTTGTTGCTTCTGCAATAGCATGAGTTCCTGCGGCACAAGCAGTTACAGAAGATAAGTTTGGACCTTTTAGTCCATGTTCAATTGAGATAAAACCACCTAACATGTTAACAAGAGAAGAGGGAATAAAAAATGGAGATATTCGTCTAGGACCTCTAGTTGCACAAATGACCGAGTTTTTTTCTATATTTGGTAGTCCTCCAATTCCAGAAGCAGAAGAGATACCAAAGTTGTTTTTGTCAAGTTCATCTTCTTTAAAATTTGCATCAATCATCGCTTCTTTAGCTGCTTTTAGACCAAGTTGTATAAATCTATCAGCTTTTTTTACCTCTTTTGCATCCATAACTTCACTTGGGTCAAAACCTACAATCTCTCCAGCGATTTTTACAGAAAACTTTTCAACATCAAAAAGTTCAATTTTTTTGATACCACATTTTCCATCTAAAATTGCAGAAAATGCTGTCTCTTTATCTTGTCCTACACTATTAATCATGCCTAAGCCAGTAACTACTACTCTTTTCACTCTATCTCCTGTTCTTGGTTCTAAGATATATATCAAAAGAGATTTTAATCTGTTTTGATATATATCTATATTTACCCCCTATAAATTTGGGGGAAAGCTACATAATTTAAATTATGCTTGAATGTTTTCAATAAATTTAATTGCATCTGCTACAGTTGCAATTTGTTCAGCATCTTCATCAGGAATTTCTATATCGAATTTCTCTTCAAGTGCCATTACTAATTCAACTACATCAAGACTATCAGCTCCAAGGTCCTCAACAAATTTAGATTCTTCTTTAACTTCATCTGGACTAACATTTAGTTGTTCTACAACTACCTCTTTTACTTCATCAAATAGTGCCATGACACTCTCCTAATTGTTTAAATTTATGCTCGTAAGTATAGCAAAAAAAATCTAAAATATAATTACTATTGGGAAAATTCTAATTTAAATGTATTAAATGTAAAATATTTAACTTTTTTTTATTATTTTTTTACTTACATTAAATATATAACTATAAAATAAATTGTTTAAATCACCTCTGAACTATTGAAAAATAGACTTTTAATAGTTATTTTTTTGCTTTTAAAAAAAGTAAAAAAAAAGTAAAAAAAATATTGAAAATTATTTTATTTTAAGTTTACCAAGATATAATTCTGAAATTTTTTTACAAAAGGTGATAAAACATGATTAAATACTTTTTAATCTTTATTAGCGTAACTATTACGGGATTTTCTTTTGAAAATTCGTATTTTTTAGAAGTTAATAATGCTTTAGAAAAATATGATAATAAGGCAGGGATTGTTGATAAAACAAAGTCAGTTAAAACTGATTTAAATGAACCTGAAAAAGAGTCTAGCGATAAGTTTGCTAAAATTGTTAATAAGAGAATATCTACTCCAAGTGATATTACTATTTTCAAAGATAAAAAAGTTGAACCAATCAACTACACCAACACTATTTCTTTGAATAAATTACAAGTTTCAGAAAAGAAAAAGAGATTTTTTCATATGTTGCTACCAGCTATTTTGATTAGTAAACAGAAGTTTAAAGTTCTGAGGACGAGGGCTAAAAATATCATAAACAACCCAAATCCTTCAACTAAAGACCTACTCTTCCTCGACAAAATGTACAAAAAATTCAGAACTAAAGATAACAAAGAACTTCTTTCAAGAATGAAAACTCATCCTGTTAGTATTGTTTTAGCACAAGCTGCTATTGAGTCTGCATGGGGTGAATCTAGATTTTTTAAAGAGGGTAACAATATTTTTGGTATGTGGTCATTTAATAAAAATGAGCCAAGAATGAGAGCTAAAGGTACTAGAAATGGAAAATCAATCTATGTTAAAAAGTACAAAAATCTTAGTGATGCTGTTGATGATTACTTTGTAACAATAGGTAGAGGGGCATATAAAAGCTTTAGAAAGCAGAGAAATATAACAGATAATCCACTTCAGCTTGTACAGTATTTAGTTAACTATTGTGAGCTTAGAGGTAAATATACTAGAAGACTTAAAAAGTTTATTATTAAAAATAAACTAACTAAGTTTGATTCATTTAAAATTGACAAAAAATATATCTAATTTATAATATTAGATATATCAAAACTAACTTTGGTTCCCACTCTTTTCTGGGAACTAATCCATATCTTTATCTTTTCAGTATCACAATAGGCTTTAACCAATGCCAAACCTATACCATCCCCTTGAATATTATTATTTGATTGATAATATCTTTCATATATACGAATAAGTTCAGTCTCATCCATTCCTATACCTCTATCTTCTATAGTCAAGATATTTTTTTCAAGTTTTATGGTTATGGGTTTATCTTTATGGGAGTATTTCATAGCATTTATCAAGATATTATCCAACATTTTTTCAAATCCAATTTTATCTGCTTGAACATAGTGAGGTTTTAGATGTAGTTCAAAGTGGTTTCTATTTAGAAGTTTTAGTTCATTTACTCTGTTTATAATCAAATCACTTAGTTCAAAATTCTCTTTTTCTATACTTTGTATCTCTTTTTTTATACTATAGACTAGTTCACTGTATAATCTTTTTAATCTTTTGGATGCTTCATCTATACGAGAGAGTCTTTTTATAGATTTCTCATCACTATTTAGTCTCTTTTTTAACAAAGAGATATTTGCTTCGATAGTAGATAGTGGTATATTTAATTCATGTATTATCTCTTTGGTTAGATGTAGTAGATTTTCATCCATATTGAATTTTTGGCTTAAAATATAGCTGTTGAGTATATATCCAAATATTAGAGATAAAACTAGAGTCGAAATAACTACAATTACAATGCCATTATCAAAAATATTTATAACTAAACCCAATAAAACTAAAACCGATAATGTATAAAGAAGTGTTGCAAATAATATCTGTTTGTTCATATAGTATGGTATCTATGATTTTATTAACACTAAATTAACAATATCTACTATATTATAAAATAATATTATTATAGGAGTTTTGATATGAAAACAAAAATTTTAGTTCTATTGTCTATGTTATTGTTAATGGGAGGTTGTGTTGAACAAGAGGGTAAACCAACAGCACAAAAGTTTAAGATGTTTCAAACAGTAGATAAAAAAGATGCAATCATTTTGCAAAAAGGGGATAAAAAAGAGAACTGCATAATCTGTGGTATGAAACTACCTATGTTTTATAAAACAAACCATGCAGCAACACATAATGGAGAAGTTAGACAGTACTGTTCTATTCACTGCTTAGCAAAAGATAAAAGTATCAATAAAACTAATCTGTCTGATATAAAAGTTGTAGCTGTAGATACTCTAAAATTTATACCTGTTGAGGATGCTACCTATGTGGTGGGTAGTGATGTTAGAGGAACTATGAGTGGTTTAAGTAAATATGCTTTTGAAGGGCGTATGAGTGCTAGGCGATTTGCAAACAAACATCAAGGTAAGGTTATGAATTTTGATGAGGCTTATCAATATGCTTTAAAGGATTTTGCAAAATAGTTATAAAAATCTTCTAATGGTTCAAGTGATAATTGAACCATCATCTCTTTCTCTAATCCGTTTATAGTCTTATTTTGATATAATCACACTAAATTATATGGAGTCGATATGATAGGAATTGTAGATTATAATATGGGAAACTTGGCATCTGTTATAAATGCTTTTGAGATTATAGGAGCCAATATTGCTGTAGAGAGCAATCCTAATAAATTAAAAAACTATGATAAACTAATCCTACCTGGAGTAGGAGCTTTTGGTGATGCTATGGAACATCTACAGAGTAATAAAATGGATGAAGCGATAAAAGAGTATGCTAGTAGTGGTAAGCCTCTGCTTGGTATATGTCTTGGTATGCAGTTATTATTTGAGAGTAGCCAAGAGTTTGGAGACCATAAAGGACTAGGAGTTATAGAGGGAGCCGTAGTACCATTTGATGAGAGTAGATTTGACCATAAATTAAAAGTACCACATATGGGATGGAATGAAGTTTTTCAAGTGAATAGTGAACAGGGAACAGAGAACAGTAAACTGTTTGCAGGATTGCCTAGTGATTTTTATCTATATTTTGTACACTCATATCATGTAGAGTGTGATGATAAATATACCATAGGAAAAACCTATTATGGATATGAGTTTACAAGTGCTGTAAACAAAGACAACATATACGGTATCCAGCCTCACCCAGAAAAAAGCCATGAAAATGGTCTAAAAATTATAGAAAATTTTATAAATTTGTAGGGTGTTTTCCCCTGAAAATACCGTCAAAACCAAACAAGGAGAACCAATGAGTGAGCATTTTATAAAAGAGATAGAGATAAAAAACTATAAACTGTTTAAAGATTTTAGAGCTGATGGATTTGGTAGGGTTAATCTTATTGGTGGGAAAAATAATGTGGGGAAGACTGCTTTTATGGAGGCGATTGGAATAAATGCACATGCTATAGATATAGAGAGTCTATTTAGTGCTATTGTTTTTGTAAATTTTCAAAGAAACAAACTTGAAAATAGTAATATAGATAATCCCAAAGAGCTTTTTGAAAAAACTTCACAATACTACTCTAAAAGCAATATAAGAGAAGTTGGTTTTTCTATAATAAGAGGTTATGGAAAAGTAGAGTATAGTTTCAAGATAGATGGTAGAGAGATTATTTTAAATGCAAATGAGTTCTCATATCAAATTAATAAGATAGATAATATATATTTTATAGATAGTTTTGGATTTAGTAATTTTTGGTTAAAAGAGGTATATATATCAGTTCAGAGAAAAGATAAAGAGGAGACTTTAAATAGTTATATAAACCAATTTGACCCAAATATAGAGAAGTTTAAAATATTTGACAATAGCCCAGAGTGTAGATTAAAAGATAGTAAAGAGTATAGAGATATAAATGAGTTTGGAGGTGGACTTAAGCAGTTTGTATCTATTATATCTGCTTTATATGCTTGTGAAAATGGTTATCTATTTATTGATGAGATAGATAATGGGATACACTATAGTAAGCTTGATTTACTTTTAGAAATAATCATAACTCTATCAACAGAACAGAATGTCCAGCTATTTGCCACAACCCACTCAAAAGAGTGTATAGAGTCCTATGCAAGAGTTGCTAAAAAATTAAAAGATAAAGATACTAAGTTTATAAAGTTAACTAAATTAGAAAATAGAGGTGTTATAGCAGGAGTTAGAGACTATGATATGCTTCAATATGCACTTGAAGATGGACATGAGGTTAGATAAATGGTAGCTATTTTACATGAAGGCAATGCTAAAAAAACAGCTGATAATGAACTTCTAAAATTATTGATTGAAAATTTAAACTTAGATATAACAAATGTAAAATTTTTTGGAATAGGAACAAAAAGTAACTTTTTTAAAATTGATAATAGAGCATATAAAGAGTTATTGATGGAATTTCATGAAAATATCATCTCTAAAATACTTTTTGTTGTAGATGCAGATTATCAAGAGAATGATTTAAAATATGGTGGATATGAAAATACAAAAAAAGAGTTAGAAAAAGTTATAAATGAGTTAGGCTTAAAAAACTATAGCGATATATATATAACTTGTGACCCAAAAACAAAAAGTGGCTATTTGGAGTCTCTGATTTTGTCTTCTATCCCTAAAAAACAGAAAGAGTGTATAGAGGATTTTTTAGATTGTAGTGAGTTTAAATCAAAAGAGAACTACAAAGCTATTTTAAACCAAATATATAAAATAGCATATCCAAATGCACCATTTGATTTTTCTCATCCAAACTTCAACAAACTAAAACAAAAACTAAAAAACATATTCAAGGAACAAAAATGACAATACTACCAGCGATAGATTTAAAAGATGGCAAAGCAGTAAGACTAAGCAAAGGTCTAATGGATAGTGCCAAAATATATAGTGATGAGCCGTGGCAAGTAGCTAAAAGATTTGAAGAATTAGGAAGCGAGTGGGTTCATCTAGTTGACCTAAATGGTGCATTTGCAGGTGAGCCAAAAAATTTAGAACAGATAAAAAAGATAAGAGAGAATTGTAACCTCAAACTAGAACTTGGTGGTGGAATTAGAGATGAAGAGACTATCAAGATGTATCTTGAACTTGGAATTGATAGAGTTATTCTTGGTTCAATAGCAGTAAAAGACCCTGAGTTTGTAAAAGATATGGCAAAAAAATACCCTGTAGTTGTAGGAATTGATGCTATTGATGGCATGGTTGCTGTTGAGGGTTGGGGTGAGGTTAGTGATATGAGGGCTACTGATTTGGCTCGTGAATTTGCTAATGCAGGAGTTGAGGCTATAATTTGTACTGATGTTAGTAGAGATGGAATGATGAGTGGGGTTAATATTGATTTTACTCTATCCATAAAAAAGGCTAGTGGGGTTGAGACTATTGCTAGTGGAGGACTCAGAGATATAGAAGATATCAAAAGACTTATAGAGGCTAATATAGATGGAACTATTGTAGGTAAAGCTTTTTATGAGGGTACTCTTGATTTAGAAGAGGCATTTAAATTATCAAAAGGGTTATAGTGAAAAATATATATAATGAACTAACTATTAAACTTCCAGAGGAGTTTGTTGATTTTATTGCTGACTTTGTTGCTAATATTAGTGATGGTGTAGAGATAGC
>JAADFE010000060.1 GCA_013153055.1 Campylobacterota bacterium
TTTTGCAAATTGGTTTGGACATATTATGTCAGACTGGTCTGGTTCATCTGGGACGGTTGGACAAGGTGGAAGAGGTACAGGAGTGCCAATACCATTTTTTAACTTATTTCAAGTAATGAATTTTGGAGAATTTGGAGAGAATAAACAAACATTTGCAACCATAACTTCAAAAGTTTTTGAAAATGGTTATGATGCTAGACATGGAATGGCAATGGCTATACCAGTTATAGTTACAGAATTATTGATACGGCTTATGTATACAATAAAATCACACTTTTATCATGAGCGAGAGTGGAAAAATTCTATTCCTAATGGTAATATACCCGAAGTTAGAAGAATGTTATTAGTTGGACATGGGACACTTTGTCTTATTGATGGTGTTGACGCAGGTATTCGTTCTGGTGGGAATATGGTTAAGTTTTTATCAAGAACAAATATTATCGCATGGGTAAGATTTGGAAATCAAGCATTAAAAGAGCTCAATGCTTGGTGGAATGAAGGTCATATTGATGCTGATGCAGTGAATGAGTATTTAGATAGAGAGTATAGAAAGATGGTTAAAAAGATATGAATTTAATTAAAATAAAAAAGTATTTTTTTAATATAAAAAGAAAATATATTAGGTAATAATTATCCAAAACTTATAATTACTACTATAGATTTTGCTTTCAAATTACTTTATCTTTCAACTCATAAGGTTCAAAAAAATGGAGTAGGACTAAAATCAGAAGTTGGAGTAAAATTCATCCTCAAACCTGTATATTTTTTCTCAAAGAGAATACAAGCACAAGAAGAAATTTTGCTAGAATATACGAGTTAAGTATAATTAGGTTAAAAAAGATGATTTACACAGTTTAATTTACACTTTCGAGATTTTAAAGAAATAATGATACTATTTTTAAATTTTTTTAAAAAAGGTATCTAATGCTACAAAAGAAACATTATGCTCTTTTTGCGTTGAGTATAGTTATAGTTGTACTTCTTTATAATTTTGCTGATAGGCAGATTGCTACATATTTTTATACTATGGAACACAACTCATTTAAAAGCTTTTTTCATTTTATGACTAGATTTGGCAAAAGTGAGTGGTATCTAGTTCCCTCTATTTTGCTATTTTGGTATTTCAAAAAAAAGGGTTATCTCAAATATGCCAAAATGGCTTGGTATATATTTATGACCAATGTTGTAGCAGGAGTTGGGGTTTGGCTTATCAAAGTACCATTTGGACGAGCTAGACCAAAACTATACCTAAAAGATAATCTATATGGGTTTGAGTGGTTTGAGATAAACCATAAGCTCACCTCTTTTCCATCAGGACATACTATTACTGCTATATCTACAGCCGTTGCTATGAGTCTATTGTTTCCAAAATATAGATACTTTTTTATACCATTTGGGGTTATTGTAGCTTTTAGTCGAGTAGTGGGAAGCAATCACTACCTAAGTGATGTGGTTTTTGCATCATTTTTAGGCTATATGGTAGCTGTTATGTTATATAAATACTATTTTAAAAATCAGGAGTCAATATGAATATCCAAAAACAACCTATAGCTATTTTGCTCTTTTTTATAGCTCTTGCCTTTTTTTTACCTCTATCTTTGGCACCTCTATTTGACCTTGATGAGGGAGCTTTTAGTGAAGCTACTAGAGAGATGCTAAATGGAGGTGATTATATTACAACCTATCTAAATGGAGAGCTAAGATTTGATAAACCTATACTTATCTACTGGTTTCAGCTTCTAAGTGTCAAAACTTTTGGACTAAATGAGTTTGCATTGAGACTTCCATCTGCTATTGCTGGGGCTATTTGGGCTATGAGTATATACTTTTTTACAAAAAGGGTTATAGATAGCAAAATAGCATTTTGGGCGACGCTATTTATGATAACTTCTCTACAAATAAATATGATTGCCAAAGCCTCTATAGCTGACTCTCTTTTAAATATGTTTATAGCTCTATCTATGTTTAGTATATATCTCTTTTTTCAAAATAGAGAAAATAGATATATCTATTGGACATTTTTGTTTGTTGCACTTGGTACTCTAACCAAAGGTCCTGTAGCTATTATGATACCTCTTGTGGTTAGTTTGATGTTTTTCTCTTTTAGAGGTGAGTTTAAACTATGGCTAAAAATGATTTTTAATCCTATAGGTATAGTGATATTTTT
Organism: Campylobacterota bacterium; assembly: GCA_013153055.1. Lineage (GTDB taxonomy): Bacteria > Campylobacterota > Campylobacteria > Campylobacterales > Sulfurovaceae > UBA1140. The sequence continues at coordinate 2,168 of JAADFE010000060.1, forward strand.
AGTAGTAGCCATGCCTTGGTATATAGCTGAATATATGGCTCAAGGTCAAGCCTTTATAGATGGATTTTTTCTCAAACATAATCTAAGCCGTTTTAGCTCATCTATGGAAAAGCATAGTGGAAGTATTTTTTATTTTATACCTGTGCTTATAGTTGGGATGATGCCATTTACCTATTTTGTTATCAAAGCTATAGCCAAAGCTAGAGAGTATATCAGGGATGATTTGAAACTATATCTATTTATATGGTTTGGGTTTGTGTTTATATTTTTCTCATTTTCTGGTACGAAATTGCCTCATTATGTAATCTATGGATATACTCCTATGTTTATTTTGGGGGCTTTGTATATAGATAGTTTTAGTAAAAAGTGGCTACTCTATCCACTTATTGGATTTTTGGCCATTTTGTTATTTTTGCCTGATATTGCAACTCTATTTCAATCTCAAATTAGAGATAAATTAGCAGTAGAGCTTATCAAAGATGCTTATAGTACATTTGATATATTTTATAGAGTTGAGTTGATTTTACTAATAGTATTTTTGATTTTTGTCTATAAAAAGATAAAAGATAACAATAGATTTTTAATATCTATAGCCCTATCTATGGTAATAATGGTCAACTATATAGTTATCCCAACCTATGGAAAACTAATGCAACAACCAATCAAAGAGGCTGGATTATTAGCTAAAAAAAGAGGCTATAAAAATATCATAATGTATAAAATCAATATGCCATCATTTAATGTATATTATGAGGGGTTAGTATCAAAAGAGAAACCTCATAGTGGGGATATAGTCTTGACCAAGGTTACAAGGCTAAAAGATTTTAAAGATTATGAGACGCTTTATCGCAAGAGGGGGTTTGCATTAATAAAAGTTAAAGAGAGATAGTTTAACTCTTTCTCTCTTTTGAAGTAATTAGATAGATACCATTTTTTACATATATAGGACTTCCACCTGTTTTACTTATTCTTCTGAATTTTTTTCTATATGCTACTACCTTTTTGCGTAGCTTTCTATACTCTTTTCCTTTTAATCTTTTGACAATAGTTGTCTTTTTTGTTCTATCTGCATGGACATATCTAGCAGGGTTTATAGCTTTACCTCGTTTATATAATCCAAAATGTAAATGAGGTCCTGTACTCACTCCAGTACTACCTACATATCCTATTACTGTCCCTTGTTTAACATAACTACCAACATGCAAACCTCTTTTATACTTACTCATATGTGCATATAGACTCTGCATTCCATTAGAGTGTTTAATAGTAATACAGTTTCCATATCCACCTCTTCTACCCTTTTTGATAATTTTACCACTAGCTGTAGCTCTAATTGGAGTACCCCAACATGCAGCATAATCTATACCTAAATGAGCTCTATATCTATGTAAAATAGGATGATAACGACTACGACTAAACCTAGATGATACGACACAGTGAGTTACTGGACGAATAAAAGCTGAGTGAACTTTTTTTAGCACAACTCTCTTTTTATACTCTTTGCCCGTTGAATCATAATAACTCCCATCATCTGCTAAATAACTATAATATCTTGATTTGTTGATAGTTATCATAGCTGCTTCAATAGTAGGTGAGCTAATCGCTTTTCCATCTCTTCTTTTTTGAGTATAAAAAATATTAATCTCATCACCCTTTTTCATCTTATTTAAATTTAGACTCTGATATGACTCTTTTAATTTTTTAATTAATGCTTTACTATGAGTTTTTTTGTATAAATCTTTATCCCAAGAATTTTTGATAGTTAAATGAATAGAACCTTTTAGAGTCTCAAATGGGATAGGCTTTAATGAAATTTTATCTCTACCTTTTTTTTCTTTGATAACCTCTACTTGTAAGTCATCTGTAATAGGGATTAAAAATATAGTTCGTTTTTTATGTCTTAAAACTTTATAACTTTGACCTGCTTTTATCTCTGCCAATAGTTCTTTATCATCTCCATCTAATTCATAATATAACTTTTGAGATATGCCATTATTTCTTAAAAATGATAAAAAAGATACACCTTTCTTCCAATGATAAGTTTTAGCAGATAAATTTAAAGAGAGAGCCAATAGTAAAATAAAGGGGATTAGAATATTCCTCATTGATTATTTATGCCTTTTAAAATTTTTTGATTTTAGTATTTTATATCGTTTTCCCCCAAAAAGAGATAAAATATGAGTATTATTCTTTAAATTTTATTTAAGTTTTATATTTTACTATCTTTTTAGACTAATTTATTACTAAATTCTATCCAACTTGACCTTAACCTCCTGATAACAAGCACTATCTCCCTCTTCACTTAATATACTAGGAGTCAAATAGTTTACTCCTATAGTATTAACAGGTATCAATACAGTATCAACTCTCATCAAATCTGAATTTTTGACTATAAATTCATGCTCTCCCCAACTTGAATATACCCTTACTTTTTCTCCATCTTTAAATCCTAAACTAGGATGTATAGTGATTTTATTATCTCTTTGAAATTGAGTATTTAGAGAGTGGCTAGATTTTGGAGTTACTAGCCAATACTCTGTTATCTCTTTATCTTTTTTCTTATTTTTTCTAACTCTTGTTAGGCTCTTATTGGTCTCAAAATCATCATAAAAATCATCAATAAACTCAAACTCATCATCCTCAAAACCATCTTGATATGGTATCTCTTCATATACAGGTGAGAGTAGATACTCCTCTTTTTGTTTGGCTTGATTTAGCCATATATCTAAATACTCCTGCTCTTTTGCTAGAGATTCAAACCCCATCTTTTGCAAAATAGTATTGGTAAAATCATACTCACTTATTCCATAGTCACACTCTACTACTTTTCTCATAGGAGATACTATATGATGAGCATAACTAAGTCTAACATCATCTTTTTCAAAAAAGTTTTTAGCAGGGATTACTATATCAGCCATAGCAGAGGTCTCATTCTCATATAACCCAAAATATATTATGGTCTTAGTTTTTTTAAGTTCTTCTATAACTCTGGAACTATCTGGCATAGACTCAGCAGGATTTCCCCCTTGGATTAACACTGTATCAAAATCTCCAAATCTGGTAATGGCTTTTTGTACCTTTTTGCCTTTTATTTCAAAAGGGTTTTCAAAGCCAAGTTTAGAGTTACCCAAAAATGCCACTCCACACCCATTTTTGCCAAAATGTCCTAGTGTAATAGCCAATGCATCTATAGCTTGTAGTACAAAGTTACCAATAGAGTATTTTTGAACTCCATTTCCAACTAGATAAACCACTCTCTTATCTACTATATACTCCAAAAACTCACCCATAATCTCCAAATCTATACCGATATACTCTAGTATAGCTTTTATCCTAAAGCCTCTAGTAAAATCATAAAAATCATCATACTCAGGAGCAAACTCATCTAAAAACTCCTTGTTTTCATGGTCTCCCATAATAACAAATCTCGATAACATCAGAGCAAGATAAAAGTCACTCCTTGGAGCATTTTGTATATACAAATCAGCCATCTTTGCTATAGGGGTTACTATTGGGTCTATAACTATAAGCTTTTTACCCTCAATATATGGCATAAGATGAGAAGCTGTTACAGTAAGATTTTTACCCCAAACAACCACCACATCAGCTTTTGCTATCTGCTCGGGTGGCAAGATTTTATTGACCCCTCTTCCTGCTAATATCCCAGCATCCCCTGCCCCATCACATAGACTTCCTTTGGTTGTAGTACCATCTATTGCTTTAAAAAGTAAATTTGTAATCTCCTGCATCACTCCAAAATTTCCAGAGCCTCTCCATAGTAACTTATCTTTTACCTCTAAAGATTTTGCTACAGCCTCTAGTGCTTCATCTAGTGAAACCTCTTTGCCATTTACTCTTGGTTTAGTTACTCTATCCTCTTGGTGCATATATCTATTGACCAATGAACACAAAGCCCCATTACTCGTAGGATGAGCAGGGTCTGCTACTACTTTTGGAAAGTGAGAACTATCACACACAATCCCACACGCATCAGGACAATCAAATCCACAAGCTGTTTTTATCACTACTTTATCTCCACTTTTAACAATTTTGAAAACTCATATCTATTATGAGGTATAATAATCTCAGCTCTATATGAGGATATAAACTTCTCATCAGCTACTGACCATATCTTGTCTAGTTTGTATTTTGTAGCTTTGTCATTTATATATATGGTTTTGCTTTTTATATCTTTTAACTCATCATCTTCTAAAAATAGAGTTAATTTTGCTCTGCTCAAATCTTTAATTTGGGCTAAAGGCATACTCATATTGACAAAATCTCCTTTGTGAACCATAAGTTTGTAGAGAAATTTATTTTTTAATCTTATAGATTTTTTGTGGATGCTGTCTTTTAGTCTATCTATATCATATATAAGGTCAAGTTTCTGTTTTTTGAGTGACTCTATCTTCTCTTTTGTAGATAGATATTGAGTTTTGGCATTGATATATCCATAAAAAGCTTTGTCTTTTTGAGTAATAGAGACCGTTGATATACCTGATACTCTATTATAATAATCTTTTTGCCTTTTGAGTGACTGTTGCAAGGAGTTTAGATTTTGTTGATTAATATTTATCATATTTTTGACAAGACTTAGAGACTCTCTATCTGATTTTAATCTAATCTTATCTAGTTTATCATCTAGTTGGATTACAACATTATCTTTTATCTCTGTACCCTCTAGTTCTATTTTAGCAGATATTACTTGGGCTGATACAGCTGATTTGAGAGTGATACTCTCATATGGTTCCACCTTGGCATAGTGAATTTTAGCAAAAACTAATAGTGGGGTTAAAAGTAGAAGTAAATATCTCATGATTATCTCTTTTTTAGATTGGATTATATCATGAGTTATTTAAGATTTGAAGTTATTTTCACGCTAAAACCGAATACTCTTTAACGAATTTCAACTTCTCCATAAATAGGTAACTTTGCTAATAAAACCTCACTACCTGTAGCTATAGAATCTGTAGGACAAGGTGTTATCATCTCTTGATTTTTTTGAGACATCACAAGATTTATTTTCTGTGCAGAAAATTTACTATCTTTGTAAACCATAACATATACTCCATCCTCTTTATGAAGTAGAGCTGTATTTGGCACAATACATCCCTCTTCACTTCTAACCAAAACTCCAATATTGACAGTTGCTCCTATTGGTAGATTGAGTTTTTTATCCAATTTTACCTCTGCTTGAACTAATCCCTGTTTAGCCAATGTCAAAATTTTACTCACTTGACCTATCTTCTGTTCATCTATATATATATCTTGAGATTTTTCTATATTATCTTTGGATGGAACAAATGAAAATATCAATTTTTTATCTCCATTGCTCATACTTAAAATAGGTTTTCCTGTTACTGCTAAATCACCTTGGTGCATCAATAGTTTATCTATCTCTCCATCAAATGGTGCTTTGATAGATAGATATGTCTTTTGCTCTTGTAGTTGAGCGATTTTTTGCTTGGTTGCTTTGATAGCAGATTTTTTACCCTCTAATATCACTTTTGATGTATCTAGTTGCTCTTTTGCTAAACCACCTACTGCAAATAGCTTTCGATTTCTAGTATATATCTGCTTGGCTAATGCCAAATCATTCTGTTGCTGAATTAGGTTTGTCTCTAGTAGAGATATATTTGAGTTGATATCACTATCATCAATAGTTGCTAGAAGTTCACCTTTTTTTACATGTTGAGACTCTTCTACAAAAATATTTTCTATATATCCTGCCATCTTTGTAGATATTTTTATATCTTTGGTAGGTTGAACTATAGCCAAATATTGTCTTATATCTCTCATTGAACCATTTTTTGCCTTAGTTAAAGAGACAGAGATTTGCTCTTTTTGTGGAAGTGGCTCATTTACTATCTCTTGTTCTCTCTCTTTCATCAGCTCTCTAGCTTTGAACCCTACTCCTGCAATAACAATCAATACTAATATAGCTATAAACGCTTTTTTCATCTATTTTCACCTCTTTCTAGTAAATAGTCTAAATAATAAACTCCATTTTTATACTCATATTGAGACTCTATCAGTTTTGATTTTGTCAATTGAGTTTTAGATTTTGCTAATAATAAATCATTTAAAGTAGATACTCCTGCATTATATCTTGCCTCTTCTATCTTTTGACTCTCTTGGACTAGTCTCAATTTAGATAAATTAGTCTGATAGTCTACCAAAGCTGTCTCTATTTGATTAAATGCTTTTGCCAAAAGTTTTTTAAAGCCCTCTGTAGTTGCCTCTTTTTTTACTATAGCTTGAAGTTTTGCTATTTTTGCCTGTTGAATTCTAGCATTACTCTTTCCAAAATCAAAAACATCCCATTTTAAATTAACCCCGACTTGCCATAGATACTCTTTATTTGGTGAATTATCATCTATATCATAGTTATACCCTGCATAACTATTTAGTGCTATTTGAGGTCTTTTGGAAGCTTTTGCTTTTGAGATTACTCTATCACCTTTGCTTATCTCTAAATTTTGTAATTTAAATCTATCCAAATTATCAAAATCCTCATCTACACTATTATCCTCTCGAACCATATCTACCTCTATAGGCTCAAGATAATCTATATCTGATATGTGTGTAATCGCTTTTAGAGTTGATTTTATCATCTTCAGAGAACTCTCCATCTGGGCTACTTTTCCCTCTGCCTCTTTGATAGATGAGTCTGATTTTATCAAATCTATTCTAGCTTTTTTACCAATCTCTACACTAGTAGCTATCACAGCTCTCAGTTTCTTAAGAGCATCTACATATGAATTTTGTGCTGATATCAACTCTTGTAAAGATAGTCCAGAGAGATATAGAGAACGAATATTATAGATTATCTCTTCACGGCTTAGTTTAGCTCTCATCTCAGTCATAGATTTAGCTAATTTATCTATCTCTACCTGCTCTTTTAATGCTCCACCCATAAAAAGTGGCACAGAGTACTGAATACCTGATGTAAATAAATCTTTGGTTGTCTCAACTGAAGAGTTTGGAGATAATGAAGATGGTACGATTGGAGCTAAAGTTCTAGGCAAATTATAGTGAGTATAACTCCCCACTGCATCAACCTCTCCAAATCTATTAGCCTTACTTTCACTTTTCTTGGCTTCCATTAGTTGGGTTTGTAAATCATTACTTTTTATAGCACTATTGTTATTTAATCCACTCTCAACCAACTCACC
>JAADFE010000105.1 GCA_013153055.1 Campylobacterota bacterium
CAGCCTCTATATCACTATCACTCTTTTTAACCTCTACCAAATAATCTTTGGTGAGTTTATCTATTTTGATATTTTCTATCTCTATCTCTGTGTTATCGCTTTTTTCTTCATTTATCTCATGCAAAACTCTACCTATTCGAACATCTTCGCTATTGTCTTCTAGGTTTATTCGGTTGGCGTAAAGCCATAGTTTTGTTTTACAAAAGAAATAATAGTTTATTAGTGTTCCGTTTACTCTCATTTCTTTCCTCTAAAAATCAAAATAAGAACCTGATGAGTCCTCTTTTTGTGGTATATCCACACCCTTTTCAAAGCTATATTCCAATTTCAATATAGGATAATATAATCTCTCTTCTTGCTCTTTTGGTAAATGATGTTTAAACTCTTTTTCTAAATAAAAAGGAAGAGATACAGTATATTCATAATCTAAATTTCCATTTATATAATCATGATATAAAATATAATCATTTTTAATCGCTTCTATATCTCTCAAATCATAATTATCCATTGATTTTTTTATTGCATCATATTTTTTTAGAGTATTATCATATTTTCTATAACCCTCTTCAAATAGTCTTGTTATCTCATTGTTTATGGTTATATCCTCATCAAAGAGTCTATCATATACTATATTTAACCATCTAACATACTCTCCAAGCTTAAAATAACCCTCCTGTATAGTTTCAAATGTTAAATTTAAAATAGTTTCTCTATATGGGAGAGGATTTTCTACTTGATAGATAAATATTTCACCTTTTTTCTCAATAGATTTTTTTCTATTTACTCTTCCAAGTCTCTGAATTAGTGCATCTATTGGAGCATTATCTGTAAACATTACATCAAAATCTATATCCAAAGATACCTCTACAATTTGAGTAGCTACCAAAATAAAAGGCTTTTTATCATCCAACTTTTTAAATATCAAATCCTCTTTTTGAGTTCTATCTCTCTTTTTAAATGTTGAGTGATATAGCACTATATCTTCAATATCAATTCCAAGTTCCAATAACTCCTCAAATGTCTCTATTGAACTTTTAACTCTATTTCTAATAACCAAAATATTTTTACCACTATTGAACTTTTCAACAATCAGATATAAATCATCTTCTAAAATAGTATCTACTTTTATAATCTCATTGGCTCTTTTTTCAAATAACTCTTTTTGAGTAATCACAGGATAACTCTCTACTCCCAATAGACTTTTTATCTGATTTGGGATAGAAGCACTCATTAGACAAACTCTAACCTCCAACTCACTACAAAGTTCCAAAAATCTTTTTAAAAAACCCATAAGTTTTAAATCATAAGAGTGAACCTCATCAATTATAATAGTAGAGTTTAGAAAATTTTTAGTAGCAATATTAAATCTCCCTATATTTATAAAATACTTTAAAAGAGAATCAATAGTAGATACAGTAATGGGCTTATTAAAGCTCTTGGATAGTAAAAAATCACTTCTAAAGACATCATCAACCTCTCCTTTTTCCCTCTCATACTCTTTTTCTAAATATATCTTGGCTGATGAGTGAATAAGTCCACACTCCTCTTTACTAAATAGAGTTTTAATTCTCTCATAGAGTTTATTTGATGTAGTTTGAGTGGGAAGAGTATATATAATTTTGGAGTGTTTATTATATAGATTATTTATAGCCCAAAGAAGAGAACCTTCTGTTTTTCCCTCTCCTGTTGGAATCTCAACCAAAACACTTTTAAAATCAATAGATAACTCTTCTTGAAAATCTCTAAGCTTATCAAACGGAAGATTTTTTATAAACTGTTCCTTTGTAGGTTGAGTTTTAAAAGAGATAGTTGAAACCGTTTTACTAAATCTTGCACTTGCTAACCAATCAGCTAAATTTAAAATTCCTGATATATAAGAGTATAGAACTCTTAGTTTATGAGTCTGTTTTATAAATTTTAAATCATCTTCTATACTCTCTAACTCTATTTTTATATCTCTATCTATTTCAAACTCAAACTCATATATACAATCTTTTTTTAAATATTTTTGATAGCTATCTCTATATCCATAAAAAAACTCTTCTGCTTCACTCAAAAAATTAAACTCTACTTTTTTAGCCCTATATGGTAATAGAGTATGATGAGTCAAAACTATAACCAAAAGCAAATTAACAAAATAGTCTCCCTCCTCAAAATCAAAATCTTCAATTTCAAGCAAAACAGAAGCAGAATACAAAGAGTGATAAGAGTTTGTACCATTTATAATTGTCGATTGAAACTCTTTTGTTGCTTTTCCTATATCATGAAAATATGCACTAAAAAATATCAAATCTATAATCTTATCTCTATCAAATCCACTAATCTTTGAAACTCTATCTACTGATGAGTCATCAATCAACTCTAAAGCCTCTTTTATAACCCAATCTGTATGAGTTTGCAAATCTTGAGTAGCTATGATTTTTTCATCTTTTTCTATCTTTTTTGCCAAAATTCTCATTAATAAAACACCAATCTATTATTTAACTCTCTATCAACAAAAGTTTTAATATCCTCTTGAAACTCAATCTCACAATTTATAAACTCAATCTGTGCAAACTCCTCTTTTACTTCCCTTGGAATTAGCTTGTCTTTTTTAAACGCTATAAATTTGGTTGGAGTTATATTTGCTGTTGGCATCTCTATTGGTTTTGATGTATCTTTGATAAAACCTTTATAAGATATACCCTTATCTAAAAATATAGAATCTATCCTATTTTGATTTTTATCCAACTCTATTTCTCTTACCTCATAAACTCTAATAATCTCATCATCTAAACCCATAGAGGGTATATTTTGAGGAGATTTCAAAGAGTCCAAAATCTCTTGATAGAGTTTGTCTTCTTTTATAGATAAATATATAGTATAAGTTGGAATAAAAAGTCTATCTCTTCTAATAACACTTTTTCCTCTATTTTTTTTATCTATTGTTTTATAACTCCATAAATCCTTAGCTCTGCCCTTTATGTTATCTATAATAATAGATATATCTATTTCACTATTATTCAAAATTTCAAAAAAATCTTTTTGAGACTTTAGGGATATATTACAAAGCATTCCAATTACAGTTGTTTTTGGAGGAGCTAAAAAAGATTTTTGATAACTCCTAAAAAAAGGAACTCTAAATGAGTTTAATAGTCCCTCTATTTTAAATCTAATAACTTTCATTGTTAGCTCTTTAGCATATCTTTATAACTATCTATCGCCTTATTTACTGTTGTTACATCCCTAAAACTCTCTCTAATCTCATTTTCATTTGCAAAGATACCTTTTGCTATCCCAATAGTTAAACTCTCTACCTCATTATCTTCTATTGCCTCTTTGATATTTTCTATATTTATATTTCCTTCGCTATCGACATCTAAACTATTTAATAAAAATGGATTACCTGTTTTTTGCTTTGCTATAATGATAAATTTTGGGGCAATATCTTCCAAATTTCTTGCCTGTTTTGCTCCACCATTAAAATATTTAATAGCATCAAGCAGACTATTTAATCTACTATTTTTCTCCTCATTATCTAAAATTGGATTTATCTCATAACTATACTCATCAATCTCATTTCCAATATGAGCTGTATTTACTATAATATTTCCTCTCATAAAATTTAGAGTATCAATCTCTATTTGAACAATATTTCCACTCTTTTCATTCTCTTTTTTAGGTTTCTGCTTTCTGGTTAGATAATCATATTCACCTTTATATGGTAGAATTGAGACTAAAGGAGTTACTTTTAGAGGAGACCATCTTCTACCACCATTTGGAAACATATAACCAAACAAATCTAAATCTACAAACTCTTTAAATGCTCTCTCTTTATGCTCTTTTAGTTTTTTGTCCAAATCTATATATTTACCTTTATCATCTCTAAAAGTTGGTTGTCCTTTTTCATCAACCTCTGTGATTTTTTCTCCAAGTTGCATAAGAGTCTCTTTTAGGTATCTTCTAAGTGCTTGTCCTGAAACATAAGCAAACTCATCTCCTCTATAATTAGTTATCTTTTTCATAACTGTTACATTTCCACCTGTTCCCTCTCCACCATTTAGTGAAGCTACATTTACCTTTGTAATATACGCCATATTTAAAAACATTATTTATCTCCTCCATTTTTTGCAAAATTTACTGCTCTATATTTATCTATCGCATAGATAGCCACATAATCTCTAACAAGCTCCCAATTTGGTTCAATCTCCTCTAATATTTCACTCAAAGCTTCATTAAACTCTTTGGAAAACTTTGCTTTATCCTCATTTTTTAATATTGAAAATTTCAAATCTCTAAAATAAGCAATTAACTGCTTATAGTTTTTTATACTTCTTAATCTAAAAAGTAAATCTTTATCTCCCAGCTCTGCACAATAATAACCAATTCCATCACCCAATTTTTTTGATTTTTCATGAATATTCATATCTTTTCCTTTTAGTATCTTTTCTAAATAGAGTTTCTCAAACTCAAAAAGCCTCTTTCCAAAAAATTTAGAATTTTTCTTTAAAATATTAAAGCTTGTCAAATAGTAATTCTTCCTCAAATTGGAAAACTCTAATATATTTTGACAAAATGATTTTAGATTTAAATTAACCTCTTTTGAATCTTGTGACATAGAAAAAGTGAGTAATATATCTGATAGATAAGCAAATAACTCTTTCTCTTTTAATAGTTCAAAAAATTTAATAAGCAAATAGGCTTTTGTATATTCATTAAAAGAGGTTTTAAAAGTTCCATCATCTGTATATACTACAAATGAAATCTCTTGTAATGCTCTATATAGTTTTTCTCTTGTTACTTTTCTCTTCTTTGTAGCCTTTTGATACTGCTCTTCTATATGATAAATTATAGAAAAGAGATACATAAAAAACTTAACCTCAAACTCCTCTTCACTTTTTGATATATAAAAGTTTTTATTGGTTATCTCATCTCTTGATAACTGATTAAAAAAATCTATATTTGTACCAAGGGTTTTTATATTTCCTTTATCATCTCTAACCTCTATACTATCATCAGAAATTTTTAGATACTCTTTAAAACTATTTAATGCTAAGAGATTTGAGCTATTTGGATATATAAAATAAGAGTAGTTATAAAACCTTTGAACTCTACTTCCAAACCAATATATTAGAGCATTCCACTTGTCTATTTTATAATTTTTGGGTTGCTTTAACATACTATGAAATGTTCCTTGTCCATCTTCAAAAGAGTGGATTTTAGAATCTATTGTTAATATATTCCCTTTTACAAAATATTTTGTAAATCTCTCCACTGCCTCATCTAAAGTAATAGCAACAATTACCTCATTTTTTCGATTTGGAACTTTTAGTTTTCCATTTTTTTCTTGCTCTATCTTTTGATTATATTTTTCACAAAACCTTAAATATAACCCCTCAACATACTCTCTATCTAATCCAAACTCACTTATATTTTTATATAAATAGACTCCATTTCTCAAATCGTTTTTTTGCCCACCAACAGTATCAAACTTTTTATCTAAAATAAAATCCTGTTTTTTCTCGTCAAAATACCACCTATCATTTTTGGTTTGATAAACAATTTTATACTCTTTGAAAAACTCCTCTAATATCTGAAAATATATCTCTTCTGATTTCTTAGAATCCATTTTCAAAACCAAAGAAGAACTATTAAGCTCTAACTCTAAATCATAATCCCTATCTCTTAAAAATTTATAGAGATTTATAATACCATTGTTAAAAATTACATCTTTTGTTGTGTACTTTACTATAAATTCATCCAAATTTTTCCTTTCCTTTTAAATTATATCTCATAATTCTACCAAACCAAACAGACAAAACCTGTCTATTTAGCCACACAAAACCCACCCCCAAAGCTATTCTTCTCTCCAAGTCCACAAGCCAAGGCAGTAAACGCTAATTTTTGACTAATCTCATCTTCTCTAGGAACTATCCTAAACTTATTTCCAAAAAATCTAAAACTTTTTCCATTTTTGCTTGTCCATATAGTTTGAGGCTTTTTGTTTTTTAGCTCCAAAAGCTGTATAAAGTTATCTTGGGGGTTTAAATCTGTGTTATAAAATGCTTTGTATTTTTTCTCTAGGTTTGAGTGGAGTTGGTTATAGAGTTTTACTATGTCTCCATCTTGTTGTAGTGTCCAGAATTTTCCATTCTCTACACTTGCTATTACGGGTGTGATAGAGTATAGTTCATTTATAAAAAACTGTTTGATTGTTTTTTTAGAGGCGATGACCACTAAAAAGTTTGGATTGTTGATGTTTTCTCTGAGGGTTTGCTCTAATCTATCGATAAACTCCTCATCTAGTGAGCGAATTTTGAATTGATAGTTATTGCCTCTTTTATAGACTTTATCTTTTTGTATGGGAGTGAAGTTGCTAAAGGTGTAATATTTGAAGCTGTTTTGGTTGTGAAGTTGCTCAAATTTTTCTATCTGAGCCATAGAGTAGCTGATATATTTTGCTATCTTTTCAAAACTATCTTTGAATGTTATATCTCTTTTCAAGTATGCCGTGCATGTCAGTTCATAGTATTTCAATTTTTTTCCTTTTTTATAATTCGTAAATTTTGTATTATATCACATACTATTAATATTTGATTAATTATATTATGATAACATATAATTAAACAATATAATATAAGAGTAAAATAATGCAAAATAGAAATTCAAATTCACCATGTTTTTTAAACTATATAGTTATAGCTTTTTTACCTACACTTTTTGTAGTTGGTATAGTATTGGGTTATCTACATATAATCCCACTAAAAGTTGATACTCACTCTGTAGCTATCATATCTATAATATATATTATCTATCTACTATTTATCCAACATAACGCAAACTATGTTATATGTAAGATGCGTAACAACTATTACAACTTACAACAAGAGCTACAAAAAAGCATACAAAATAACTCACTCACTATTGGAGATAAAACAAAATCTACTATAAATGTTTCTGATTATGTAGATGAATACTACAAAACTTTTCGTAATGATAATTTTGCATCTGTAGCACCATCTTTTTTCCCTATGTTGGGGATTTTGGGAACTTTTACAGCTATTGCTATCTCTATGCCTGACTTTTCTATTCAAAATAGCGAAGCTTTGGATAATGAAATTTCTCTACTTCTTAGTGGGATTGGTACAGCTTTTTATGCCTCTATTTATGGAATTTTTTTATCTATTATATGGAACTATTTTGAAAAAAGAGGATTATCAAAAGCTGATAACGATAAACATCAACTAGAAAATATGTATAGAGAATTTATATGGAGTGATAGTGAACTCAAAAGACATGAACATATGCAACATGAAATGAGAGACCAAAAAATGCTAAAAGCTCTCAAAGACACATTTAATCTGGAATTTATACAAACTCTCAATGAAAAACATTTAGAAAATTTTAAAATAATTATAGATGAAACCAATAAAAATTTCACTAATATTACTACTCATATGAAAATGGTATCCACAGAACTAAAAGATACACTATCCAAAATACATCATTCACAAAATGCACTCACAGCAACACAAAATATAGAATCCAATCTCAAAAAATTTATAACTGCTACAGAACAACTAAACAATTCTATAGAAAAATTTGATAACTCTTTAGAAAACACTCTCAATATCACTTTTCACAAAATAGATGATGAGTTAAGCGATGTCATTATGAAATTAGGAAGTTTTGCTACTAGCATAAGCGAACAAAATAGAGTCCTGCAAGAGACTATCTCTCAATATCATAATGAGATATCAAATAAAATAGTGTAATAAAAAAATGTTTAATAAAAAAAATAACAACAGCGATAGTAGCAACTTCTGGATTTCTTATGCTGATTTAATGGCTGGTTTACTATTTGTATTTATACTTCTAATTGGTGCGATTATTGTCAAATCATCTATACTCAAAAACTCTCTAAAAACCAAAGAGTCGATACTCAAAAATCAAACAGAAGTATTGGAAAAACAATCAAACAACTTAGAAAAACAATCAGAAACTATACATATCAAAGATGAAGAGATACAAAAGCTCAAAAATCTACTAGCCCAAAGAGAAGAAAAATTAGAACAGACAAACGAAAAACTAATAGTATCAGCCAAAACTTTAGAACTAAGAGACAATGAAATAGAAAAACTAAATCAACTTCTATTAGCACAAAATAGTAAAATAGATGAGTATTCTAACAAAATAATCATACTACAGAATATAACCAATGAGTACAATAGCTCAATACAAAACCAAGAGATGGAGCTAGAGGATTATAAAAATAGAGTGCTACTACTATCAAACAACCTAACAAAACAAGAAGAGAAGCTAAAACTAAATGATAAAAAACTACTAGAGTTGCTAAAAGCCCTAGATAACAAACAGACAAAATATGATGAGCTAATAGCCAAGCTCCAAGAGCAAAAATCAAAAATCAAATCTCTAACAGGAATTAAGCTCAAAGTAATAGCCGAACTCAAAAAAGCACTAGGCAAAAATATCAATATAGATAAAAAGAGTGGGAGCCTAAGACTATCATCCAATATTCTATTTGATAAAGGTTCAGCTGTACTAAAAGAGGGAGCAAAAGCCGAACTCAAATCAAACTTTATAAAATATGTCAATGCTCTACTATCCAACAAAAATATAGCAGACCACCTTGACAAAATCATTATAGAAGGACATACAGATAGTGATGGTGGATATCTATATAACCTAGAGCTATCTCAAAAGAGAGCCTATGCTGTTATGAACTATCTACTAACACTAGATTATATCAAAAAGCATAATATCAAATCAAAACTAGTGGCAAGTGGTCGTTCATATCTTGACCCTATCAAGAAAAATGGCGTAGAGGATAAAGATGCCTCAAGAAGAATAGAGATTAAATTTAGACTCAAAAATCAAGATGCGATGTATGAGATAGAGAGGATTTTAGATGCAGATTAATTTCACCCCTCGAAAAATCAAAAAAGCAAAAGAGCATATAGATACTCTCCTACAAACCCAAATAGAAAAGACTCATCAGATGAGACCCTCTTTTTTTAAGAGGGTCATAAGATTAATCACTAAGCCTTTTAATATCAGCCCCAAGAGCTAGGAGTTTCCCCTCTAAATTATCATATCCTCTATCTAGGTGATATATACGGTGGATATTGGTAACTCCATTAGCTACAAGTCCTGCTAAAACAAGTGCCGAACTAGCTCTAAGGTCTGTTGCCATAACATCGGCTCCATTTAGCTGTGCTACTGGGCGAACAGCTGCTACATTTCCTTTTAGCCAAATATCTGAACCCAATCGATTAAGCTCACTTACATGCATAAATCTATTTTCAAATAGTC
>JAADFE010000075.1 GCA_013153055.1 Campylobacterota bacterium
GGCACTCAAAAAGTATGAAGAGGATTATCAGACTACAAAAGGGAAGCTTTTACAGCTTCAGGAGTACAAAGAGAACCCATTTAAAAAGCTTCTAACTCCAGAGGAGATAGGTGAGCCACCTGTGGTGCTTAGTCCACTAGATATTATTCAGGCTATATCTTTTCAAAAGAGGATTACAGCTATAGGTGATGATTATGATAGTAGGTTTAAATCCTTAAGAGATACTCTATCTAAATTATATAGAAAGAAGATGATTCTATCAAACTTAATTCAGCTTAATAAAAAGATAAAAGGGGCAGATAGTGAGTACTATATAGATGAGGTAGAGGCTATATCTAAAAAGATAAAAGTCTATAAGCAGACTCTTGAGATATTTAAAACAACTCAAATAGCTCTAAATCAAAAGATAGCAGAGATAAAATTAAATATAAATAAATCAATATCAAAAGAGATAGAAAAGGGTATTGTTTTAGGTTCTATTATTCTATTTCTATTTTTGATATTTTTAGTTTTGAAATATTTAGTAAAAAAATATATGTCTGAAAATGAGCTTTTTTATACTACAAATAAGGCTCTAAATTTTACATTTATCACTATAGTGGTATTGATTTTACTCTTTTCGTATTTGGAAAATGTGGGACACCTTGTAACAATACTAAGTTTTGCTTCAGCTGGTATTGCTATTGCTTTAAAAGATTGGTTTATGAGTATTATGGGGTGGCTTGTTATTATATTCTCTGGTTCACTTCATGTTGGAGATAGAGTTAAATTTCTAAGAGATGGAAAACAGTATGTTGGTGATATTGTAGATATTTCAATCCTACGAATGACAATACATGAGGATGTAACACTTACTACTTATGACCATAATCGTCGTGCTGGTAGGATTATATTTGTACCAAATAATTATATATTTACAGAGATGATAGCGAACTATTCTCATGCAGGGATTAAAACTGTTTGGGATGGAATTGATTTTGTAATAACATTTGATTCTGATGTTACAAAAGCACAAAGTATAGCAAAAGAGGTAAGCCGTCAATACTCAAAAGGTTATACAGATATGACTAGAAAACAGCTTAATAAGCTTAGAAGCAAATATAGTATGAAAAACACATCTGTTGAACCTAGGATATTTGCATTTTTTGATGAGTATGGTGTTCGTATTTCTGTTTGGTATTTGACTAATGCATATGCTACTTTGACTCTAAGAAGTACTATATCTATGGAGATACTAAATAGGATAAGAGCAGAGGATAATATTTTTATAGCAACTCCGACTCAATCTATTTATGTAAATAGACCAGCACCAAAAGAGCTTCGTAAGAATAGTGAAATATTTAAAGAAAAATTTAATAAAGAGCATGGAAAAGGTGATAAAAATGAATATAAACCAGATGATTGGGGACTCTATTAGAGATGAAAAAAGTCTATTTTAAGACATTTGGTTGTAGAACCAATCAATTTGATACACAGGTGATGATGTCGAGACTCAAAGATTTTGAGCTTACGATGAGTGAGAGTGATGCTGATATGATAGTGGTTAACTCATGTACTGTTACAAATGGAGCAGACTCTTCTGTTAGAGCATATATCAATAGGGTAAATAGGAGAAGTCCTGATGCCAAGATAGTTTTAGCAGGTTGTGGTTCACACTCAAAAGGTGAGGGTCTATTTGAAGCCAAAAAAGTCTTTGGAGTTATGGGACATTCAGAAAAAGAGAATATAAATAGCATATTAAAAAACAAAACACCATTTTATGAGATAGGTGACTTAAAACATATAGATTCAACTATTGTAGAGAGATTTATAGGTAAGAGTAGGGCATTTATCAAAATTCAAGAGGGGTGTGATTTTGAGTGTTCTTATTGTATCATTCCATCAGTTAGAGGAAATGCTAGAAGTCATAGTGAGGATAATGTCTTAACTCAGATAGAAAAACTAGCTACTAATGGGTTTGGAGAGTTTATACTTACAGGAACAAATGTGGGTAGTTATGGAAAAGATATCAACTCATCTATGGCAAAACTTCTTAAAAAGATATCTCTAATTCGTGGAGTAAGGAGAGTTCGTATAGGAAGTTTGGAGCCAGTTCAGATTGATGATGAGTTCAAAGAGTTACTTAAAGAGCCTTGGATGGCAAAACATCTACATATTGCACTGCAACATACTAGTGATAAGATGCTAGAGGTGATGAATAGAAGAAATAGTTTCAAAGATGATATAGAGTTACTTCAAGAGATAAGCTCAATAGGGTATGCCATAGGTACAGACTATATAGTAGGACATCCACAAGAGGATGAAGATGTTTGGAGAGAAGCTATAAAAAGAGTAGAGATGTTACCATTGACTCATATTCACGCATTTACATATTCTAAAAGAGATGGTACAATTTCAGCCTCAATGAAAGATGAGGTCAGAGGTGATATAGCCAAAAGAAGACATAAAGAGTTGACAGCTATTATAAAAGAGAAAAATTTTCTATTTAGGAAAAAAAATACTAAAGGGTTAGATATTCTTGTAGAAAATGGTAAAGATGGACTTTATTATGGTTATGACCAACACTTTAATAAAATAGAGATAAAAAGCAGTGATGATTTGTCTGGAAATTGGGTTCATATAGATAATGCAGTAGTAGAGGAAGATAAAAATGTGGCAATCTTTGAGTAAAAATGCAAAAATAATTATTGTTACTATGACTATTTTTGTGGGGATTATACTATTTTCGATGTTTAGAGATAGTAGTGAGATGATAGATAAGCGAAAAGCAATGAATATTATCAATAACCAAAAGATTGAAAAAGCATTTATAGCAAAACCATATCTCTATATATATACAAAAGAGAAAACATACAAAGTACCAAAAGAGGCTGTAGATTTAGATAAACTTTTTGATAAGACTATAGTAGAGTACAAAGACGATTCTAGTGATGATATAGATATATTGATGCTTATTTTTATGGTTGGATTTACTCTATATATTATATCTATGATAAAAGAGAATCAACGAAGAGAAAATCAATTTATAGATGAACAAAGAGAAGAGGCAAGTAATGCACTATCAGTTCAAAATATTTTACCACAAATCTCACGAGTTAATTTTTCTGATGTAGCAGGAATAGAGGATGTTAAAGAGGAGCTTGAGGAGATTATTGATTTTCTGAAAAATCCAGATAAATATATAAATTTCAATGTTCGTCTACCAAAAGGTGTACTTCTAGTCGGGCCCCCTGGTGTTGGAAAGACTCTCATAGCAAAAGCAGTTGCAGGAGAGGCAAATGTACCATTTTTTTATCAGAGTGCAGCCTCTTTTGTTCAGATATATGTAGGTATGGGAGCCAAAAGAGTTAGTGAACTATTTAATAGAGCAAAACAGATGGCACCTAGTATTATATTTATAGATGAGATTGATGCCGTTGGTAAAAGTAGAGGTGGATTTAGCAATGATGAGAGAGATGCTACACTAAATCAGCTATTAACAGAGATGGATGGATTTGAAGAGAGTTCAGGAGTGATGGTAATAGCAGCGACGAATAAAATTGATGTACTAGATGAAGCACTACTTAGAGCTGGTAGATTTGATAGGAGAGTACATATCTCTTTGCCCGATTTCAAAGAGAGAGTTTGTACTCTAAAGTTATATCTAAAAGATAAAAACAACTCTGTAGATATAGATAGAGTGGCACAGATGACTATAGGTTTTAATACAGCAGCACTAGAGACACTAGTCAATGAAGCCGCACTTTATGCACTTCGTAAAAATAAAACTATTATAGAGAACTCTGATATAGAAGCAGTCAAAGACAAAGTATTATTAGGAAAACACAAGATACAGTCATTTGATGAAGAGGAGAAAAAAATCCAAGCACTATATCAATCAGCAAAAGCAGTTACAGCTAGTTGGTTAGAGATAGATTATGAAAAGATAGGGATATTGTCATCCAATTTTATACCTAAAAATAGTGAGATATTATCCAAAACAGCATTAGAGAATGAGCTAAAAGTTCTACTAGCAGGTAGAGTAGCAACCCAACAGGCATATGGAGAACTTTTTACCAATGCAAAAGAGGATATCAAAAAAGCAAAGATATTGAGTCAGCAGATTATAGAGGAGTTTGCTATGGCAGATGAGTACTTTTCATCTTCTGTTCATATAGAGACTCTCTTGCATGATGCAACGCTAGAGGTAAAGTCTCTGCTATCTAAACTAGATATTGCAGTAAGTAGAGTTAGAGACTATCTACTAGAAAATGAAACTATAACCCCAAAAGAGACAAAAAAGATATTAGATGAGATATTTTAACGGTTTTTCTCTCAAAAATGAGGAGATATTTTTCAAAGAGTATCTAATAGATAGTGACTATAGTGTAGCAGGATTTAGCTATGGGGCTCAAAGAGCATTTGAGTATGTATATAACAGTTCTAATAGAGTAGATAGATTGATACTACTCTCTCCTGCTTTTTTCCAAAATCAAAAAAAGAGTTTTGTTAAAACTCAGCTTCGATATTTCAAAACAAACTCAGATAGTTATACAGAACATTTTGTAAAGAATGTTGCCTATCCCTCTGATATTGATTTAAGAGATTATTTGGATATCGGTAGTTATGATGATTTGGAGTCTCTATTATTATATAGTTGGGATAGAGATAAAATTTTAGAGCTAATAGATAGAGGTGTTGAGATAGAGGTATTTTTAGGAGAAAAAGACAAAATAGTAGATACCCAAGAGAGTTTTGAGTTTTTTTCTGGGCTTACTACTACCTATCTTATTAAGGGTGTTGGGCATCTTTTAGTCTCTGAGATATAACCTGATATATACTATCTATATCATTAGTAGCATCAACTATTATATATGGAATATCTAACTTTTTCAGACTCTCTACCATATGCTTTTGCACACTCATTAGATACTCTAAGCCTCTTAGTTCTATACCATCTAGGTTCTTTTCTTCTGTTCTGCTTTTTAGAGTTTCTATATTGGTCTCAAATAGTATGATTAAATCTGGAAAATCATCCTCTAATGCAAAACGGTTTAGTTTGATTAACTCTTCAAATTCAAAATCCCCGTTTGCTAGGGCATATCCAACTCCAGATAGAAATCCTCTATCTGATAGTATAAGTTTATCTCTATTTGGTTTTATTACCTCTATATAGTGTTCTGCTCTATCTGCTAAAAATAGTAATAGTTCAGCTCTTTTTGATTTGATACTATCTTCAAGGAGTATCTCTCTTGCTTTTTTACCAAACTCTGTACCACCTGGTTCTTTTGTAATAATAGCATCAGAAAACTCTTTTGAGAGTAGCTTTATCTGAGTTGTTTTACCACAGGTATCTATACCTTCAAATATTATATACACTATCTATCCTTTAGTATATCACTTAAGATGCAGTGAGGCACTAGATGTTCTATCTTGCCATTAAAAGGAAGCAAAGAGCGAACAATAGATGAACTAATAAAAGCATACTCCAAACTTGGCATTAAAAAGATAGTTTCTAACTCCTTTTTTAAAGAAGCATTTGCATATCCCATCTGAAACTCATACTCAAAGTCACTCACAGCTCTAATACCTCTGATGACTATATTGGCATCTAGTTCATCTGATAGGTTAACTAGTAGAGAGTTAAATCCTATTACTTTTATATTTGAAAAGCATTTTGTTGATTTTTTGACCATAGATATTCTCTTATCTAGTGAAAACATAGGTTTTTTGGATTGGTTTTGGGCTACTGCTACTATAATCTCATCAAACATAGTAGAGGCTCTTTGTATAATATCAACATGACCGTTAGTTATAGGGTCAAAAGTACCAGGATAGATTGCTCTTCTCATAAAAAACTCTTTTTGAGTTTTTTATGAGTGAATAGTGAATAGTGAACAGTGAACAGTTTCATTTTTTTAACTCCATATATATTTTATTCCCATCTTTTATATAAATCATTTTCAATTCCTAATGAGTCGTACCATTTACCTATAATAAATCTCTCCATATCTTCAAGAGTATTAATATCAGAGTAGTATCCCATAATAGGTGGTGCAATTATAACATTTAGTCGTGATAGTTTTAGCATATTTTCTAGTGGTATGGCAGAAAATGGCATCTCTCTTGGAGCTAGTAGTAGTTTTTTTTGCTCTTTGAGTGCTACTGAGGCGACTCTAGTTACTAGATTATCAGCAATACCACAAGCAATCTTTGCTAGAGTATTCATACTACAAGGGATAATAGCAGTGGCATCAACCCTAAATGAACCAGAGGCTATAGAGGCTCCTATATCTTTGTTGTTATGGATAGTTATATTGCTTTTTTCTAGTAGTTGTACTTTTTTAGCATGTTTTGAGAGTATGAGGTGTAGTTCTATATCTTTTGGTAGATATTTTATAAATGAATATGCAAGATTTATACCACTTGCACCTGTTATGGCTAGGATTAATTTCATATAGGTTATCCCTGATAGTTATTTGGAAGTATATTTATATAATTTTTTGTGAAGTAAAATATGAAATGAGTGGTACCACAGGTCGGATTCGAACCGACACGCCCGAAGGCAGAAGATTTTGAGTCTACCAAGTCTACCAATTCCATCACTGTGGCATATCCAACTTGAAGTTGGAATGCAATTATACAGTGATGAAACTTAAATAACTGTTAAATTACCAATTATGCTACAGCATCTTTTAATGATTTACCAACCTTGAACTTCACAGCATTTCTTTCTGGAATAGTAACAGTTTTTCCTGTTAGAGGAACTCTAGCCTCTCTTGCTGCTCTTTTTACAGTAGAGAATGAACCAAAACCGATAAAACTAACAGTTTTACCATCTTTTAGTGCCTCTGTAATAGTCTCCAATATCGCATTCAATGCCTCATTAGCATCTTTTTTCGATAAACCCGCTTTGTCTGCAACTGCTTCAATAAACTCAGCTTTTTTCATTTATACTTCCTTTTAAAAATATATACTCTCAATTCTACAATGATTTTTTTAAAAAAACAAGTATTTGATAAAAAAAACTATGAAACGACCTAAAATAGGTATTTTGAAGCGAAAAAAACCTCATCCAAGACAAATTTTTGTTATAATCTAAAAAAATATTAATTTTTATTATTTTAGGAGATTTAGTGTATATTTATATGATTGTGGCATTTATTTTGTTTGTTTATGGTGCATTTTCTACTATTTTCCACTCTACTGATATGGTAGGTGGTATAGGCAAAGCATATGGAGAGGCAAATTTAGAACTATTTGGTTATTTAGCTTATATTGATTTGATTATTATACTCTATCCTCTGTATAAGCTCTATCGCAATAGAGATTTACTAAAAAAGATTGACTTTTATGTTGGATGGATGATTTTCTTTATCTCTTTGATTATTTTTGAGTCTCTGATTTTAAAGTTTAGTCAAGTTGGTAGTGTTGGTATTACACTCAAACTATTTTTGCTACCATATATAGGTAAAGCTGGTCTATGGCTTTTGTGGCTTTTGACTTTTATGATTTCACTTGTATTGATATTTGATGAGATACCAAATCCATATGTGGTAAAAGAGAAGTTGATTAGATTTAAAAATTTGACTATAGATTATATCAAAAATCTTCTCTCCAAAATAGAAAATCCATTTTTTGATAAACAAAGTACTGAGGTTATGGCTACTATAGTCTCTCAGAAAGAGGTTAGAAGCAAACCAAAAGTAAAAAGTGTTGTACCTAAAAAACCTAAAAAGATAATACACAAGAAAAAAAGAGTCAACAAAATAGAAGCAAAAGAGAAAATAACCCAAGAGAGTACTCCTATAATAGAAGAGGAGGAGAGTGATATAGTGAACTCTCTTAATATAGTAGATGAGTTAGAGGAAAACAAAGAGTTACTCAATCAGATAGAGAGAGGAAAAGTAGAAAAGCCTAAAAACTTTGTACTGCCAAAATTAGACTTTTTGGCAAAATCTCCACCAAGTTCTAAAAAGATAAATGAAGCAGAGATAGATAAAAAAATTCATGGACTTCTAAATAAATTCAAACAGTTCAAAATTGAGGGTGATGTTCATAGAACTTATAGTGGACCTTTGGTTACTACTTTTGAGTTCAAACCAGCACCAAATGTCAAGGTATCCAAAATTTTAAATCTACAAGATGACCTTGCTATGGCTTTGAGTGCTGAGACTATTAGAATACAAGCACCAATTCCAGGTAGAGATGTAGTGGGCATAGAGATACCAAATGATAGTTTTGATACTATATATCTGAGAGATATATTAGAGAGTGAGCTTTTCAATACCTCAAAATCACCTTTAACTATAGCACTAGGAAAAGATATAGTAGGCAATCCTTTTATTACAGACCTAAAAAAACTCCCACACCTATTGATAGCTGGTACTACAGGTTCTGGTAAATCGGTTGGGATTAATGCTATGATATTATCTCTACTATATAGAAATGACCCTGATAACCTAAAGCTTATGCTTATAGACCCTAAGATGCTAGAGTTTTCTATATATAATGATATTCCACACCTACTTACTCCTGTAATCACAGATGCTACAAAAGCTATAGCAGCACTTGCTAATATGGTAGCAGAGATGGAGAGAAGATATAAGCTAATGGCAGGAAACAAGACTAAAAATATAGAGAATTATAATCAAAAAGTCAAAAAGAGTGGTGGTGAGACTATGCCTTATATTGTTGTAATCATTGATGAGTTGGCTGATTTGATGATGACTGGTGGAAAAGATGTTGAGTACTCTATAGCAAGACTTGCTCAAATGGCAAGAGCTAGTGGTATCCATCTAATAGTTGCAACCCAAAGACCAAGTGTAGATGTCGTCACAGGACTTATAAAAGCTAATTTGCCATCAAGACTTAGTTATAGAGTAGGACAGAGGGTCGATTCAAAGGTTATTTTGGATGCACTAGGAGCTGATACACTGCTAGGAAGAGGTGATGCACTATTTACGCCCCCAGCAACAAATGGTTTAGTAAGACTTCATGCCCCATGGAATACAGAAGAGGAGATAGAAAAAATAGTTGAGTTTCTAAAAGAGCAAAGAGCCCCTGAGTATGACGAGAGATATCTAGTAAGTGACGACTCTAGTAGTCTAGTTGGTACAGGTGTAGTAGGAGAGCTTGATGAGCTTTATGAACAGGCAAAAGAGGTAATACTCACAGATAAAAAGACCTCAATTTCATATCTACAGAGAAAACTACAGATTGGATATAACCGTTCGGCTAATATTATAGAACAGCTCCAAGAGATGGGGGTGCTATCGGCTCC
>JAADFE010000049.1 GCA_013153055.1 Campylobacterota bacterium
AATATGCAAAAGCAAGTTGCATAGCAAATCTATCAATAAAAGCTAAAACTATATCTCCATTTGTATCAAAAGTAATATCTGATAATATAGGCTGAGGACATGCTCTCTCTGCACCATATTTTTCATCATCTACATTAGTTGCATCTTTACCTAAAGCATCTCCAAGTTCATCCCAGTTAGTAGCCCAATAGTTCCAGTCACTTTGAGAGCCTAAACCACATACACCTGAACTAGTTGAATATTGTGTTGTCTCTCTTGGATAGTTTAAATTAACATCTTTAATATTTCTAAAATCAGTAGGATTACTTGGGTCAAATGCTAAAATATATGCTTTTAGGTCATCAGCTTTTTTAGATGTTGTAGCATCACAAATTGCACCTACATAACCTTTACCATCATGAAAACTAAGAGCCCAAGGTCTATAAACTCCATCACAACTTGGCAAAGAAGAAAAATCTATTTTATAATGAGATACTAAAGATGAATCAATAGTTGTATTTGTTGTTAACTTGCTTGGGTCTGTTGCATCAATTTTTATTAGTGATTGTTGATTTAAATTTACTACCCATAAATTTTTATCATTCTCTTCTATATCCAAATCTCCAAATCCAACTTTTCCGACTTTTTCAAAAGCATCAACATCAAAAGTTCTGTCATTGTTAGTATTGGTTGTTAGTGCATTAGGATGAGAAGAGTCAACTTCATCACTAATAATCTCTCTCGTTACTGTTCCTAAATCTATTACTCCTCCATTTCCTTCTATTGGAGTAATACCATTTAATGTAACACCACCTTTATATGTTCCTCCTACTGTACCTGTGTAATCCATTACATAGATACCATCAACAGAAACTTGCTTTTCTCCTGTATCAACATCTGGTCTGACTAACTCTCCTAAACCATAATGTCTCTTTAATAAAGCAGCAGAGTATAAATAACCACTGCCTTTTTGGTATGCACTACCCCATACTGTTCCTATTTTATCAAATGTAACATCTTTTGATGGACGAGGTGAACCAATATCTCCCTCTCCTGTCCAATCTCCTTGTGCGGTAAAAGGTAGAGATACAAAACCATATTTTGTATCTATATCATCTTTTCCTATAGATGTTCCAACATGTTGAGTAGGAACAGCAAATGCTGTTTTCTCTTTTCCTAAATTATATTGGCTAGGATTATTTAGAGCGAAATTAATATTATCAGCACTATTTGTTTTAACAAATTGGACTCTGGCTGAATTCTCAGCGTTTGTAGTACCTACTTTTAAATAAGTAGGATAATCAGTAAACTCTATCCTATATGGAGTATTGTTTGAAAGTGAAATTGTATATGTTCCATTAGATTCACTTTTTGTTGTTGCTGTTAAATTACCATCAGAATTATAAACATTAACAGTAACACCTTCAACACCAACCTCTCCTTTATCTAATACTCCATTGGCATTAAAATCTCTAAAGACTATACCACTTATATCTGCATTTAAATTCAAAAAAGAAAATATTACAAAAAATATGAAAATTTTTTTATTTAAACTTATTTTCCAATGGGTCATATCGCATTCCTTATTTTTTTATTAAAAATTTTTATTAATTTTTGCGTATTGTACCATATTGAAGCTAAAATATAAAAATTATCTTAAATAGTAATATTAATTTTATATTATTATATAAAACTAATCAATAAAAAAATATGAAGTATTATTGAATGAAAATTAATGTGGTATTAGTATAAAATTAGAGGCATATTCTACTTTGTTTTTGATAATTCGTCTGCCCCATAAAAAGCGTTTTTTGTAGAATATTTTTTTGTTAAAATCAGTAATTACAACTTTATGATTACCTGAACTAGCATGGATAAATTTATTATCACCTAGATATATACCTACATGATTTACTTTGCCTTGATATTTTTTGCTTGTATCAAAAAATACCATATCTCCCTCTTTTAACTCATCAAAATGAACTAGTTCTCCTACTTGTGCTTGATTTTTAGATACTCTTGGTAGATTAACACCTATTACTTTATAAACTTTTTGAGTAAATCCAGAACAGTCAAAACAGTTTGGTCCAGTTGCACCCCAGACATATGGTTTACCTAAAAGTTTTTTGGCTTTTGTTTCTACTTTTTGTGTTAATATCAATTTATTATTATGTTTGAGCCATAAGTTATAGATAGTTTGTTGAAATTTTATATAGTTAAATGAGTTTAATATACTATTTTTTTCTCTTTTTATCTCTGCTAATGTTATATTTTTAGGATATTTTTCTGGATTTATATTTGATATGAGTGATGATTTATATATATCGTTAATTTTTTCTAATGAGTGTTGAGTGATAACCGTAATAATCACAAAAAGCTGTAAAACAACTATAACTGAGAGTAAATTTTTTAATAAACGCATATTTCTTTCACAATTTTAAATATATTTTCGTAATAATAGTTAAAAAATCTTAATTTAGAATTAATTATAATAAGTTTTTATATTTTATTTACTATTAAGAGAAAAAAAACTATAATGCCACTCTTATTTGTGATCGCGTAGCTCAGTTGGTAGAGCACTACCTTGACATGGTAGTGGTCGTTGGTTCAAGTCCAATCGTGATCACCATATCTCCTTTTTGTATCAAACCTAACTATTATAATAATATGATAAAATCTCTTTATGAAAAAATACTTAATAATTTTTATACTATTTACGCTGTTTATTAATGCTAAAGTTTACCATAATATAAAGTTTGTTGGAGATGTAGATTTAGTTACAGGAGAGTTTGATAGGGCTACACTTTTAAAAGTCTGTCATATAGAGTATCCTCCTGTCTATAAAGTTTGGAAAAAAGACCCAACATTTCAGAGCAAACAAAAAGATGATTTTGTCGAGAGGGTAACAAAATATGCTTATAGTATGGGGTATTATCACGCTAAGGTTTATGCAAAAACAGATGATGATACCATTATCATTAAGATTATCAAAAATGACCCAATTAAAGTCAAATCGGTAAAAATGGCTGATGAGTTTAAGAAGTTTGCACTATTTAAAAAGGGTAAGAGGTTTCGTACCAAAGATTTTACCGAAACCAAAAAGAAGATAACTAGATATTTAGAAGAGCATGGGTATCCTACTTATAAGATGAATTCAAAAGCTATAGTTGATTTGGATTTATATGAGGTAAATATTAATATAGATATTAAAAAAGGGATAAAAAGATATTTTGGAGATACAGATATAAATAATAGCTCAAAAATAGATGATGGATTGATTTTGGAGCAGATAAAATATAAAAAAGATGAGCTTTATGATATCTCTAAGTTAGAAGAGAGCTATGATAATATCTATAGATTAGGTGTATTTGAGAAAATTCAAATGGAACCAGATTTCAATAGTAGTGGTGCTAAAACAGATATATCTTTAGTGCTAGAAGAGGGAAAAACAAAAGAGTTATCTTCCCGACTAGGATATGATACATATGAGGGTTTTAGAGGTGGAGCTGAGTATATAGACCATAACTTTTTTGGAAATCTCAGAGAGTTTAAAGTAGGTGGTAAATTAACCCAAAAAGGGTATAAGTTTTATACAGGTTTTTATGACCCAAAGGTGGTTAGACCTATTATAAATAAATTTAATTTTAGAAACGAACTTAGCTACCAAAACTGGAGATATGATGGATATGACGAGGGGCTTTTAGTAGAGAGAGCAACCATAGGAAAAGAGTTTTTGCATCTTGACCACTTTTTTGGTTTTCAGCTTGAGAACAACAAGATAGAGTCAGATAATGGTGCACTACTTAGTGGTAGTTATCTTATCAATTCTCTTTTTTATAAATTGGTAGTTGATGAGAGAGACTCTACTATGGATGCAAAGAATGGATACTACACCTCTATATATGTAGAAAAAGCTATGACTCAATTGGCTTCAGAGATAGATTATCTAAAAGTATTAGTAGAGGGAAGATATATCAAAGAGTATGACCCTATGGTATTTGCATTCAAAACTAGAATAGGATGGCTCAGTCAAGATACACCTATATTTAAACATTTTTTTGCAGGTGGTGCTATGAGCAACAGAGGATATGAGTATAGAGATTTAGGACCACACTATGATGATGACCCTATTGGAGGTGTAGGTCTTATAGATAGCTCTCTTGAGGCTAGATACTATATGACTGATGATTTTTCTGTGGTAAGTTTTATTGATGCTACTACTATATCTGAGGAGGTTGATAAATATAACTCTCACTGGTATAGAAGTGTTGGTTTTGGTGTTCGATATCTATCTGTTATTGGTCCACTTAGATTTGATATAGGATTTAGAGGAGATTATAATTTTGCGATACATCTTGGTATAGGACAGGTATTTTGAAAAAGATATTACTATTTCCTTATTATTTAGTTAGATGGATTATTTTTATTTTTCTGTTTTTAGTTATTTTGGTTCTATTTTTGTTAGAGAACCCCTCTGTTGCACTCAAATTTGCAAAAGAACCTCTAAAAGAGCAGAATATTACCTATCAAACCATAGAGGGAGGTCTATTTACTGGATTTAGACTAACTAAGTTTAACTATCAAAATAAGGTAAAAGCCAAAGAGGTAGCTTTAGATATTGACTGGAAAAAGTTAGATAAGAGAGTTTTGTATATTAAAGATATTGAACTCAAAGATATAGAGATACAAAAAGAGTATCTACAATCTCTAATTGATTCAAATAGTACAGAAGAAGATGATTCAAATAGCTCACTACCTTTTGATAGAGTAGTTGTGGAAAATGCAGATATATCTCTAACTAGTATAGAGTATGATAAATATACTCTAAATAGTGGCTCTATAAAAATCAAAAATTTTACAACAGATATGAAAAAAGAGTATAGAGGAGATATAGATTTAGATATAGATAGCAATGTAGCTATGATGAGTCTAAGTAGCCATATTCATGATGATAAGTTTAAACTAGTCTCAGATATAGAACCACAAAGAGAGTTTTTGAAACCATATCTAAAAGATAATAATATTACTCTACCAAACAATCCAAAATTTAAAATAAAAGCTGATGGTTCTCTTGAGGAGATAAACTACTATATAGATACCAAAAGATTAGAGATTGAACAAAATGGCTACTCTATAGAGAGTAAAAAGCTACTACTATCAGGAAGCTACAATATACCCAAAAAGGATATAAAAGCAGAGTTAGATACAAACTTAGATGGGAATATGGCACACCTAAAGTTAAAAGGTAGTAGCTCTTTAAACTTAGATGATATAAACAACACTTTGAAGTTTGATATAGCTACAAATCTACTAGCAGACAAGGGATTTGTATCATCTCAGGTATCTGATAAAAATATAACTATTAACAAAATAGCACCTATAAATCTCAAAGCAAAAGGGGATTTGAAGAAGCTTTTCTTTGATATGAATACACAAAATTTAGAGGTTGAGCAGAATAGAATGCTCTTTGATATAGAGTCTCTAATAGTTGGTGGGGATTATAGTGTTGTCAAAAAAGATGTAAATGTAAATTTAGATACTAAAATAGATGGAAATGTAGCTCACTTGGTACTAAAAGGAGATAGTAGTTTAAATTTGAATGATATAAACAGTACTTTTAAATTCAATATAGATACAAATCTCTTGGCAAATAGAGATTTTGTAAACTCTAAAGTATCTGATAAAAATATAACTATAAAAAAGCTCTCTCCTATAAATCTAAAAGCAAAAGGGGATTTTCAAAAGCTATTTTTCAATATAGATACACAAAATCTAAAAGCAAAACAGAATGAGATGCTATTTAGTATCCAATCTCTATTACTCAATGGAGATTATAGTATCTCCAAAAAAGATGTCAATATAGATATAGATACAAAAATAGATGGAAATGTAGCTCACTTGATGCTAAAAGGGGATAGTAGCCTAAATTTAGATGATATCAATAATAGTCTCAGATTTAATGTAGATGCAAATCTGTTACCATATAGAGAGTTTGTTGAGTCTCAAATACCTGATAAAAATATCTCTATAAAAAAGGTTGCTCCTATAGATTTAAAAGCCAATGGTACACTAAAAAAGGCTCTTTTTGATATAGGTTTTAGTGGGTTGGATGTCAGATATAATAAACTATACCTGAAAGTTCCATCTATGCTTTTAAAAGGAGAGAGTAGTCCTTTGGATGGAAATACCTCTTTTGATATAGCAACGGATTTAATCTCTAGTGCAGGAGATGGTCATATAGATGATAGTATCTTTTTGAACTTTTATGATATAAACAAAACTCTAAAATATAAAGCCAAAATAGATATAAATGCAAAGAGTGAATATATCAACACCTTTTTAAAAGATACAAATATAACGATTATAAATAGACCAAAAGTAAATATATCTCTAAATGGAAATTTGCAAAAGATAACTATTCAAACTAAAGCCAAAGCAGATGTAAAAAAAGAGAAGATAATATCTAATGTAATTCTTGATACAACTCCTATTACTTTTGACGGTATAAATCATCAGGTAGATGGTGCATTAAAATTATCTAGTAACTCAAAAGCTATGAAATTTGATATAGATAGTAAATTCCAAGGTGACTATACCAATCCAAAAAAGCTAAATCTAAATACAAAAGCTAAAGTGGATAGATTTAATGATTTTGGTATAAATCTAAACCCTTTAACCCCAATAGTATTAGATATCCAAAATGATAAAAATGGTGCTAGAGCAAAGATAGACTCCAAAAGAGTAAAACTAAATGCCAAATCCAAAGATTATGACAATATCGTATTTGATATCAAGACTGGAAATTTATATCTATATAAAATTATAGAACTTCCATCAGAACTAGACCATAAGTATCTAAAACTAGATATAAAAGGTGGTGCCACTATATCCAAAAAATATATAGATGCAAAAGGGTATATATACTCAAACAAAAAGTTCAAAGCTAAATTAGATATACACAATAATAAGTCAGGACTAAATGCTAAAATAGCTACTCAACATCTAGTATTAAAAGCAAAAGGTAATATAGATAAAAAGGATATAAAAGCACAAGTAGATATAGACTCTCTAAAAGAGTTGCAAAAAGAGATTACTAAAGTTTATCCATTTAATAAATTTGATATTGATGGAGGATTGAGACTTAATGCAAAATTAAAAGGGGAGAGAGCTTGGGCAGAGCTTAGTTCAAAAGAGTTAAAACTAAATGGCTTTAGTATAAAAAAATTGGATATAGATGCAGATTATAATAAAAATCTCATAACTCTAAATAAGTTTAGTTTTAATACCACAGGATTTAAAGATAAAAAGTTCAATAAATCTATATACCTAAATAAAAAAGGAAAAATATATCTAGGAGAGAAAAAACTAATAGATATAGATTTACATCCAAATATTCGTATTACAGCCAATGGAGATAACAATATATTGGATGCAAAAGTAACTATGTATAAGTTCCCATTAGCTCATCCAGATTATGGTAGTATGTTTGTAAGTACCAATATAGATTATAAACAAAGAGGAGAAGATAAAACTATCCTAGGAGATATAACTATTAAAAAACTAAAACTTTTTTATGAGCCAAAATTTTTGGATATAGATTATGACCCTGATGTAGTAGTTATAACCAAAAAAGATAAAAATAAAAAATCTATAACTCAAGATGACTCATTTTTGAAACATACCAAGATAGATATAGCTATAAAAGCACCACAAGCTAACTATAAAACTCCTGATATAGATTTGACTTTTGATGTAGATGTAAGAGCATATAAAGAGTTTGGTAAAGAGTTATCTATGCTTGGAAAAATCAAAGATATAAATGGTCATTTTGACCAGATACCAAAAAGATTTGAGATAGAAAACTCCAATATCATATTTAAAGGTGGTAAAAAAATCAATCCACTCTTAGATATAAAGGTCAAATATACATTGCCTCAAGTGGTAATATATATAGATATAGGTGGAGATGCCAATCGTCCAAAGTTAGAGTTTAGTTCAGAACCACCAATGCCAAAAAAAGACATTATGTCATATTTATTATTTGGAGTATCAACTAAAAATCTAAAAAGTGATGGTTCACTAGGTAGAGAAGCAGAGTTATTTATCATAAATCAAGCTGCTAGAGATTTGGCATATGAGTTTGATTTGGATAGAGTATTTGTAAAAGATGATGGAACAGGAGAAGGATATGCTATAGAAGTTGGTAAAAAAGTCGGTAACAAAAATATGATTATTATAGAGAGTTCAAAAGAGGGGAATAGTTATATATTAGAACATGATATGAGCAAAAATATCAAACTAAGAGTAGGACAACATCAAAAAGAACATCCATCACAGAGTATTGATATTTTTTTCAGAAAGAGATTTAAATAAAAAATTCACAACTTTCACACATATTTTTGATATATGTTATATTATATATAAAAATATAGGAGTGTTTTAAATGAAAAAATTAAAAATATTGTTTTTTGTAATAGCTTTTTGGTTTATAGGTGGATGTGGTGGGGATAGTTATGTCGATGAGACTACTTATAATCAAGAGTATGATATGTGGGAGTATATGACTCCATCATCTAGTTATGATATTGAGTATGTAGTTTACGAAGATGGTAAAGAGACAGACTATTTTTATGAGACAACAAAGGTTTTTTCGTCGGATTTAGTAGAGAGAGTTAGTAGAGATGATAGAACAGTTTTGAAACTTTATGAGGACTCAATCAGAGTAGAAGAGCCTAATGGTGAGGTAGTACAAGTTCAGAGATATGTTAAAATAGGAGATGATAATATATTTCAATCATCATCTATTCGTTCATGCAAGGCTGATGACTATTTTCGGAGTATAGTTATCAAAGGAGTTGAGTTTTATAGAGTTATAAAAGTATCATGTTTAACTAATAGTGGAAGTAGTGAAATCTACTATGGATATGATGAAGGTATAGTCTCTATATATAGAAATGAAAATGGCTCAATAACTGAAATTGTCAAGGTAGATGAAAAAAGATTACAATAAAGTAATTTTTTTTCAAAAAACTCTTGACAATATAAAGTTTTTTGACTATAATTGCACTCCTTTTTAAGACAGAAATGTTTTAAAAGCGATGATTTCGGAGTGTAGCGCAGTCTGGTAGCGCACCTGGTTTGGGACCAGGGGGTCGAAGGTTCGAGTCCTTTCACTCCGACCATTAATTTGATATTTAA
>JAADFE010000038.1 GCA_013153055.1 Campylobacterota bacterium
AACAGAGTAAATTACATTACATCTCAAATACAATATCCAATGACTCTTTACACGCAACTAAAATCTCTTTATCAACAGAGCCTATTTTTTTAACTAACCTCTTTTCTGATAGAGAACGAACTTGAAAAAGGTCTATAGCTGATATTTTTTTTAGTCCGTTTTGTGAATTAGGCTCAATAACCACCATCCAAGGAACAGCTCTATAATGTTCTTTGAAATCTGTCAATGGAGCAATAACTTTTAGTGGTAATTTTCCAACTATATTACTATTTAGAATAATACATGGTCTAACCTTTTTCATCTCTGAACCAATAGTAGGGTCAAGATTTATCTGCCATATTTCACCCTGCTTCATAAAAAATCCTCACTATCTAAAATAGTAAACTCTGTTAACTCATCACTATTTTCATACTCATTAGCCATTATATCTACTGCTTTTTGAAGTTTTAGTTTTTTTTGTTGAGCTAAATAATTTTCTATTGCTAACTTTATAATCTCTGATTTTGAGCGTTTTAGCTCATTTTTTAGATTATTTAATGCTATATTCATACTTTGAGGTAGAGAAAAAGTAATTCTACTATACTCTATTTGAGTTGAAGTTACCATAATTATACTCCTAATATCAAATATGTTTATATAATACATCATTTTTTGATGTTTGTCAAATGAGTTTTTTGGTCGTCTGAAGCCGACCTTACGCGTGAGATGTAAAAATCTTATTCTATTATAAGAGCTAAAACTGTATTATTTTATA
The DNA here is from genome assembly GCA_013153055.1 of Campylobacterota bacterium. Lineage (GTDB taxonomy): Bacteria > Campylobacterota > Campylobacteria > Campylobacterales > Sulfurovaceae > UBA1140. Next base: position 755 of record JAADFE010000038.1, read on the forward strand.
ATATAGTTTAAATTCTCTTTTTTAGTAGTAAAAGTCTTACCATTAGGATATACTACAACAAAGCTATTATCTTTAAATAAAAATATATCATAAACCTTTTTGCCATTTAATCTATATAGACTCAAAAAATGATATGGATTAAACTCTTGATATAAAAAAACAAACTCTTTATTTGCGAAAATTTCAGATATATAATATTTAGTTTTTATAAAACCAATCTTTTTAAAATTATTATCTAAAATTGATACCTTTTTTTCTTTTCTATCATAAATAATATAACCATTTTCAAATCTCTTTGCTTCTCCTTGCTTTTTAAAACTATAAATAACCTCCTTTTTATCCTCTAAATAGCTCTTATCCCAATTTGTCTCAATAAAATATTTTTTATTTCCTCTAAAGAAAAAATCATGAATATATCCCTTTTTCTTTGGGTAAAAACTAAAACTATTTAGCTTTGTAAAGTTGCTATCAAATTTAATAATATTATATTTAAATAAATTTTTTCCACCAATATAGTAAAAATTATCTTTTATAATTGCTTTTGTTGGCTCAAACTTTAAAGGTAAAGTTAAATTACTATCAGTTAGTCTTATTCCATTTTCTTCATAAGAACAGGTATAAAAAACTCTATCTTTATTAGCATAAAAAATATCTACACTAATTGAGCAATTTGTATCAAGAATAGTATATTTAAAGTCTTTAGAAATTCTAAAAATTTTACTATTACGCCCTATAACTAAATCACTATTTTTAGTTAAAAATATAGAGCTAACATATATAGTATCTTTTGGCTTATAAGTTAAAATTGGTTTTAAATTAAAATCAACTATATCAAATGCTCCCATTTTATAAAATATAAAGATTTTATTGTTAAAGATTTTTATAGATTTAATCTCTTTTTTTGTAGAAGCTACTTTTATAGCTTTTAAATTGATTGGCAAAATAGAAGAAGATGAATATAAAATCTCATCTCCTTTAAAATCTTTTTTTAAAATAAAAAACTCTTTTTTAGTTGAAGCTACAATAAAATTTTTATTAGCATCTTGAAATATATAACTGCCCAAAAGGTTTCCTCTATTTACCTTTTTTGTTTTAATATTAGTAATATAAACATTTACTCCATCACTATGGTATAGATACTCCCCATCAGTTACAATAGGATATAAAGCAAACTTACCAATTTTATTTTTAAAAAGTAAATCTCCATCTAAGCTATAAATTTCAATATATCCATCTAAAAGATAGCTACTCTTTTTTGGTGTATAGGTTATAAAGATTTTATTATCTTTTATAGCAATATCTCTTATTTTATCTCTTACTATAAAAGTTTTATATAGCCTATTTTTAGAAAACAGTAAAACCTTATTGCCAAATCCAATAGCATAATAGTTTTTATCTTTACTAACTGCTAATGCATCAATATATTTACTATACTCTTTACATACTTTACTATTAGTTTTTAGATTATAAATACATAAATCATAAGTATTGATATATATAATTTTATCTTTATCTAAAAAGTAGCTTTTATTATTATTAAAAGAATACTCTTTAAAACTAAATCTATTATTTTCAAATATATAGCCATTTATTAAGATTTTATCTTGATAATAATCTATTGTAGGGTCCAAAAAAACTGTTAAAGGGTATTTTGGATATAGTGCAAAAAGAGTAGTAAAAAAAGTAATCATAATAATAAAAAACTTCATTTTAAAATTAAACCTATTTTTTGATTATATTAAATCTATTTATAATTTAATTATCGTATTCATCCCCAAATGCAGTCTCACAGTTTGGGGACAATAACAAAAAAGATTTAAACATTAAACCTAAAGTGCATTATATCTCCATCTTGGACTATATACTCTTTGCCCTCTAGTCGGCTTTTTCCTGCCTCTTTGGCTCCTTGTTCTCCACCATAGGCGATAAAATCCTCATACGATATAACCTCAGCTCGTATAAATCCTTTTTCAAAGTCATTATGTATAACAGCAGCTGCTTTTGGAGCTGTGGTTCCTTTTTTGATAGTCCATGCTCTAACCTCTTTGACTCCTGCTGTAAAGTAACTCATAAGTCCTAACTTGTCAAATCCTTTGTGGATAATCTGCTCTAGTCCACTCTCCTCTACACCCAAATCTTGAAGCATCTCAGTCTTTTCATCCTCATCAAAGTCAACCATATCCTCTTCTACTTTGGCACATAGTTTTATAACTTCGTAGTTTCTCTCTTTGGCATACTCTTTTAGCTTTTGAACAAACTCGTTATCCTCTCCTAGTCCATCCTCGTCAACATTGGCTCCATAGATTATCTCTTTGGATGTTAGAAGTCTTATCTCTTTGTTCATAGCTATAAAAGCATCATCATCAATTTTCTCATAAGTTGATACAGGATTTCCCTCTGATATATGTTCAAGCAACTCCTCAGCTATTGCCAACTGGGCTTTTGCATTTTTATCATTGCCTTTTACCTTTTTTTTGAGACTATCAACTCTCTTTTGAAGTGAGTCCAAATCAGCAAATAGTAACTCTTGTTCTATTATCTCTACATCACGAATTGGGTCAATAGAACCCTCTACATGTACCACATTTGGGTCTTCAAAACATCTAACAATATGCAATATAACCTCTGTCTCTCTAATATTACTCAAAAACTTGTTACCAAGACCCTCACCTTTACTAGCACCCTTTACAAGCCCTGCAATATCCACAAAATCAATAGTAGAGTATTGAATTCTCTCTGGGTTTACTATCTTTGCCAACTCATCAAGTCTGCTATCAGGTACTGGTACCACTGCCTTATTTGGTTCTATCGTACAAAAAGGGTAATTTTCACTTTGAGCGTTTTGTGCTTTTGTTAGTGCATTAAAAGTAGTCGATTTACCTACATTTGGCAATCCTACAAGTCCTATGCTTAGTCCCATATCTATATATCCTTATATTAAAAATTATTGAAATTTTATCTTAATTATCTAAAATCTTTGCAAGTTTAAAATATTACCTTCAATAAACAAAAAATGAGTTAAAATAACTATAATACTTATCTTTGCCTCTGTTAAACTTTTTTAGATATAATAAATAGACAAAATTTTATAAAGGACTCTTATGACTGCTGTAATACAAGTGAGTGAACAATATGTTCAACAATTTCAACAGTTAATTCAGGCTATTCCTCCAAAAGCTATAAAATTAACTTTAATAAAAAACAATCTTGATGAAGAGATTGCAAAAAGAATTACCGAGATTAAAAATGGAGATATAGAGACTAAGCCTCTAAATGAACTATCATGGCTAAGAGAGAGATATGTTCAGTGTTGAAACTACTCCACGCTTTGACGAGGAACTTCTTGCAGTATTGGATTTTATTGCTATAGATAACCCTAATAGAGCTTTACAATTTTATGATGATTTAATAGAAAAACTTAATAATATTCCAAATAATCCTTTTATATATAGAAAAAGAGAGGGAGCAGATACTAACACTAGAGAGCTAATATTTAAAGGTTATACTATTCCTATCTATATTCATCAAGAAAAAAAGAAAGTATTTATTTTGGGAATTTTCAATCAAAATCTTTGGGAGTAAGATAACTATTTATATCCTAACTCTCCAAAATCTTAGCTAATTTTTTATACTCATCACACTCATTAAGCAGTGCTTTATGACTATCTCGACAAACTATCTCTCCATCTTTAAATACTAAAATAGTATCAGCATTTTCAATAGTACTTAGTCTATGGGCTACAGTTATAGTTATCATATTATCTTTTAGACTCTCTAAGGCTTTTTGAATTAATAGTTCACTTTTATTATCAAGTGCAGATGTTGCTTCATCCAAAATTAGCACGGTTGGATTTTTATATAATGCTCTAGCCAATGCAATTCTCTGTCTCTGTCCACCTGAGAGGTTATTTCCACTCTCACCGAGCATTGTATCTATTCCATTTTCAAGCTTTTGAACAAACTCCAAAGCATGAGCTTTTTTTAGAGCTTCTATAACCCTTTTTTCATCTATCTCTTCACCATAAGCTACATTTTGGGCTATAGTATCGTTGAATATATATATCCTCTGTGTTACAAATGCTATTTTTTTATGCAAAGAACTTAATTTTAACTCCTTGCTATCTATACCATTTACCAAAATTTTTCCACTTGTTGGGTCAAAAAATCTAACTAGTAGATTTACAAAAGAGCTTTTTCCTGCTCCACTATCACCAACTAATGCTATGCTATCACCTCTTTTTATATCTATAGATATATCTTTTAAGGCACTACTATCACCATAATCTAGTGATACTTTATCAAAGCTAATACTATCTATATCTCTATCTAAAACCCTCTCACCTGAGACAATATTTGGTTTCATATCTAAAAGTTCTTGCATTCTTTGGTTGGCTACTACTGCATCTTGGGCTTTATTATATAGTTTTGAAATTCTTTTTATAGGGTTATATAACATAAACAACGCTGCAGAAAAAGCAAAAAATGACCCTACACTCATATGACCATCTATAACCTCTTTTCCTCCAATATAAATCACAAGCCCAATAGCTATAGAGCCTAATATCTCCATAATAGGAGTTGTAAGTGCATTGATTTTGACCTGTTTAACTAGATGTTTAAAAACCTGCATATTCTCTATAGCAAATCTTTTGCTCTCTATCTCTTGGGTTGAGTTTGATTTTATCACCTCGATATTGGAAAATATCTCTCCAAGTCTAGCTGTCATGGTTGATGTACTCTCTTGAGATAGTTTTGAGTATTTTTTCATCTTTTTAGCCAAACGACTTAGAGGAAAGAGAGCCAAAGGCATAATAATCAAAAAATAAAAAGCAAGTTTTGGGCTTTGATATATCACATAACCTGTAAGTGCAACTATAGTCAAACTCTCACGAATGAAATTTGGTATCATACCTGTTACTACACTTTGGATACGGGTTATATCATTGGTTATTCGAGATAGTATCTCTCCTGAGTGCATCTGTTGAAAAAAAGCCATATCTTGATAGACAAGATGATTGAGAAGATTATCTCTAAGTTTTCTAACCACATCAAGCCCAATATATGACATATAGTATGTCTGAATATACTGCCCTATTCCTTTAAGTGCAAAAACTCCCATAAGTAAAAAAGGTATAACAGACAACATACTCTCATCTTTTGCTACAAATACCTTATCTAAAGTAGGTTTAATAAGCTCTGCTGTTCCTGCTGTTCCAATAGCAACTGCTATCATACCTATAATAGCCAAAACAAATTGTCGTTTGTACCCTATTAGATATGGAAGATACTGTCTAAATAGGTTTTTCATAACTCTCCTTGGAATATAATAGTAGTAGTATAACATAAGAGTATCTAGTTTTTAATTTTTAAGGTTATTTTATGTTTAAAAACTATATTATTATTTTAATAAAATTTTAAATAATGGAGAGCGAATGAGATACTATTCAGATGGTCTGTTTTTGATAAAACTAATAAAAGATAGAATAAAAGAGCATAAAAATATTTATGGTAAACTAAATTTAGATACTAGAGATAGATTTGGACAAAATGCACTCTATTGGGCTATTAGTTATCAAAAGATTGAAGATATAAAACTATTTTTGAAAAATGGTATCTCTACAGAGGTGGCTCCAGATTTGGATGCTCTAACTCATGCTATAAATATAGGTAATCCTAAAATAGTAGAGCTATTTGATAGAGAGTGTGATATGGCTCTTTCAGCATAAATTTGATACCCTTTTAGTATGTTACTAGCAGATATAGGAAATAGTAGAGTTCATATTTATAATGGAAAAGAGGTAATACATCTACCCCACCAAGAGGCTATAGATAGGTATAGAGATAAACCCATATACTATATCACCGTAAAGCATCAACTAAAATCAAAATTAGAGTCTCTAAAAAATTGGATAGATATATCTGATAAAATCAAACTACCAAATGCCTATAGTACTATGGGGATAGATAGACAGGCTCTTTGTCTATCTCATAGAGATGGGATTTTTGTAAGTGCAGGAACTGCTATTACAGTTGATGTGGTAGATGATGGAGTATATCAAGGTGGATTTATACTACCAGGACTAAAAGCTTATCTAAATAGCTATGAGAGTATATCTCCTGCTCTAAAAACCAAACTAAATCCAAAAATTTCACTACATACCCTACCACAGACAACAAAAGATGGGATAAGCTATGGTATAATCGCGTCCATAAAAACACTCATAGAGAAAAATCAAAACGACAAACAGCTATATATATCAGGTGGAGATGGAGAGTTAATAGCTTCATTTTTTGATAGTGCTATATTTGATGAGAGATTGATTTTTCAAGGCATGAAAAATGCGTTAAAGGAATATAGATGATAACAGTTGCACTTCCAAAAGGGAGAATAGCCCAAGAGACTCTGGAGATATTTTCTGAGATATTTGGTGGAGAGTTTAAGTTTGAAGGACGAGAGCTAATAATGGAAGTTGGTGATTTCCGTTTTCTAAATGTACGAAATCAAGATGTACCAACATATGTTGAACATGGTTCTGCTGATATTGGTGTGGTTGGACTTGATGTTATAACAGAAAAAGAGCTAGATATTATCAAACTCCTAGATATGAATTTAGGAAGATGTAAAGTCTCTATTGGGATTAAAAACGAAGATGAGTTAGATTGGAGTAAACCAAATATAAAAGTGGCTACCAAGATGGTAAATATCACCAAAAAGTATTTTGCCTCTAAAGCTGTTGGAGTTGAGATTATCAAACTATATGGCTCTATAGAGTTGGCTCCACTAGTAGGACTAGCTGATGCGATTGTAGATATAGTAGAAACTGGTGCAACTATGAGAGAAAATGGTCTAAAGGTAGCCGAAGATATTATGGACTCATCAGCACATCTTATAGTAAATAAAAATAGCTACTATGCAAAAAAAGATGAGATTTTATCTCTATATGAAAAGATAGACAAAGTGGTAAAAAGCCGTGTCTAATGCTCTGGATTTATACTCAAAAGTAGAAGACCTATTAGGAGTAAATGAGGTTACTCCAAAGCTATATGAAAACTACTTCTCTACTCTAAAAGAGCTAAAATTTGACTCACTACTTGATGTAGGTTGTGGTAGAGGTGAGTTTCTAAGACAACTTAGTGTTATATTTCCCGATATAGAGCTTATGGGAATAGATTTGAGTCCTCTAATGGTCAAAACCACCCAAAGCAAAGGTATAGATGCTAAGTGTATAGATTTGTGTAAATTGGATAAAAAATTTCAACTCATAACAGCTGTCTTTGATATGGTCAACTATCTTGACAAAAAAGGGCTAAAGAGGTTTATGAGATGTATAGATGAGAGACTAGAGGATGGTGGATACTTTATCTGTGATATAAACTCTCTATATGCCTTTAAAGAGTTGGCTGTTGGTTCATTTATCCGTGACGATGATAGTAGGTTTGTTACTATAGATAGCGATTTTGAAGATGGTATATACTACTCTGAATTTACTCTATTTGAAAAAGAGGGAGAACTATTTAAAAAATCCCAAGAGAGTATAAAACAGTACTACCATAGAGTTGACGAGCTTAAAAAAGCTACTAGATTAAAGCTCGTTGAGAAGTTTGCTTTTTCTATCTATGGAGAAGAGGTTGAGAAGTTCTATTTGGTTTTTAAGAAGTAAAATAAAATAATACTTTAGTTATAATAAAATTCATATAAGATAAAAAAGGAAATATATGAGTGAATTACAATATATGCCACTTCTTAATAGTCAATATTTTAAACAACTAAGTCACTCTAATAATATTGAAATCCAAAATGCTATAAAAATCTCTCTTATGATGGTTAAAGGCTTTAGAGAAATATTAGATGAGCTAAATTTTGATGAGGAAAAACTAAGAACTCTACAGTTTAATCTTGATGATAACTATGATATAGTAGAAGAGATTTTCCATGCAACCAAAGATAAAAAAACTAAAGCTATACTTGATGAACTATTAACACAAATAGCTAAATTAGAAATGGAAATTGGTGATTTAATTTTAGAGCATAAACATGTCAGTTAAATTTGATATAAAATATGAAAGAAGCAAAAAGAAAATTGCCAAAAAAATCGGATTGAATAAGATTTTAGAAACAGAAAATTTATTTCAATCAAACCCCTCCAATCCAAAACTAAATATAAAAAATATTGTATGTAAAAGAGATAAATATAAACAATCTATTAGAGTTATAGGCAATGATGGTTATAGAATTTTACTTACAACAAAAGATAGTATAGTATATTTTCAAGACATTATGAATCATGATAAATATGATAGATTAACTAAAGATTGTTAATCTATATACTATCTTATTAAAATAAACATTTAATACTTCAAAGCCTCTAATCTCTCTACTCTTTGCTCTGTTGATGGGTGGGTGCTAAATAACTCTTGCATTGAAAAATCTTTTCCTGTAAATGGATTTATAATAAACATATGAGCACTCTGTGGCTCTGCCTCTGGCAAGATTATTTTTCTAGCATAGTTATCAAGTTTGATTAATGCACTCTGTAACCACTCAGGATGTCCTGTCATCTTGGCAGCTCCCTCATCAGCCATAAACTCTCTACTTCTACTTACTGTCATCTGTATAATAGTAGCAACTAGTGGCATTACTATCATAAGTATCATACTAACTATCGGATTTGGTCTATCTTCGTCATTGCCACCAAAAAACATTCCAAAATTCGCTAACATAGAGATAGCACCTGCAATAGTAGCTGCTACTGTTCCTATCAACATATCATAGTGTTTGATATGACTTAACTCATGAGCAATTACAGCCTCTACCTCCTCTTCTGTTAGTAGATTTAACAGCCCTTCTGTTACTGCAACTGCTGCATGTTCATAATCTCTACCTGTAGCAAAAGCGTTTGGTTGTTCTTCTGGAATGATATATAGTTTTGGCATAGGTAAGTTTGCTTTTTGAGTAAGTCTATATACGATATTATAAAGCTCACCTGCTGAGTTTCTATCTACGGGGATAGCATGATAGTGTTCTAAAACCTGTTGGTCACTATAATAATATGCATAAAAATTCATCCCCATCGCTGCTAAAAAAGCTATAAGCATACCACTTTGACCTGCTATCATACCTCCAAACCATATAAAAAGTAGTGTCAATCCTATCATCAAAGCATAAGTCTTAAACTGCTCCATAAAAAGCTCCTATTTTAACCTAAGTCTGATATACATCACAATCAAGTTTTTGGGTGATTATACTGAAATATTATTTGTAACCTTGCAACTTTTGTTGCATTTATTTATAAATATTGTATAATCTCAAAAAAAAACGGAGAAAAAATGAATAAAATCAAATTCTTGTTATTTCTTATAGTAGTACCTATACTAACAACAGCAAACGAATATCAAAAAGCAACCCAAGCTTGTCCTGCTTATAACAATATGAAGCACACAACCAATACCAATGATGTGAAATTAGAAGTTGGTAAAGAGTATAGAGTAATAGACCATAAAAAAGGTCAGATACTTACTCTCATCAAAGGTGAGAGAATAGCTCAAAGATGGGTGGACGAGAGCTGTTTTAAACAAAAAAATTTTTTTGATAAAATAGTAAGTGGTCTAAATAAAAAATCTTCTACTAACAAACAGACTAGTAAACAAAATCTACTAGCTATCTCTTGGCAAAATGCCTTTTGTCAAACTCACCAATATAAAAAAGAGTGTAGAAATATGAGAGCAAATGATTTTGGAGCATCTCATTTTGTACTTCATGGACTTTGGCCTCAACCTCGCAACAATCTATACTGCAATGTTGACAAAAAACAGATAGGTATGGATAAAAACAAACAGTGGTATAGATTAAACAAACTAGATTTAAACTCTACAGTTAGAGAAGAGTTACAAAAATATATGACTGGATATAGCTCAAATTTACATCGTCATGAGTGGATAAAACATGGTACATGTTATGGAACTGATGCCAATAGATACTATGCCGATGCTATTAATCTCCTAAAACAGATAAATAATTCAAAAATTCAAAAATATTTTGCTACACATATAAACAGAACCGTTACACTAAAAGATATTAGAAAACTATTTGATAGAGAGTTTGGTAAAGGTGCTGGAGAACATGTAACTATGAATTGTAAAAATGGACTAATCACAGAACTATGGCTACATATAGGAAGTGGAAGCGATAATCTAAAAGAGCTACTACAAAGAGGTGAAACACCTAAAAGTAGATGCTATAAAGGAAAAATAGATGCAGTAGGCTTTTAAGTAACTAAATGTTACTTAGCTTACCTCTACATCTTTATACAAATATTATTTTTTCTCTAAATATTGATGGATATCCACTGCACCTTCTCCTGTAAATATAGGAGCTTTATTTTTTAAACTTTTTGCTTTAATTTTCTTCTCTTCATTTTTTACTAAATTACCTGCAAGATTAAAAAACTCTACTTCACACTCTACCATTTCATCAACTGAAAAAGAGTGGTCAACACATTTTTTTACATGAGTAACAGTTTGAAGTATATCTTTTTTAGTTAATTCTTTAGGTTTAAACTCATCAAAACTCACTTTTGTTCTTAAAGCTTTATCATAAGCATACATATTAAAAGCTGTAGCTTTAATTTGAGTCGAAATTTTCTTCATATCCTTTTTCTCTGCATTTTGAATATTCTCTTTTAGGTTATGAAGTGTTCTTACATTAAGTCTTTTTTGAAAAATAAATTCATCGCTTGGTTCTTCAAATCCTTTGGTTCGTGACTCATGATATATATCTGCTGACATTGCATCTGTATCTACACCGAGATTAACCTCTGCCATCATCAACTCTTTCATTGGACCACCTTTTCCTGCTTTGTATCCATCAAGAGCTTCTTTTATCTCAGATTCATTCATATCTTTGACCACTCTACTTACACCCAACGCTTTCTTTTCAAAATCCACACCATGACACGATACACATCTATCCATATCAGCCAAAAGTACTATTGGAGTTGTCACCAATGTCACCAATGCAAGAGTTACTATTTTTTTCATTATTTATCCTTATTGTTATAATAATGATAGTTTATTATCCTAATATGAACTCTATATTAATAATATGTTAATGATTTGACAATTTGTAACAAATTAGATTTAAATTTTAGAAAGAAATAACACTAAATATAACCCCTCCATTAGAATATAAATATCATAAACTCTAATTTTGGGATTTAAGCAATAAAAAATTAAGCCTCTACTGGTTGAATTAACTCTTTGAGCTTTGCTAAAGATATAAGTTTGAGTTCTATATCTCTACCTACTGCTCTCTCTACATCTGAATGAATAGAGCTAAAAATCTCTAAGTCTTCATCTTTTGCAAATGCTAATATAGTAGCTCCACTATCTAGTGCATCTAGTAGCATCTTACCTGCTTTTTTATATGCTAGAGTAGGATTACTAGATAGTATAGTCTGTCCTGCCAACTTATGAGACATATCAAACTCTACCAACTCAACACCATCAACTTTTATATCTGTTTTATCTCCTATATATAATGCTACTGCTTCATTCTCTAGTGAATTAATATCATAAGATTTACTCTTTTTAGGCATGATAAATTTAACAATAGTCTCACATATATCATTGTTGAGTGGTGGCATAGTTACCATAGATTTTAACTCATTAATTGTATCTGTATAATCTGTTCCATCAAATAGATTGTTCTCATACTCACAACACAATATTCCATCAAACTCACCATTAATAGCTTGGAGTATCTGCTCTTTGTGTGGGTTTCCATCTTGTATCATTTTATGAGCTAATATTAAAATAGCATCACCGATATACTCTCTATCATAATTAAATGTCTCTGATGCGTAATGAACAGGATATAATTTTAGATAATACTCCAAATCCTCTTTTGAGGCATAGTGACCCAAAACTCTTCTAAACTGGTGCATAAAATCATGATTATTTATCACTAATCCATTATCTGAACGATACTCTAATACTGGGTCAATTACTAATTTAGTCCCTAATCTATCTACTACAGTAGACAACTTTTCATCTCCTGTAACTACTAAATCATTGACTCTAAAAAGTAAATCTTTTTCAGGATAAGAGAAACTTCTATTTTTCTCTTTTATCATTTGAAGTATCTCTTTTAGTGTTATATCTTTAGTTTTATCTATAACAAAAGAGAAATTTTTATAATATGGTAAATAGTCTGTATCGGCATTAAAGAAAAAGGCTCTAATCTCTAACTCAAATTGATTTTCAAATGTCATACGGCTTTCCTACTCTATTTTAATATATATCACTATATCTTATAAATGATAAAAAACAAATTTATAGAGAAAAATTATTGATAACTTTATCTAAATGTATCATTTATAGTACAACAGCCTTACCATCTACCATAGTAACCATATCCTCTATACGAATACCAAACTCATTAGGTATATATATACCAGGTTCAATAGTATACACCATACCATCTTCTATAATAGTCTCTGATTTTGATGAGATATATGGCATCTCATGAATATCAAGCCCTACTCCATGTCCTGTTGAGTGAATATAGTACTTTCCAAAACCAGCTTTGGTTATGATATCTCTAGTGAGTGCATCTATCTCTTTAGCTACCATACCACTTCTAGCTTTTTCTATAGCATTATCATGAGCTTTTAGGACTGTATCATATGCTTTTTGTATCTTTTTGGTTTTAAATTTCTGTTCAGTAGAGAAACCAAAACTATCTATAGCTGAGACTGTTCTCGTCCTATCTGAACAGTATCTTTTATATTTCAATCCAGCATCAACTAATAATAAATCATCTTTTTCCAAAATCTGTTTTGTTGGCATAGCATGAGGTTTAGAGGCATTGGCATTTATAGCCACAATAGGCTCAAAAGATAAATCTCTCTTGCCATATTTTGATAGTGCTGATTTTGCTAAATAGGTGAGTTCATACTCATCTTTGCCAAAACCATATTTGTTGATTATATATGCAAATCTATCAAAAGAGTCTGCCCCTAGCTGAACAGCCTTTTTTAGGAGTTCAATCTCTTGGGATGTTTTGATAATCCTCTTTTTGTGTGAAAAGTCTGGTTGTGGTTTAAACTTGATATCCAAACCTTGTGTAACTCTATTAAAAGCAAATATACTCCACTCTTTTGGGTCATATATTAGCTTTTTAATTTTTGATTTTTTTATAATTTTATTAGCTTTTTTATATAAGTCTCTTTTGATTATAACAGTTGCATTTTTGATACTCTCTTTTGCTTCTTGTTGATATCTGCTATCTGTTAAAAAAAAACTTTCACTTCCTAGTTTGATAAATAGTGCATTATCACAACTATAACCACACTCATAATATAGTGCATTTTCATTTTTTATAATATAGTTCATAGGTGGATTACCTTTTGAGGGAGGGGAGTTACCCCTATTTGATTAGTTGTTTTGTAGAGCTTGTTGTGCTTGTTGAGCCTGTTGTGCTTCTCTCATAGCTTTTACTTCATTCATAATCTGAACTATAGCAATCATAGCCATATGATAACTAAATGGACCAAAACCTGCAATCTGACCTGCACATACAGGAGCTGTTAGAGATTTTTGTCTAAACTCTTCTCTAGCATATACATTTGATAGATGAACTTCAACTGTTGGAATTTGTACTGCTGAAATTGCATCACGAATAGCAATAGATGTGTGTGTATATGCTGCTGGATTGATAATAATACCATCAGCTTCACCCAAACACTCTTGAATTCTATCTACAATCTCACCCTCTAAGTTACTCTGAAAAAACTCAATCTCTATACCATTTTGCTCTGCAAAAGCTCTCATTTGATTATGAATATCTTCTAATTTCATTGGTCCATAGATACTCTGTTCTCTATGACCCAACATATTGAGATTTGGACCTTGTATTACTACTACTTTCATTATATATTAACCTTAAAATTTATTTTAGATGTATTTTATCTAAATTTACTTTTAACACAAATTTTCAATAGGATATTTTAACTCTCCATCCACACTACCTGTAGTAATATACTTCAAAATCCTATCTAAAATAAATATACTACTATCTAAATTTTGATTACTTAATTTGACAAAATCATTATTTAAAGAACGCTTGAGTTGTATATTGTCCTCTTTGGTCATAAAGTATAGATTGCATATATCATCTGAATTTATAGCTCTATTAAACCACTTTTTCACCTGATTTAGTTGTTGAGTATTAAAAACACCATCTTCTCTTTCTGTATTTTCAATAATCCAAGAGTCCTGCAGACCAAGTAGAGGAGTTTTATGAAGATGGTCTAAAGCCCTACTGATTAAATATAATATAGATTTACCATACTTACCTACATTATCACTCAACTCTATATCTCTATCCAACATATAGATATAGATATCACTCATCTTTAAAACTGATTTTTCTATAGCATATTTGATATAGATATTGCAATCTTGTATAGATATTGTAGGAGAGAGTAGATGCATAGAGTTTAATCTCATTCCTCTCTTTGCCAACTCTTTGAGCCAACTTGTAGCAATGAGTTGTGAACCTGCTGAATGTGCTATTACATTTATATCAAACTCAAATCCATCCTCTTTTTGCAACTTCTCAAGATTATTTGTCAAAACATATAATGCACCACTCACAGGTACTCTAGTTCCCTCTTTGAAACCAAAAATCCTTTTTTTGTTGGCATTGTTTGATTTCTCTTTTATCTCTGACCATATGGCTCTAGTTGATATTTTTCTAGCATAGTTCTCTATAGCTCGATTGAGTGCATCTCTCTCATCATGAGTCTTTATCTCTATATCTCCATACTCATCATTTATAGAGTTTATAATAGCCTCTACATAACTATCTTGCCATATTAAAAATATAGGATAGATACCATTTTTCAAAAAATATGGTATCATCACTCTTATTTTGGAGATATACTCTTTTTCATCTTTAAATCCACCCAAAGCATATATAACTACTCTTTTATCTCCTGATTTACTCTCCATATATTTTTTGATATTATCATAAGATATTATGCGAGTTGATTTATCAACAGAAGATGTATATATCACCGTATGTTTGGCTCTACCATAATTATTTATAACTAAAGTATGTTTATATGCAACCTCCTCTGATGTCGGTCGTAGTTCAGGGTTAGAGTATTTATAAGTTAATGCTTTTTTTATGGTTTTTGTTCCCTCTATAACCTCATTGCATTTAACATTTAGAGAGAGATTGGAGTATGTATCAGGTGAGATATCAATATCTATAGGTACCCCAACTACAGCAACCCAAGCATCCATACCATGCTCTAACCAATCTTTATAACTCAAAATAGCAAAACCACTATTACCCCAACCAACTCCCCATGAGTTTTGTATAATAAATCCATATCTAGTATAACCAACTATTACAAAAGCATGACTCCCAACAGGAAATGAGTGATATGGTATATATGGTACATCGATATTTACATCTTTTATATCTCTCTTTTCTATATCCTTTAACTCCCACCAACCATCATGAATATTAGCTGATACATATATAGCACCCACTTCACATATAGCCGATTGCATATCCACTATGGAGTCTTTGTTTACCCTATAATATGCACCAAGAGGCTGTTCTATAGCATCAAGTTGCCAACCATCTTTTGGCTCATCTCTTGAGAACTCCCATAGTTTCTCTTGACAAACACCATGTTTATGCCACCCCTTCATAGCACCACGACATGAAGACCCCTCATAATCCTCTCCATCCCACTCATCATATATTCGTGCTAGATTAAAAAGCATTTTTGGACTTACTTTTTTGATATTAAATCCTAAAGGATTTTCCAAAAACTCTTCATAGTTTTCACTAATTAGTTTTTTCCAAAAGAGATAATTGATAACTGTAGCCAAAGCATAACCTGTACACGCACCATCTCTACCTTGGTCTAAAATCATATCTGTAAACTTATAACACTTGATTATCAGCTCTATATTATCAAAATCAGGATAAGATTTCGGAAGATATTTTAGTATAGGCATATAGGCTCTATCTCTTAAATCGAGTCTATCTTTTCTAACATCTAATATTTTGTTATTATACTTATGTGTTCCCATAATATACCCTTTACTCAATGGTATAATACGAAAACTTAAACATTAATAAGTAAAATAGGCTTTTCTAAAAGAGAGATAAAATTTAATAAGATATTAAGAAATCAAAACATACAATCAAACTATTTTAAATATCAATCAATATTTTTTACTAAATTTTAATTTGCCATCTATAAAAGTTTTCAAAATATTAAACTCACTATCAAACAGAACTATATCAGCAGGATAACTCTCTCTAAGCTCACCTAGTTTTAAACCCAATTTTTTAGCAGGAACAGCCGTCACCATATTGAGAAGCTGAGGCAACTCAATATCACTATATCTATAAAAATTTCTCAAAGCCTCATTAAGCTTCAAAACACTACCTGCTATAGTTCCATCATCTAGCGATGCTTTTCCATTATTGACTATAACCTTTTGCCCACCTAAAATATACTCCCCATTTTTCATACATCCAGCTCTCATTGAATCTGTTATTAGCAGTAGCTGTTGAGGTTTTAGTTTGGATATCAGACTATAAAATGATGGATGAATATGAATATTATCAGCTATAATCTCACAACTAACACTATCACTACCCAAAACTGCTCCAACAACACCAGGTTCTCTATGGTGTAGAGGAGTCATAGCATTAAATAGATGTGTAGCATGAGTAACCCCCCACGAAAAACTCTCCAAACTCTCTATATAGGTAGCATCACTATGACCTATGCTCAAAATGATATGGGGATACTCTCTATGTAGATGAGTTATAAACTCTCTAGCTCCATCAACCTCTGGTGCTATAGTTATAAGTTTGATTATATCTATATAATCTTTGATTAATTCAAAATTTGGTTTTTGAATATATTTTGCATTTTGAGCCCCTTTTTTATTGGGATTGATAAATGGTCCCTCTAGGTGTACACCTAATATTTTAGCACCTGAGACAAAACCACCATCTGTTTGTATATTCAAGAGAGCTTTTTTGATATCATGAGATGACATTGTCATAGTAGTAGCCAAAAAAGAGGTAGTACCTGTTTGCAAAAGAGATTTTGAGACTATATCTATAGCCTCTGGAGTTGCATCCATAATATCAGCACCACCTAAACCATGTATATGTATATCTATAAATCCAGCACTCAGATATGCCCCTTTTGCATCAATAACCTCTGCCCATATAGGTAAATCTTTGGTTATAGTTATTATCTTTTGGCTAAATAGTAGATTGTATCCTCTTAAAACTTCACTATCTGTAATAATCTTGGCATTTATTATAGCTTTCATCTATCTATCTTTTATCAAAATGTTGATAATCTTTGGTATATTTCCAATCCCCACCCCACCTAAAGCCATACTTTTTAAAAATCAAAACAGCCTTGTCATAAGATAAAAGAGTAGCTATATCTGATGGAGTTTTATATCCATAGTGTATTCGTTTTCTATATTTTAGAGATTTTTTGTGTGAAATATGACCTCGTCTTGATATATAAGGATTTTCAATAGGATTTATATCTATGGCTTTTCCATAAGCGTGATTTGACCACTTTTTAGAACCAGTTGCTTTTCTACAGTTAAAAGCAGAGGTATTATCAGCCTCTATCGATTTCCAATCATTACCACCAAAATCACTAACTAACCTCATCTGTTTGATAGGATAACCTATATTATAAAGCTCCTCCATAATATATACCACATCCCATGCTATATCTTTGTGAACTATCATCTCCCCTACTCTATCTCGCCCTTGAAAATCATGATATTTCAGCTGTAAATAACGCAAATTTTTCAAAAGCACAGGACACCCCTCATGCCAAGAGTTCCCTCTAACCATTCTACTTTTGATATTAGAGTCTATAGGAGATATATCAGCATTGAATGCACTCCAAACAGTTGTTGTTAATAATAGTGAAATTGTTAATATTTTTTTTATCATAGAAATATAGTAGCAGAATTTATATTAGATTAAATTGAAGATGGTGGGTCCTCGGGGACTCGAACCCCGGACCACTCGGTTATGAGCCGAGTGCTCTAACCAGCTGAGCTAAAGACCCATCTGTTGAAAATAAATAAAAGACTAAACATCTTTTAAAGGATAAGGTTTATTCCTCATCATCGTTATTTTCGAGTCGGTATTATACATAAAATAAAAACGAAAAGCAAGTAAATTCTCCAAAATTCCAAAAAGAATTGCAAAAATTATAAAAGAAGTGCCTCCGTGGCTAAACATTGGCAGTGGAAGACCCACTACAGGAGCCAATCCCATGGTCATAGAGATATTAACTCCCATATATATAAAAAACAAAAACGCAATACCTGAAGCAAAAACTTTTACAAAATAATCCTTGACATTACTCATAGCTATATGTAAAAGGTGAAGTATCAACATGGCATATAAAACAATAACTGTAACCATTCCTTTAAATCCAAATCTTTCACCTAGGTATGCAAAGATAAAATCTGTAGATGAAACAGGCAAAAATTTAAGCTGAGTTTGTGTTGCATTCTCTTTATCTTGTCCATTCATACCACCTGAACCTATAGCGATGATTGATTGATGAACATGATAACTTGGTTTCCCTAAAAAGTTTGCAATTCTTTGTTTTTGATATGGCTTTAGACCATGTGTATAGAGTATAGGTGCCGATAAACTAATAATAAGCAAAAGTGAAACCCATATACGCATCTGAACACCTACAATAAACAGCACACCAAACCCAGTCAAAAGAAGAACCAAAGCAGTTCCTAAATCTGGCTCTTTGGCTATTAATACAAAAGGAATTAAAATATAAGCTGATAATTTTGCAAACATTTTTAAATCATAACCCATTTTTGGTGGAGGATTACGAACTATCAGATAACCAAGCATCAATAAAACTGTAATCTTGATAAATTCAGATGGCTGAATTGTCATATGTGTAAATGGTATCTCAATCCATCTCCTAGCACCTAATATCTTTTTACCAAAAAAATCAACACTAAGCAATAACAGTAGATTAAACCAATAAGATATAGGGATAAGCCACTGATATTTACGCCAAGGGATTAAGAACGCCACAAAAAATACACCAGCAGAAAGCCCATAATATATCATCTGTTTATTAAAAAGTGATGGTTTTATCTCATATACCAAATATGATGAAAATACAAATATCGGAATAAGTTGTAATATCAATATAAAATTAAATTGTTGAAGTATTCGTCTATCAAACTGGAACCAATGCATATTCTGTCCGTTTTTTTTAAGAATTATATCCAAGGAGTTATTAATCTTAAGTATTGATGAGAACGACTAATGTACTATAATAGGGGAGGAGTACGACTTATCTAGTTATTTATCAATTTAAAAGGAGGAATGGGAAATAATTTCTCATCACATACTTAAGATATGGTGTAATTATATCTAAATCGGATAAAATTACTCTTAATTAGAATAAAAATATTTAATTTCTTTCACAATTTTAGAAGTGACGCCTATTTCTCGGGGTTTTATAATTGGATTTTTTTTCACTTTTTTTATTTTTACTACTATTTTGCATCATTTTTTGAGCTAACTCCTTTGCTTTTTTTAATTTTTCACTCTTATCATCTATATTTTTGCTACTCTTTTTTCTTTTTTGTTTAATATTTGGATTAAAACCATCAGTTGTTATAGTAGGAATAGTTATATCTAATAATTTTTCTAAACTAGAAAACTGCTCCATCTCCATAGCTGAGATTAGAGATATAGCCTCTCCACTCTCTTTTGCTCTACCAGTTCGTCCTATACGGTGTATATACTCCTCATTTTTTATAGGCAATTCAAAATTTATAACCAATGGCAGAGATTTGATATCTATACCTCTAGCTACTACATCTGTGGCTATTAATACATCTATCTCACCATTTTTAAACTCTAATAGAGTCTGATTTCTTATATTCTGACTCTTGTCTCCATGAATGGCAGTTGCATTTATACCCTCTAATTTCAACTTCTCCACTAAAATATCAGCAACTCTTTTAGTATTGACAAAAACCAGAGTCTGTTTTAGTTTTTTCTCTTTTAATATAGAGATTAAAAATTGTGATTTCTGCTCCTCATTAATATAGTAAGCACTCTGTTTAATCTCTTTGGCTGATATATCTCCCTCTATCTTTATAGTTATAGGGTTTTTCAGCAATGATTTAGCCAAACTCATAATAGAGTTTGGAAAAGTAGCAGAGAACATAGCACTTTGTCTCTTTGATGGCAATTTAGAAACTATAGCTTTTATATCATCTATAAATCCCATCTCTAAAAGCCTATCAGCCTCATCTATAACTACTATCTTGACCATAGATAGATTTATAGTTCTATTTTTTAAATGTTCTAATAATCTAGCAGGAGTAGCCACTGCAATATTTGCACCTGCACGAATATCTTTTATCTGACCACCAAGCCTAACACCTCCATATAGAGCTACTGATTTATGAGTAAACTCCACTGAGTATCTCTCTATACTTTTATGAATTTGAATAACAAGCTCTCTAGTTGGTGCTAAAATTAGAGCATCTATCTTATACCTATCATCTCCAACTCTTTTTTCCTCTCTTTGTGGTAGATTTTCAAGCATAGGTAAAATAAATGAAGCACTCTTACCCGTTCCTGTTTGAGATATTGCTAATATATCTCTACTCTCTCTTAGCGCTGGTATGGCTTGTTGTTGTATCGGTGTGGGTTTAGTATATCCCAATGCTTGTATAGTCTTTTGCAATTTTTGAGATAGCATTAGGTTTGAAAATGGCATCACAATCCTTTTTGTAAAATTATATCAAATTTTTAATTTTTTTGATATAATCCCACAAAATAGAATAGAGTCCTTGTAAAAGAGGAAACGGAGTGTTTAGACCCGAAAAAACGAGGCTAAAGCCATCGGTTCCTAATTTATACAAGAGATTTAATAGAGGATAGATATGCAACTAGAAGATTTCAAAATAGATAATATAAAAGAGTTTCCCCAAAAATTAAAAGAGTTACTAGATAGACAACTAAAAGATATAAAGAGTATTACAGATAGTGATAAAAATAGCTACAAAGAGGTACTAAAACCTATGCAAGATTTGGATAATGAACTAGAGCTGTTTTTTACTCCACTATCACATCTAAATAGTGTCAAAAACTCCAAAGAGACCCAAAAAGCCTATGAAGAGTCACTACCACAACTATCAAAATTTGATAGTCAAATAACACAAAATGAAAAACTATTTGAAAAAATCAAAAATATAACCTCCAATGAACTAGAAGAGAAAAAGGTTATAGAGAACAATATAAAAGAGTTTATACTCTCAGGTGCAGAGTTACCAACAAAAGAGAAAAAAGAGCTTGAAAAGATAAATATAAAACTAAGCGAACTATCCAATAAATTTTCTCAAAACCTACTAGATGCCAATAACGCATATGAGCTAATTATAAAAGATGAAAAAGATGTAGTAGGCATACCAGATAGTGATTTAGAGTTAGCCAAAACTACAATAGATGGTAAATCTGTATATAAATTCACTCTACAAATCCCTAGCTATTTAGCATATATGACATATGGTATCAATCGTGCATATAGAGAAGAGCTATATAGAGCATACTCCACTAGAGCCCCTCAAAATGCTCAAATAATAGATGAGATATTATCTCTCAGAGATAAAAAAGCTAAACTATTAGGATTTGAAAACTATACAGATTTATCTATAGAGACAAAAGATGCACCATCTGCTACAGAGGTTATTGAGTTTTTAAATAGATTGGCAAAATTAGCTAAACCACAAGCAATAAAAGAGTTAGATGAGTTAAAAGCTTTTGCTTTTGATGAATATAATATTCAAAACCTACAACCATTTGATGTAGCATACTATAGTGAAAAGCTCAAAAAAGCTAAATTTGATTTTGATGAGAATATGACAAAACCATACTTTGAACAATCAAAAGTTCTAAATGGTATGCTAGATATTGTATCTACTCTATTTAAAGTAGAATTTAAACCAGCATCAACTCCTACTTGGGATAGTAGAGCCAAAGTATTTGATATCTACAAAGATAGCAAACTATCAGGAAGAGTATATTTTGACCTAGAAGCTAGAAAAGATAAAAGAGGTGGTGCATGGATGCACAACTGGCAAACTCACTTTATAGATACAAAAAATCAACAACATCTACCTGCTGTATTTATTGTATGTAATTTTCCTGCATCTACCAAGACTACTCCTAGCCTATTAAGACATAATGATGTAGTAACACTATTTCATGAGATGGGTCATGGTATTCATCATCTATTCTCAAAATGTCACGAACATTCTGTCTCTGGAGTTAATGGAACAGCATGGGATGTAGTAGAGTTTCCATCTCAATTCTTGGAAAATTTTGCTTATGAAAAAGAGATACTCAAAAAATTTGCATACCATTATGAGAGTGGTGAGCCTATGAGTGATGAGCTACTAGATAAGATAAAAGATAGCAAAAACTTTCAATCAGCACTAGGAATACTAAGACAGGTTGAGTTTTCTCTATTTGATATACTACTACATCAAAAGCTATACCAAGGAGATGAAGTTCAAGAGTTATTAGATGATATTAGAAAAGAGACATCTCTGCTCAAAGTACCAAGCTATAATAGATTTCAAAATGGATTTGGACATATATTCTCAGGTGGATACGCCGCAGGATACTATAGCTACAAATGGGCTGAAGTGTTAAGTGCTGATGCTTTTTTTGAGTGTTTAGATAGTAATGGTAGTTTCAATCAAGAGAAAGCTGATGGATACTATAACTTTATACTCAGTAGAGGAAGTTCAGAAGATATGAATATATTATATAAAAAATGGTTAGGTAGAGATGCTAAAGTAGAGAGTCTATTGAGACTTTATGGAATAGAGAGTTAAACTCTCTATTTATCCTTATAGCTTACTTTAATATAATAAGAGAGTCCGATAATTAGAGTAGTTACTCCAACAATCAAATAAACAGCATACAAAAGCTGACTAGGGTCATTGAGAGCAAACTTAAATACCAACATCAAAGCCTCAATAGATAGAGCAATAATAATAGAACCTAAAAATCGAACCATAGTCTGATGACTATCACCTGTTCCCTCTTTTCTCTCTTTACCTAGAACTTCCTCTTCAAAAATAGCCTTGACCAAATCAACTATAGCCAAAGATAGAGTTAATAAAATAGTAGATTTAAACATATCATTTATCTCTACCTTATGAAAGTCCAAACCATACCCTACAAAACTTATAATACCTTTCAAAAATAGAAGCATAGCTACAAAAAATAAAGCCAAAGAGAATATAGTATATACAATTTTACTACCACTACCAAATATAGAATCGACTGAGCTAGGATGTATTATCCTAAGTATATTTTTTAAACTAATCTCCACACAGATAATGACTAAAAGATTATCATTAATATCATAAATAGGAAAACTAGCAGTTACTATTAGATGACCACTGGCTATAGATGGATATGGGTCTGAAATTTCACATCTATGATGTTTAACTGTATTATAGTAGTAGGAGCGATTACTCTTATCTTTTCCTTTATTGATACCATTTAATTTTGGATATTGAGAGATATTATCAGTAATCTGCCTACCATTTGCATCAAGTGCATAGACAACCTCACTCTTTGGAATAGCATGTTTTAACATATCCAAATTTTGCAAAAGAGTCTCTAAACTTCCTTCTCCTGAACTATATGATATATTACTACCCATAATATAACATAAATAAGTTCTTGCTTTTTCTTTTATGTTTTTATACTCTTTTATCTCTTTTACTAACATATATTTTATTCCTGTTTTTGAAATAAAATATACTATATATACTTAAATTAATCTTAAACTATTTTGTAATACTTAATCTTCCATTACTTTTAGATTTTTTATCTCTAATATACCCAGAGTTTCTACTACTTGAACTACTTGTTGAAAATCTATGATTGACTACTCGTCCTCTATCTCGGTTAGTACTTCTACGATAATCTGAAGCATAAGAGTCTCTCCTGTAATCATTATCATAACGATGAGAAGAACTTCGATAAGCATGGTCTCTTCTATAGCTATCTCGTCGTCTATCTTCAGAAAAACGATAATCACGAACATATCCTCTATCTCTGCGATAATATCTAGGTTCACTACTCTCATAATAGTTTCCATAAACAACTACATTTGGTTCTCTATATGAGTGTACTCTATTCCAATCATTATCTCTATGGTATCTATACTCTCTATAGTGATGACGACGAGGCTCGAAATAACCTCTTCTATATAATCTATCATTATATGTATATCTAGCATTATACTCAAAATATATATTATTGAAAAAATACCCTCTCCTATCAAAAAAACCAAAATAGAACCCATCATCATTATAATATCCATATCTATCATAATCAAAATCTCGATATCGTTTATCATATCGATGATGGTCTTTTCTAAATTTTTTAATTTTTGAAGATTTTTTATGCTTAACTATTTTAGCTTTTTTCTCTCCATTATTAATATGTACGCCCAATTTAGCACTATCAGCAGATAGTATCATAGCAAAAATAGATACAATCATCAGAACTTTTAGCATCTAATATCCTTTGTGTTCAATTCTATCTATTTTAATAAAAATTCGTGTAATATTTGTTGCTATAACCTTTGCAACTTCTTAAGTCCATGTTTAACCAAAGTACTTACATCACCAGTTGCACCACTTAGTGCTTTTTTGATTTGCTCTTTTTTAAATCCTAAACTCTCTAATGCTAAGATAGCATCATTCATACTACTATCTATAACCTCATCACTATCACCATCAACAATAAAATCAGCCAACTCAACCAAAATCCTACTAGCTGCTTTTGGTCCAATACCCGGTACTCTTTTGAGTAATCCTACATCTTTATTGGTAACTACTCTAGCAAAAGTAGCAGGAACAAATGTAGAGCATGTAGCCATAGCAACCTTTGGACCTACTCCATTGATTTTGATAAGTGTATCAAACATCTTTTTCTCATTTGCTTCTATAAACCCAAAAAGTAGATTAGCATCCTCTCTAATTATCTGTGTTATGAGCAGTTTTACTCTTTTATCCTTGATACTATTGGATGTATTGATAGATATATTGACCTCATAAATCACTCCACCTATATTCAAATGCACAAAAGTTGGCTCTTTTTTCTCTACTATTCCTTCTAATCCTACTATCATAAACTATTCCTATTTATACTTTGGATAAAATTATAACCAAAAAAGAGACCCATGAAATTAAAATCTATATTTACAAACAGCTTTGGTATTCTATTTTCTCGTATAACAGGATTGACTAGAGATGTGCTTATGGCTTCAGCTTTGGGAGCTTCTATATATACTGATATGTTTTTTATCGCTTTTAAGCTTCCTAACCTATTTAGACGCATATTTGCCGAAGGTGCATTCACACAAGCCTTTATGCCCTCATTTGTAGCTTCTAAACACAAAGGGGTATTTGCTACAGCTATATTTTTGAGATTTATGCTCTTTATATTTTTAATCTCTCTAACTATTACTCTGTTTCCTGAGATTGTTACAAAACTATTGGCTTGGGGATGGAGTAGTGATAAAATAGAGGCTACAGCACCATTTACAGCTATCAATTTTTGGTATCTGGACTTTATATTTATAGTAACATTTATGGCAACCCTGCTTCAATACAAAGAACATTTTGCTACCACAGCTCTATCAACAGCTTTGCTTAATCTATCTATGATAACTGCTATGCTTATTTTTATGCACCATGAACCAAAAACTATTGTATATGCACTAAGCTTTAGTGTCGTTATCGGTGGATTTTTACAAGTTATCACTCATCTAATTGCACTCAAACATTTCAAGCTACACAAACTCCTAATAGGAGGCTGGAAATATAGAGATAAAAAAGATATAAAAGAGGAAGAGAAAAAGTTTATAAAACTATTTATACCATCTGTTTGGGGTAACTCTGCACCTCAAATCTCATCATTTTTGGATACATTTTTAGCCTCATTTTTAATTACAGGTTCAGTCTCATATCTATTTTATGCCAATAGAGTATTTCAACTTCCACTTGGTATTATAGCTATAGCAACTGCTACGGCACTTTTCCCATCTATCTCCAAAGCCCTGAATAGAGGCGATGAAAAAGAAGCATATAGCAATTTAAGCCGTGCCTTTTGGCTTTTGGCATTTCTGCTTGGTATATCAGTTGTGGGTGGAGTGGTATTAGCTGAACCTATTGTTTGGCTTTTATTTGAGAGAGGTGCATTTACTCAACAAGAGACATTACAGACAGTAAATGTCCTCACTATGTATATGATAGGGCTTATGCCTTATGGTTTTGCTAAACTATTCTCTATGTTTTTATACGCTTCACATCGTCATAGCAAAGCAGCCAAAATAGCCACTATAGCACTAGTGGTTAATATTATTACCTCTTTAATTCTTATAAAACCTATGGGTGCTATGGGATTGGCACTAGCTGGGAGTATAGGAGGATGGACTCTATTTATACTCACAATTAAAGAGGTTGGATTTGATAGGTTTTTAAAGATTATCAAATCCAAAAAAAGTATATATTTTATAGTGGCTATGGGAGTTTTGAGTATTATATTTATATATCTAAATGGATTTATTTTAACACTAATTAGAAGCTAAAATCCTTTAAGCAATATAGAGAATAGATTATTAACAACCTCATCATTCATATGAATAGTACTCTTTGTATTAAAAAGCTCAAATATCTGCTTTTTGTCATATGGATAGCTATATATACATGTAGTATGAGCAGGGATAAAAGCTCTCATAAGCCCTATCTGCTCATCTAAAATATCCTCACATATATAACAAAAACCATTATCATACAGTCTCCCCTCATAACTCAAAATCTCCAAATATGCTTCGACTGCTAATCTTTTGGGATTTTGTCTGTGCCACTTGTTTGCTACACTCAATAACAAATCAAAATAAAATGGCTCGATATCAGTAGCCTCTTTTAGATGTGGCTCAAATAGCTTGATAAAATTTTGCCAAATAGCTAGATGATTTTTAGAGAAAATCCAAGGAAAACTAATATGTGATACTCTTCTAAGTTGTGGCATAAAACCATTTTTTGACTCATGTACCTCAAAATCAATCAAATTACCAACTTGAAGTATAGAGTGCCTAGCTCCAAAAAATCTCCAGTAACTCTCAACCTTGGAATTGCTAAGAACAGTAACAATAATATCTTCATTTTTTGCTTTTCTTATATTAAGAATAAATCCTTGCATTAGTTTATCATTTCTTAATTATTCTTTAGATAGTATCAATCCAATTTTAAATAGGGGATATACCCTATCATATTTTAAATAAAGGTTGGTTTATGAAAAATCTTTTTACTTCGTTTAAAGATAATTGTGGTTTTGGTCTGTTGGCTTCTATAGATAACAAACCATCTCACAAAAACTTAGAAGATGCAATCAAATCACTCTCACGAATGATGCACCGTGGGGCTATTGCTGCTGATGGTAAAAGTGGAGATGGTTCGGGGCTTTTACTCTCTATGCCTCACTCATTTATGAAAAAAGAGGCTCAAAAAAATGGTGTACTACTACCTCAACAGTATGCTGTTGCTATGGTCTTTAACAAAGATGAAAAAGATTTTGAAGTTTTTGAAAAATATTGTGATGACAATGATTTAAAAATCATTATGAGAAGAGAGGTGCCTATAGATACAGATGCACTCGGAGAATATGCACTAGATAGACTACCAAATATCACACAGATTTTTGTAACTCCAAACTCTATTATGTCATATAAGAGATTTGAAGCTATGCTCTATCTAACAAGAAAAGAGGTAGAACATGCCCTAAAAAATAAAGATAACTTCTATATAGCCTCTTTTTCTAGCTCAACTATCTCTTATAAAGGGTTAGTGATGCCAACTCATATAGATAAGTTTTACAAAGATTTACAAAATGAGGATTTTAAAATCTCTTTTGCTCTATTTCATCAAAGGTTCTCAACCAATACACTACCTGAGTGGAGACTAGCTCAACCATTTAGAGCTATAGCACATAATGGAGAGATAAACTCAGTTACAGCCAACAGATTTAATGTAACCATCAAGAGAAGCTCTATGAAATCAGAAGTCTTTACAGATAGTGAGCTAGATAGAATTTCAACTATTATCCAAGATAATATGAGTGACTCTGCTAGTTTAGATAACTTTTTAGAGTTTTTATTAGTAAATGGCAAAGACTTTTTCAAATCAGTTAGGTCACTACTCCCTGCTCCTTGGCACAACCAACCTCATATGGATAGTGAACTTAGAGCATTTTATGAGTACTCATCTGCAATATTTGAACCATGGGATGGTCCTGCTGCTGTTAGTGTTACCAATGGTAGATTTATAGGGTGTGTTATAGATAGAAATGGTCTAAGACCTGCAAAGTATATTATCACCAAAGACAATAGAGTAATTATATCTTCAGAGTATGGTGTACTTGATACTCCAGATGAAGAGATACTCCAAAGAGGTAAACTAAACTCTAGTGAGATGATGGGTATAGACCTAAAAACAGGTAAGATAATAACAAATAGTGAGATAAACGACTATATCAAAGAGGGTATGCCATATGGTGAGTGGCTAAACAAAAATATGAAATATCTCCAAGAGTATGAGTTTGAAGGTGAAGTTGACTCTATAGAGACAAAAGAGCTAAAAGAGAAGCAGAGATACTTTAACTATACTCTTGAAGTGCTTAGAGAAGTCATCCGTCCAATGGTAAAAGAGGGCAAAGAGACCACAGCAGCTATGGGTGATGATACTCCACTAGCAGCCTTTTCTAAAGAGCAGAGAAATTTTAGTGACTTTTTCAAACAAAAATTTGCTCAAGTAACCAACCCACCTATTGACCCTATTAGAGAAAAAAGTGTCATGAGTCTAAATACAGGCTTTGGGGCGATTGTAAATATACTCCAAGAGAGTGAAGAACACACAAAAAGAGTAAAAACTACTCTACCTATTATGTCTCAGGAAAGGCTTAAACTACTTTTAGAGTTTGGTGATGAAAATAGCTCAAACTATGACCCAGCCTATAAGTTTAAAAGCTACTCTACCACATTTCAAAATGATTTAAAAGATAGTCTATACTCAAAAGTTGATGATATTATAGATGATGTAAGAAAAAATGATATTAGAATAATAGTCCTAGATGATAGAGGAGTTGATGAGAACAACAAAGCTATACCTATGCTTATGATTTTAGGGCGACTAAATCAAAAGCTTGTGGACTCAAATCTAAGACATCTTGTAAGTATTATTGTAGCCTCAGGTGAGGTGTTTGACCCTCATACTTCTGCTTTGATGTTGGCTTATGGAGCTACTGCTGTACATCCATATCTACTATTTTATACTATAGAAGAGCTAGAAGATAACAAAGATGATGTAAAAGCTATATTGAAAAAATCCAGAAGAGCTATTAGTGCAGGGATTTTAAAGATTATGTCAAAAATGGGTATATCTACTCTAGCTAGTTATAGAAACTCTAAACTATTTGACATAATCGGACTAAGCCAAGAGATTATAGATGACTGTTTTGCAGGTTCTCAGGGGCTACTATGTGGACTAGAGTATAGCGATATAGAGGAGAGAATAAACTCAAACCACGCAAGAGCATTTACAAAAGCTTTTGAAAACAAACCAAAAGCACTCTACAAAGGTGGATTTTACAAATACAAAAAAGGCGAAGAGTTCCACGACTTCTCACGAGATACTATAAACGCTATCCAAGCATCATCTAGTAGTGGAGCAAAAAGTGAATATGAGAAACTAAAAGAGCTAGTAGATAATAGAGACAAAAAGTTTATCCGTGACTTTTATGAGCTAAAAAGCGATAGAGAGCCTATCTCTATAGATGAAGTTGAGCCACTAGATAGCATATTTAAAAGATTTTCAACAGCAGCTATGTCTATGGGTTCTATCTCGCAAGAGGCTCATGAAGTTTTAGCTATGGCTATGAATGAACTAGGAGCAAAAAGTAACTCTGGTGAGGGTGGAGAGGATAAAGCTAGACTCCACAATCCAAAACTAAACTCCAAAATCAAACAGATAGCTTCAGGGCGATTTGGTGTAACACCTGAATATCTCCGTTCAGCCGAAGAGATACAAATCAAAGTAGCCCAAGGTGCAAAACCAGGTGAAGGTGGACAGTTACCAGGAACAAAAGTAACTCCACTAATAGCAAAACTCAGATATACAAAACAAGGAGTTACTCTAATCTCACCACCACCACACCATGATATATACTCTATTGAGGATTTGGCTCAACTTATATTTGATATGAAACAGATAAACCCAAAAGCAAAAGTGGCTGTAAAACTAGTATCAACATCAGGAGTTGGAACAATCGCGGCTGGAGTTGCTAAGTGTTATGCTGACAAGATTATCATCTCTGGTGGAGATGGAGGAACAGGTGCAGCACCTATTGGCTCTATCAGATTTGCAGGAAATCCATGGGAGCTTGGACTTATCGAAGCACACAACTCCCTAAAAGCAAATGGACTTAGAGAAAAAGTTACACTAGAGACTGATGGTGGACTAAAAACAGGACTAGATGTAATCAAAGCAGCTATATTTGGAGCAGAAGAGTATGCCTTTGGAACAGCTGCATTGGTTACTGTAGGTTGTAGAATGTTTAGAGTATGTCACCTAAATACTTGTGGAGTAGGAGTTGCAACACAAGATGAGAGACTTAGAGCCAAATTTACAGGAAATGTCCAAAAGGTCAAAAACTACTTCACACTAATAGCAGAGGATATTAGAGAAATCCTAGCAAAACTAGGTTATCGCTCACTAGAGGAGATAATAGGTAAAAACCATCTATTAAAAGTGATAGATGATGAGTTTGCAAAAAAATTCTCATTTGAAAAGCTACTATATAAGTTAGATGGAGTTGATACATGTCAAGTTGACTCAAATGAGCCATATGATAAAAAT
>JAADFE010000130.1 GCA_013153055.1 Campylobacterota bacterium
GTTGTATGGGCAACGCTATCTAAATATCTTGAGTATATGCAAAA
The DNA here is from genome assembly GCA_013153055.1 of Campylobacterota bacterium. Classification (GTDB taxonomy): domain Bacteria; phylum Campylobacterota; class Campylobacteria; order Campylobacterales; family Sulfurovaceae; genus UBA1140. The sequence continues at coordinate 45 of JAADFE010000130.1, forward strand.
AGGAAGCTTGGTTCATCTAGTTAGAGGTAGTAAAGGGCATAAAACCGTACAGGTTCCAAACAAAATTCTACTAAACAATCCTAATCTATTTGCAATACTCTGTGCAAAGCCTGATATTGGGGCATTGAGAGAGAGTTTTTTTGTATCTATGCTTGAGCATAAATATCAAGTTCATTATCATAATCAAGGAGATTTTCTCATAGATGATAAGTTTATAGTAGAGATAGGAGGTAAATCAAAAGATAGCAAACAGATAGAGGGATTAGACCATGCTTATTTGGCTCTGGATAGTATAGAGTTTGGTTATGGAAATGCTATTCCTCTTTGGTTATTTGGATTTATCTATTAAAAATAGAAATTATTTTTTTTCAAAAAATTTAAAAATCACTTTTAAGTAATCTAACCCAAGCAAAATAATATTTTCTCAGCAAATAGCCTAAAAAGGTTTGTTTATTTTTTATTGGTTAACATAATATAAATTCTCTATAAAATTAAAATTACTCTACTCTCAAAAATAAAAGGGTACATTAGTATAATATTATATTACAAAAAAGTCTAAAGGTTCTATCATGAAAAAAAGTACAAAAGAGTTAATCCTAGAAGTATCTTTGAAACTTTTTTCAACCAATGGTTATAAAGCTACTACAGTTAGAGATATAGCTAAAATAGTTGGTATAACACAAAGTGGACTCTATAACCATTTCAGAAACAAAGAAGATATACTTGATACGCTTATAAACACTCTAATGGAGTCTGCTGTGGTAAAACTCTTTGAAAATCGTGATATTGAGGATATTGCAGAGTCGGGTAAATCTTTTCTGTTTTCTATAGCCACTACTTTTAAATTGATAAGTTTTGATAAAAAAAATGAGGCATTATCCAAACTTTTAATGCAAGAGTTATACAAAAATAGTAAAATTCGATACACATATAGTCAATTTTTTTATCAAAATAATGTCAAAAAGCTCTCTGATGTATTCTCGATTATGATACAAAAAGAGAAAATAAGAGATAATGACCCTATAATGTTAGCAAACGAGTTTTTCGCTCCCCTATTCTTTTATCAGATGCAGGTACATTTACTAAAAATTGATGGAAAACCAACCTCCTCTTTGGTGACTATGTTTGAAAAACATGTTGACTATTTTTGGAATAATATAAAAATTTCTTAGCAACTTTTGCTTATTGGCTTTTTTATATAATTTTGATTAGGTTAGATTACTTAAAAGTGAAATAAAAGGAAAAAAATGACAAATCAAGATATTTTTGCCCACAAATCAAAATCATGGGATATGAAAAGTAGGAGAGTTCAAAATGCTAAATCGATTGCAGATTATATTTTAAAAAATATAAAACTAACAAAAGATATGCACATAATGGATTTTGGAGCTGGTACTGGTCTGCTTAGCTACTTTTTATCTAATGATGTAGGCAAAGTAACCGCTCTGGACAACTCTCAATCCATGTTAGAGGTATTTAGAGAAAAGGCATATATGTTTAACTCTCTTATTGAGATACTAGAGCTAGATTTAACCCAAAATATCCCCGATAATATATATTTTGATGGAATTGTGTCCTCTATGACTATGCACCATATCCAAGATATAAAAGATATGTTAAATAAGATGTATCATATGCTACCAAAAGGTGGATTTATCGCTTTAGCTGATTTGGATAAAGAAGATGGGACATTTCATAGTGATAATATAGGAGTATTTCATTATGGATTTGATAGAGATGAGCTAAAAAAGATAGCCCAAAAGGTTGGATTTAGAGATGTCCAGTTTGAAACAGTCAATACTATTAAAAAGCCTCATAGAGAATTTTCTGTATTTTTAATGATTGCAAAAAAATAAAAAATGGATAAAAAAACTGTCATAGTTATAGGTGCAGGTGCATCAGGAATGATGGCTTCTATAACAGCATCTAAAAATCATCATAGAGTTATTTTATTAGAAAAACTGCCTAAAATAGGAGCAAAACTCAAAGCAACAGGTGGTGGTCGTTGTAATCTTAGTAATACTCTTTCAAATGATGAGTTTATGAAATCTTTTGGAAGAGATGGTAGATTTATGTCTGATGCCCTAAGAGTTATGGATTATAAAAAGCTTCAAGAGTTTTTTCAAAATATAGGTGTAAAAACCCACTCTCCTGATGGATTTCGTATCTTTCCTATAGGACATAGCTCTACTACTATCATAAAAGCTTTGGAAAAAGAGATGGATAGATTAGGTGTAGAGGTATATTGTTCTCAAAAAGTAAAAGAGCTAAAATTTAATAACTCAAAAATAGAGGGTATATTGACCCAAACAGACTATTTTGAAGCTGATATTGTTATATTGGCTACTGGTGGACTTGGCTACCCTACTCTAGGAACTACAGGAGATGGTTATACTCTAGCTAAATCCGTAGGTCATACAGTCACAGAGCTATATCCAGCTATGACACCTCTAAAAACCAAAGAGAGATGGGTTGCAAACTGCACAGCTGACACTATAGCCAAAGTCAAAATCTATATTGATATAAAAAAATATAAGAAATTTCATGCTACTGGAGATTTGATATTTACCAAAAATGGGATTAGAGGTCCTGTTGTTTTGGATTTTGCTAGAGAGATAACTCCCCTACTCTCAAAAAACTCAGAAGTTCCAATATTAATCAATATGACAAAAGGTATGAACCAAGAGCAGATAAGAGCTTTTTTTAAAAAAGAGGTGAAAAAAAATCCAAATCTCACTATTTTAGAGCTTGTGAAGTTACTACTTCCTCAATCGGTTGCTATAGAGATGTGCAAACTCGTAGATATCTCCCCTACTCTCACATTTGGTAAACTATCAGGAGTATCTCTTGATAAACTTATAAAAATATTGGCATGGACACCCCTAACAATAGATGGTCACAATGGATTTGATATGGCAATGATAACTCGTGGTGGTATTTCACTAAAGGAGATAGCCCCTAAAACTATGCAGAGCAAAAAGATAAAAGGTCTCTATTTTTGTGGTGAGATAATGAATTTGGATGGTCCTTGTGGAGGATATAATCTACAGTGGTCTTTTGCTAGTGGTTATTTAGCTGGATTGGTAAAAGGATATATTACTTAAAAGTGAAATGAGATTTTTGAAGAACTCAGCTTAATAAGATACAATACACAATAAAAAACAAAAAGGTCAAATATGAATAGAATTTCGCAAATGTTAAAGCTTCAACAGGAGTTAAATGACTCAACCAATGGTCTAAATTGGGAAGATGGAATTACCAAAAATGGTAAAAAGATAGATTGGAGACGATGTATATACCTAGAGGCTGCAGAGCTTGTTGACTCATATCCATGGAAACATTGGAAAAATATCGACGCATCGCCTGATTATGAAAATATCAAAATAGAGATAGTAGATATATGGCATTTTGTTATGAGTGAAGCTTTACGAATATATAAAATCAAAAATCTAGGCTCTATAGAGGATATAGCTTCTATGATTACCAATATGCCAGAGTTTGAGAACTTTAGCCAAGAAAAAAGTGGTGAGATACTAGATAACTATAAACAAATAGAATTAGTAGAGAGTATGATTCAGACTCTATTTTGCAAAGATGATATCAATGCATTGGTTATATCTTTTTTGACTATGTCATCCAAATTAAATCTAAAACTACCAGAACTATACAAACTATATATAGGTAAAAATATATTAAATAAATTTCGTCAAGACCATGGATATAAAGAGGGAACATATATAAAAGAGTGGAATGGAGAAGAGGATAATGTAGTTATGCAAAATATTTTAAATAAAAATAGTGATATCACTCCAGATATGTTATATCAAAAACTAGAAGAGGCTTATTCAAAAGCGTAGATTGTTCCTAAGGAACAATCTTTGTCAAATTTACATTGGTATTACCATCTATATAAACCTGTTTGACTAATCGAATAATCTTAGGAGAGCTATATCCACACTCTTTTCCACAAGTTATTCTACCTATTAAATAGTACTCCCCTTTTGGCACACCAAAGAAACTAAATCCACCATTATTATCAGAATTAGTAAACTTTAGATAATTAAAAAGTCTTTTATCTGCTGGACTCAGCTTATATCCACCAAGATAGCTATCCTGATACCACTGTCTTGAATAGCTTGTTACAGGATTTAAGTATAATTTTAGATTTTTACCTATTATCTTTTCATCATTTATACTATTTTCCAAATAGACTTTACCATGTATTGTATTTCGTCCAATTTTAGGTAGATGTCTATACTCATCTGCTGGAAAAGGCATTCTCTCTATAGTTTGACCATTCAATCCACTACTTGACTCTTGTCTAGTTGGTCTCTTTATATCTAATGTTGGGTGATTTTTTGGTACATCAACTTCATCTATTCTAGTTCCTAGATTTCTGTTATTTCCAACTAGTATCTCCTCTTTTATAGGAGGATTGTTAGTGTGTGTAGTTCTTGGTTGAGTGTTTCTAGGTTCATTGATAACAATAACTCTCTTTTCAACACAACCTGATAATCCCAAAAGTACTATAATAGATATAAATAAATTTTTATGAAGCTTAAGCATATAAAATTCTCCTGTTTTTTCGTATTATAACCTATTTTCCTAAACAAAACTCACCAAACATCTTATCAAGTATCTCTTCTGAATTATAAGGGGTAGATATAGAAGATAGATGTTTAATCGCATCTTGAAGATGATATGAGAAAAACTCAAGCTCACCATTTAATAGTGGCTCTTTAGCTTCTAGTATAGACTCTTTTGTCTTTTTCACAGCCTCTATCTGTCTAGTGGAGATAAGCATTAGCTCCTCATCTGAGCCTATAGTATCAAAAAGTGATTTCATAGCATCTGTGAGTTGCTTAAAATTATGTTTTGCACTCACCTCTATAGTAGAGTACCCATCAAACTGCTCCATATCTATTTTTGGTGGCAAATCTGATTTATTTAAAGTGATAATAACCTCTTTGTCACTCTCTTTTACTATCTCCATGATTTTAGCATCTTCACTATCAAAAGGCTCACTTCTATCAAAGAGAGCGATAATAACATCGGCATCATCTATAGACTCCATAGACTTTTTGACACCTATCTGCTCTATAGTATCAACTGCCTCTCTAATACCTGCTGTATCTACTAATCTAATGATATGAGAACCTACTCTTACCTGCTCCTCTATAGTATCTCTAGTTGTCCCTGCTATATCACTAACTATTGCTCTATCATAACTAAGCAGTGCATTTAAAAGTGAGCTTTTCCCCACATTTGGTTTACCAATGATTGCTACTTTGAACCCCTCTATTAGACCTTTTCTTCTATATGAAGCCTCTAATATCTTCTCTATTTGTAAAATTAAACTATCTAGTTGAGATAAAATATTCTCTAATATATCATCTGGTATATCCTCTTCGGCATAATCTATCATCACCTCTGAGTATGCTGTTGCACGGAGAAGATTTTCTCTGCTACTATCTATAAAATCTTTTAAATCACCTTTGAGTTGCTTGGCTAAAATCTTGGCTCCCTCTACAGATTTTGCCTCTATTAATTTTGCTATAGCTTCTGCTTTGGTTAAATCTATCTTGCCATTTAAAAATGCTCTCTTAGAAAACTCTCCAGCTTCAGCCAACCTAGCTCCATATGCTATAGTAGTCTCTAATATCTCTTGGGCTACTACAAATCCACCATGACATTGAAACTCTACTATATCTTCACCTGTAAAACTTTTTGGAGATTTGAAATATATAACAATGGCTTGGTCTATTAGTTGATTATTATGGTTATATATAGAGAGTAGATTAGCAACTCTAGGTTGGATTTGCTCTTTTTTTGTAATCTGTTTTGCTATATCTAAAGCGATATCTCCACTAACTCTAATAATAGATATAGAAGAGACACCACTAGCTGTAGCAATAGCTGATATTGTACTAGCCATTTTTACTATTGTTGAAGTTATTTATAATAATAAACTTCCTATTATCTTTTGCTGTTTTGATAGCTACATACTTATTTGGAAACTCTGCTCTGAGCTGTTCTAATGCTATTTGAACTAAAATACCATCAAGAGGCTTTGTTTTGCCTCTACCATTTTCATTTACATGTTCTATAATAGGTTTAAGATAGTTCTCTATCATCTCCTCTTGCGATTGAATAAACTCTGCTATTTCTAACTTAATATATAGTCCATAGTGTGCATTTATCCAATTAAATAACATATATGATAGAGCATTATATCTATACCCCTCTTTTCCAATAAGAAGTGCAGCATCCTCTCCATCTATAAATATATGAGCTATATTATTAAATACATCAACCTCTACAGTATCAATATCAAAACAACTTGTGTTCATCAAATTTATCAATTTCTCCTCAATCTCTTTTGCTGTAGCTCTATTTTGAGGAGAGTCTCTATCATCATCAAATACAGAGATAGAAGCATCATCTTTTGGGGATTTAGTTGTATCTTTATTACCATCAAAGAAACTATCTAATACCTTATCTTTCTCCTGTTCTTGAAGCAATTTATCCTTGATAGATTCTGATTTTGCTTCTATATTATCTATATGAGCATCTTCTATATTTGAAGCAGTCTCAACCTTTTCAAGAGGCTTCTCTTTTGGTAACTCTTCTTTTATTATCTCTGGCTCAGACTTGATACTATCTAATGATATCTTTCTAGCAGCTACAATAATAGCAGACTTTTTAAATAAGCCCATAACACCACTAGTTGGATGTTGGACTATCTCATAATTTATCTCTGTAATAGAACAGCCAAACTCTCTTGCTGCTTTTTTATATGCTTCTTCAAGGGTTGTAGCTTCAATTCTTTTCATATTCATATTATAAAATCCCCCTTCTATATTATTTCTTATTTTCTATTTTTTGAGCTGCTTTATGTTTCTCATATGCTCTATTGATTACATACTGTTGTGCAATAGTAAAGATATTGTTAACTAACCAATATAGAACCAAACCTGCTGGGAATGTCAAAAAGAACATAGTCATCACAACTGGCAACCACTGGAATATCTTCTGTTGCATTGGGTCTGTCATAGTATTTGGTGTAATCTTTTGTTGAAACCACATAGATGCACCCATCAAAATTGGTAATACAAAATATGGGTCTTGTTGAGATAAATCTCTTATCCATAAAATCCAAGGAGCCCCTTGAAGCTCAACAGCATTTAAAAACACTCTATATAGAGCAAAAAATACAGGAATTTGTAATAACATTGGCAGACAACCACCCATTGGATTTGCACCATGCTTTTTATACAACTCCATCATTTTCATGTTCATCTTTTGAGAATCACCTTTATATCTCTCTTTTATCTCCTTCATTTTTGGTGAAAGGTCTTTGAGCTTTTGCATAGACATCATACCCTTATAAGATAGAGGGAATAGTAATAATTTAATAAGTAAAGTCAATATAATAATAGACCAACCCCAGTTTCCAATATGATTATCTAACCAATGTAATACTTTAAATAATGGTTTTGATAAGAAAGTAAACCAACCATACTCTATGGCTTCTGTAAGTTCTGGCTCTATTGAATGAAGAATATTATACTCTTTTGGTCCTATATATCCATGAAGGGTCATAGATGGTGTTCTACCCTCTACAAACATTAGAGGATTTCCATCTCCTATAGTAACATATGATACATTTAAAAGATTTTTGAAATCATATAATATAGATGTATAGTATCTATCAAAAGAGGCTGTAAACTTAGCATTTGGAAAGCTTTGAACTCCTTCAGCATCACCATCTTCTATAATTTTTGTTGTACCATTTGAATTTCTAACCATAGCACCATGAACAACCATATATCTAGTATGGTCTGCATCTGGTCTCTGTCCTGTTGTTATAAAATATGGCTCAGGCTTAGATAGTTTGATATCTAAATCATAATGACCATCTTTGTAAAAAGTAATAACTTTTGTAATAGTTGTAAAGCTCAATTTTTGAATTAAAACTAACTTTTCACCATCTTGATCAAGAGTAACATTTGCATTATCTGCACTATATGGTGTCTGTTGAGCCTCTTTTGTAAAAGCCTCATTAGTAAATCTAATCTCGAGAGGTTTAACCCATTTAGGATTGAATAACTCCAAAGGTTTTCCATTATATTTATACTTGTCCTCTAAAAGCTTTACTTGAGCTATTCTTCCAGCTTTATCTATAGAATAGACAAATCTATCTGATTTTACTGTAGCAATAGATTCTATATTTGTTACAGGTGCATCTCCTGCAGATGTTGATACACTACTAGCACTAGAGGGTTGCTTGGTAACATTTGGTGTTTGAGTTGATATAGAGTTAGGCGTCTGCTGAGCCACTTGAGTTTTAGTACTATTATTATCTATGTTTGGTGCCTTTTGACTAAACATATTAAATAGTATAAATACCGCGAATGAAAGCACTAATGCTAAAAGAAGTCGTTTTTGTAAATCTTGTTGTTGTTCCACTACAAATTGCCTTTTATTCTTATCTATTAAAATATATTACTTTTATGTTAAATTATATTAACTAGTTAAGAATTTTATTTGAAATTTAGTAATTGGATTATATCAAAAAGTGTTTAAAAACATCATTGTTTTATGGCATTTAAACGCTTAAACGCATTAAAAAATACTTTTGCTAACTTATGGTAATCGCTATCTAGTATTGATGGCTTTGCTACTAAAACATAATAGCCTGTTTCCAACTTATCAATATGATTTATAAAGTGAGCACGAAGTAGTCTTTTTGCTCTATTTCGAGAGACGGCATTACCAACTTTTTTACTAGCGACAATACCAATTTTATACTCCTCTGAATGAGCCTGATAGAAGAGTACAAATTGTGATGTATGAACTGCTTTAGAGTCCTTGTAAACTCTATTGAACTCTCTAGTAGTTTTTATACTACTAAAATGTTTTATACGGCTAATCTTTTTCTACCTTTAGCTCTTCTAGCTGATATAACTTTTCTTCCGTTTTTAGTTTTCATTCTTGTTCTAAACCCGTGAGTTCTTTTTCTTGGTGTGTTATGTGGTTGAAATGTTCTTTTCATAACTGATAACCATCCTT
>JAADFE010000085.1 GCA_013153055.1 Campylobacterota bacterium
CTTTGAGCTTCTTTTTTCTTTTTGAGTTCTTCTTGTTCTCTTTTGATTCTAGCTAGTCTTTGAGCCTCTTTTTTCTTTTTAAGTTCTTCTTCTCTTTTAATTCTGGCTAGTCTTTGAGCCTCTTTTTTCTTTTTGAGTTCTTCTTGTTCTCTTTTGATTCTAGCTAATCTTTGGGCTTCTTTTTTCTTTTTGAGTTCTTGCTCTTTTTTTCTTTCTCTGGCTCTTTTTATAATATCTTTTTTGGTTGGAGTAGAGTGGTGTTTTGCTTTTTTGGGTGGTGCAATATGGTGAGGTGTGGCGTGATGAATAGTATTTTCTTTTTTATGATTAGAGGTTATCGGATTTGGTTTTATAGGTGTTGATTTTTTTGAACTTTTATTTAATATGGTTGTATCACTATTTACTAGAGTAACTGTGACTCTATTTGAGTTTTTTTCTACATAGTTCTTTGCTTTTATTTTGTGTATATTGTAATACATTAAAATAAAAAAAAGAAGTATAAAATAGATACCAATAGCTACTATTCCACTTATTAATTTATTCATAGCGTTAATAAAGATGCCTTCTTAAATCCACTCTGTTTTACAACTTTTAAGATATAGATTACATTCTCATAAGCTATATCTTTGTCAGCATTGATATATATGGGTCTATTTTTGTCTATATCTCCTGTTTTTAGTCTAAAAGCATCAGGAAAAGTATCTATGGTATATTTTTGATTATTATAATGAATAGTTAAATCTTTATCTATTTCGACTAATAATGCTTCATCATTATTTGCTTTTAGAGATTTGCTTCCATCTGGAAGTTCTATCTGCTCTTGATATTGCATTACAGGGATAGTTATCATAAATATAGCCATTAAAACCAACATAACATCAATAAGTGGTGTAATATTTAAATCTGGATTTTCATCCCAATTATACATGTCAGCCCTTTTGAGATAAAATTAAATCGGCTTGATTTTCAAGTAATACATCAAGCTCATACGCTTTTCTCTTGAGGATTAGATGAAAAGAGTATGCAAATGTAGCCACAGCAATACCACCAGCAGTTGCTACTAATGCTTCAGATATAGCAGGTGCAACTATTGCTATACTTGTCCCTTTTTGAGTACCCAAAGATGAAAAAGTCTCCAAAATAGCCACAACTGTTCCAAATAATCCAATAAATGGTGAGGTTGAAGCTATAATTGAAAGAGCAGTTAATCCACTTGTGGCACTTTTGATTGCTGAGTTTTTTGCTACTGTAAATATTGCTCTATTTGGTATTAGTACTCTATTTAGATATGGATGAAGTAGAGATTTGCTATCAACGGTTTTTGTTCTTCCCATATATAATTTTTTGAGTGATTTCTCCTCAATAGCTATTTTTTTCTTTAGATAGAAAAATTTATAGATAAAAATCCAAAGCGTAATTATCAAATAGATAGATAATATAAATAGTACAAAAATAGTAATAGCACTACTTTTATCAAAATAACTCTGTAATATATTAAAAAGCCCCATATTAAAATCCCAATTATATTTATAATAAAAAAATGGTATCATATTTGTACTCTATAAGAGCTTATCATATAAAATTATGCTATTTTATAATAAGATAACAGATTAATCACATTTGAACTGTATAATATTAATAAAAATACAAATTCTATTGAGAGAAAATAATCATGCACAACCCAACAAATACTTTAAAAAATAATAGTTTAGAGGTTTTATATGTCGAGGATAATCCAAAAGAGAGAGAGTTAACATCTGCCATTTTAAAAAAATTTTTTGAAAAAGTTACAGTGGCAAAGGATGGAGAAGATGGATATAGTAAAGTTATGGAGAGTAGATTTGACTTGATTATTACTGATATAGATATGCCAAAACTCAATGGAATAGATATGATAAAAAAAATAAGAGATGTAAATAAGGATATTACTATTATTATAATATCTGCCTATACAGATACAGAGTATTTCCTAAAAAGCATCAAATATAATATTTATAGCTATATTCTAAAACCAATAGATAGAGAAGAGTTTAGCATAACTATTCAAAATGCAATAGAAGAGGTAGAGAGAAAAAAGCAGAAGAGAAAAGAGCTATTTATTCTCAAGCAGTATAAAAATATTATAGATAAAAGTACAATTATTTCAAAAACTGATATAAATGGAGTTATTACTTATGTAAATGATGCTTTTTGTGAGATTTCTGGTTATAGTAGAGAGGAACTTATCGGAAAAAAGCATAATATTATTAGAGCAAAAAGTGAATCAAGTGAGACTTTTAAAAAGCTTTGGGAAACTATAAAAGATAAAAAAGAGACATGGGAAGGAATTTTGAAAAATAAAACCAAAAATAATGGTCTCTATTATGTAAAAGCTACCATAAAACCTATTTTGGATGAAAATGGAGAGATAGAAGAGTTTATAGCACTTAGAAGTTTGATTAGTGATATTATTCATCCCAAAAAACAGCTTTTAGATTTTTTGAAGTTGGCAGATGAGTATGTCATAGTACTTATTAAAATAGAACATTTTGATTATATTCAATCCTCTCTAGGAAAAGAGAAAACTGAAGAGCTAGAAAAAGAGTTTGCTCAAGAGATTTTTAAATCTCAATCAAGTAAAAAGAATTTTGATAAAATCTATCTATTGGATAATGGAGAGTTTGCTTTTGCCAAGAAGCTAAAAGATTGTGAAAAATCTATATCAGATATTATTCAATATATCAAAAATTTTAGAAATAATATTAATAATGGAAAGATTCATATTGAGTCTATTAATCATAATTTATCTATTTTAGTGAGCTTTGCATATGGTAAAAATGCTTTTGAGGATGCAAAAGCTGGGATTAAACAGCTTATTAAGATTAAACAAGATTTTATTATAGCCAATGGACTTAGAGAAAAAGAGCAGATTGAAGCTATAAAGCAGATTGAAAAGTTTAATCTCCTTAGAGAAGCGATAGACTCATATAATATAGTCTCATATTTCCAACCAATAGTCAATAATAAAACCAAAAAGATAGATAAATATGAGTCCTTAGTTAGATTGGTAGATTCAAATGACAAAGTTTTGTCACCAGCTCTATTTTTGGATTCAGCAAAGCAGGGGAAATATTATTCCCAAATTACATCTATTGTTTTAAAAAACTCTTTTGAGGCACTTTATAGTACTCAGATGATTATATCTATAAATTTATCGGTACTCGATATTATGCAGACAAAAACTCAAGAGGAATTTTTTGGTCTATTAAGACAACACGAATCTCAAGCACACCGAATTATAATAGAATTAACAGAAGATGAAAACATTAAAGATACAAAAGTAGTAAAAGAGTTTATAGAAGAGGTAAGAAAATATAATGTTCAAATTGCTATTGATGATTTTGGGGTTGGACTATCTAATTTCTCTAGAATACTTCAATATCAACCAGACTATATCAAGATAGATGGAAGTCTCATTAGAAATATAGACAAAGATAGATTGGCTAAGAATATGGTAGAGACAATCGTCGATTTTGCTAAAAAAGCAAATATAAAGACTGTTGCTGAGTTTGTAGAAAATGAGAAAATTTTTGATATATTATGTGATTTGGGAGTTGATTATTCCCAAGGATACTATTTTGGAAAGGCTGAATTATTACCAAAATAGACATTAAATTTTAAATACAATAAATATATACAAATTTAGATATAATACAACAATTAGTATTTATATCTAAAGGTGTTCTATGGAAATAATTATTGCTGGTGCTGGTAAAGTAGGGTATCATCTTGCTAAGAGTTTATCTATATATCATAATATTGTTATAATAGATAAAAATCCCGAGACAATCTCAAAAATACAAGATGATTTGGATGTTATGGCATTAAATGGAGATGTGGAAAATCCATCTGTATATTCAAGCTGTAATAAAAATATTGATTACTTTATCGCAGTGACAAATTCCGATGAGGTTAATATTATAGCCTCTTTAATTATAGATGATATTTTAAATATCAAAAAAAAGATAGTTAGGCTTAAAAATAATTTTTTTATTAATAGCTCTATATCTCAAAAGTTGAATATTTATAAAAGCATCTTTTCATCTTATCATATAGCAAACACTCTCAAAAAACTTTTGGAATTTCCTTATGCAAACAATATAAAAGAGTTTAATAATGATAGGATAATGCTCTCAGTTAGAGTGTATAATCCCGACTATATAGGTTATAACATTAGAGAAATTTCCAAGGAATTTGAAGATAATGTTTTGATTGTAGGATTGGAGAGAGATAAAAAGTTTTTTATTCCAAGTTATAGTGAAATAGTCAAAAAAGGTGATTTGCTCTATATCTTTGGAGATAGAAATATTATCAAAGATAGATATAAAAATTTTGAACTACAAAATCCAAATGAAAAAAAGATAAAAAATTGTATAGTTTTTGGAGCTGATAGGTTGGGTATAGAGATTAGCAAAGTTCTACTTGATAAAAAGTTTGAAGTCAAGATTATAGAGAGAGATTTAGATAAGTGCGAAGAAGCCACAGAGATTTTACAAGGTAAGGCAATAGTCTTAAATAGTAAATATGGTTGGGGACACCTGCTAAAAGAGGAGGGATTAAATAATGCTGATATTTTGATAGCTTCAACTAATAATGATGAGTATAATATTATCAAATGTATAGAGGGTAAAAAGGCAGGAATCAATAAAGTTATAGCTATAAATAATGATAGAGAGTACTATTCTCTAATGCACTCTTTGGGTTTAATTGTAATTAGAGGTGAGAAAATAGATACATACTACTCAATTTTGGAAAATATTAATGCAGATAGTTTTATCACTCAAAAGAGATATTGTGGAGGTAGAGGAATAGCACTAAGTAAAAAAATTTCAGAAGAGTCAAAATGTATCAATAAAACTATATCTGTACCACAAAAAGTCAGAGATGTAGCACAAGTTCATATCATTAGAGATAATGAGTTTGTCAAAGATGTCAAAGAGGTAGATTGTGAGGAAGGAGATACTATTATGTTATTTTCCGAGAGTCAATATGATGATTTTTTAGAAAAATGGTTATATCAAGAGTTATAAGATGATTAGAACAATAGATATAAAAGGTATTATTAAATTTATTACAATAATAGGTACAATTTTACCGATTTTCTTTTTGATGCCTATTGTTGTGGGGATAATATATGGTGAAGATATTTTAAAGTTTGCTCTTTTTGATATTATATTTTTTGCTATTAATGCCACAGCCTTATTTATTCTAAGAGAGCATGAAATCTCACTAAAAGTCAAAGGGAGTATTATAGCAGTTAATCTTATTTGGATTTTGCTTGGGGTTGCTGGTGCTATTCCTTTTGTTTTATATACTAATATAGATTTTAGCAGTGCATTTTTTGAATCGATTAGTGGATTTACTACTACTGGTGCTACTGTCTTTTCAGAGATAGAGTCTCTACCCAAAATGATACTATTTTTGAGGAGTTTAACTCATTGGTTAGGTGGTATGGGTATTATAGTACTTGGGATTGGACTTCTCTCTATTATAAACCCTACTGGAAGCCTTAGTATGTTCAAAGCAGAGTCCACAGGAATTTCAGTAGATAAAATTGCACCAAAAATCAAAGATACTGCTTTGATGTTATGGCTTATTTATAGTTTTTTGACTCTTTTGGATATGCTTTTGCTCAAATATTTTGGAATGAACTGGTTTGATGCTATCAATCATGCTTTTTCTACTATATCCACAGGAGGATTTTCTACCAAAAACAGTTCTTTGGGTTATTTTACTAATAGTGCTATTATTTGGACTACTACTATCTTTATGATAATATCTGGTATAAATTTTTTGGCACATTTGAGGTTTTTGCATAGAGATTATAGTGGTTATAAGAGTGAAGAGATTAGGTACTATATATATATCTTTTTGATACTCTCTTTTCTGCTAACACTTGTTCATCTCTCTTCTAGCAATATCTCTTTTAGTGAGTCCTTAAAACATTCATTTTTTACTATAGCTTCAGTATTAACTACTACTGGATTTGCAACTTTAAACTATGAAGAGTGGGGACATACTGCTGTTATGATAGTTTTTATAGCTATGTTGATAGGGGGTACTACTGGTTCTACTGCTGGTGGAGTTAAAGTTATAAGATATACAATTATTTTTAAAAATATGTTAACTGAAGTCAAAAGAGTACTTCATCCAAACGCAATATTGTCTATTTTTATAGATAATAAAAAACTAAAGAATTCGCTTCTTACTTCTATTTTTGGTTTTTTTACTCTTTATGTTTTGACAACAGTTGTTGTAATGTTATATCTATATGCGAGAGGTTTAGATGAGATGACTTCTATATCCACAGCATTAGCCACAGTAGGAAATATAGGGCCAGGATTTGCAAAAGTTGGGCCAGTTGAGAACTATGGGTTTTTTTCATGGTATGATAAATGGATATTAAGTATTGCTATGATTATAGGTAGATTGGAGTGTTATACTGTTTATCTTTTACTATCAAGAGAATTTTGGAAAAAATTTTAGAAGCAAAAATAAAGCTTTTTATTTTACTTTAAAAGTATTTTTTATATAATATAAACCCTGAAAAATATATTTTAACAATAAAAGTTAATATATATTAAAAAATATTATAAGGAGCAAATATGAGTAATCAAGAAAGATTAAATTATAAAGAAATTTTAAGCAAAGAGATTTTGTCTTATAAAGGTTTTACAACAAGAGAGAAACAATTTGGATTATCAAATTTGGATTTAGTGGATGAAAATGGAAATATTGATAAATTTGTTGAGAAGTTTGAAGAGCTTTCTTTGGATATTAGACCATTTATTCAAGAGAGAGGATTGTCTAGATTTTAAAAAAAACTTATCTTTTTAAGATAAGAGGTGCTATTATCCCATAAAACGGGATAAAGGGTTACCATGAAACTACTAAAACTTATTGTTTTAACAATAATATTCACCTGCTTTTCTTTGTCAAATGAGACATTAACAAATCCTTTTTTATGGAAAGTAGAAAAAGATAAAAAAGTTTTTTATCTATTCGGCACAATGCATTTAGCTGACCCAAAATTGCAAAATCTTCCAGAATCTTTAAAAAATGTTATTAAAAATGTAGATATTGTTAGGACTGAAATCGATTTAAATCTTAAAAATCAGTTAGAAGCTTCCAAAATGATGATGAGGGCAGACCAAAAAAGCTTAAAAGATATTTTGCCAAAAGATATATATAATAGAGCCAATAACTACTTAGGAACAATTAATCCAAACTTAACACTGAAAAGTTTTGACCATATGAAAGTATGGGCTGTGGCTACTGTAATTACTCTATTAAAAAATCAGTTAAAGTATCCATTTTTAAAGCCTATTGATGGGATTATATTTAATTATGCCAAAAATGAGAAAAAAGATATAGGTGGGATAGAGACTATTCATGAGCAGTTGAGTAGTATGGACTCTTTTTCCTTGAGAGAGCAGATTTTGGAGTTGGAATCATCTTTGGATTATTTAGAAAAAAATGGTGATTATTTATCAGATATGAAAAAACTCTATATACAAGGTGATAAAAAAGCTCTTATGGATTTTATTAACAAAAATATGTATCAGATGCCAAAATATAAAGATTTGGAACAAAAGTTTATGCAAAAACTTGTTTTTGATAGAAATAAACGCATGGCAGAGAGAATAGAAAAATTAGTTAATGACAATCCAAACAAAAAAGCACTATTTGCTTTTGGTGTTATGCATTTTATTAGTAAAAAGAGTATTTTGGATATTTTAAAAGGGCATGGATATAGTATTGAGAGAATTAAATAGAGGTTTAGTATGAAAAGAGATTTAATACAAAATGCAAAAGAGGTAATAGAGTTTTTAAAGAGAGAAAATCAAACTATAACATTTGCAGAAAGTTGTACAGGAGGTAGAGTTGCTTCAGCATTTACTGCTATCTCTGGTGCTTCTAGTGTATTTTGTGGTTCTGTTGTGAGTTATTCTAATGAGATTAAATCAAAATGGCTAGGAGTCAAAGAGGATACACTTATAAATTATGGTGCTGTAAGCAAAGAGTGTGTTAGTGAGATGTTAGATGGTGCATTAAAAATGGCAGAAGCTAATTATGCAATAGCTATTAGTGGGATAGCAGGTCCAACAGGAGGAAGTATCCAAAAGCCTGTAGGAACTGTCTATATAGGAATCAAAACTCCAACAAAAAAAATAGTAGAAAAATATCTTTTTAAAGGTGATAGAGAATCTGTCCAGACTCAAGCTACTTTTACTGCAATAGAGTTTTTGAAAAAAAATATCTAAATTTTTTAAAAAACTCTTGACTTATAATCTTTCATAGGCTATAATTTCACCCACTTAATAACAAAGACTAAGATGACCCGTTAGCTCAGTTGGTAGAGCATCTCCCTTTTAAGGAGGTGGCCCTAGGTTCGAATCCTAGACGGGTCACCATTTTGGTCGATTAGCTCAGTTGGTAGAGCGCTACCCTTACAAGGTAGATGTCACTAGTTCGAGTCTAGTATCGACCACCATGATTTAGGTGCGGCGGTAGTTCAGTTGGTTAGAATACCTGCCTGTCACGCAGGGGGTCGCGAGTTCGAGTCTCGTCCGCCGCGCCACTATGATTTTTGTTGATGACCCGTTAGCTCAGTTGGTAGAGCATCTCCCTTTTAAGGAGGTGGCCCTAGGTTCGAATCCTAGACGGGTCACCATTTTGTGCAATTATTGTTAGGTCAAGCAGATGACCCTTTCATCTAGTGGCCAAGGATATTGCGTTTTCATCGCAAAAACAAAGGTTCAAATCCTTTAGGGGTCGCCAATGTTTTTATGTATCAAACAATAATGTTTTTTGGTCGATTAGCTCAGTTGGTAGAGCGCTACCCTTACAAGGTAGATGTCACTAGTTCGAGTCTAGTATCGACCACCATAATTTAGGTGCGGCGGTAGTTCAGTTGGTTAGAATACCTGCCTGTCACGCAGGGGGTCGCGAGTTCGAGTCTCGTCCGCCGCGCCATAACTAC
>JAADFE010000161.1 GCA_013153055.1 Campylobacterota bacterium
ATAGTATCATTAATAAAATACTTCAAAGGAATTATAATGATAAGTGCAAGACGACAAACATCTATCAAAGTTGACCCTATAGCATGGGATAGTGCCAAAGAGATATTTAAAGAGTACAATATGAGTGTTTCAGATGCTATCAATATCTTTTTAAATCGTGTGCGTTTAGAGGGTGGTTTACCATTTGATGTAAAAGTACCAACAAAACAGCTACAAACAGCTATAGATGAAGCCAAAAGAGGAGAAGTTACAAAATTTGATAGTATAGAAGATATGATGAGTGATTTGAAATCATGAAGTTTCAATTAGATTTTTTTAGAGTTCTGCTTTTGCAAAAACTTCTGATAGTGGTACAATAGAGGCTTTGCCACTTTTTATCTCATCTATTCTTTTATCTGCTATCATCTCATCTAATTTATCAAAATAAAACTCTATTGATTTTTGGATTAGTTCAGTTCGGCTCTTTGATAGCTCTTTGGCATATCCATCAAGTGTCTCCAATAAATCAACATCTAATCTAATATTTATAGGCTGTTTCATTTTTTATCCTTGTGATAGTTTTGTATATACAATTGTATATTAACATAGAAACTTTAAAATTATAGTTTATACTTAAAAATAATAAAACAACCCAAAACTAAAAAGATGACTCTTTTTGCGTATATTTATAGCCATATTGTCGTCAAATTGATAGGTAAAAAAGCTCTCTATATCTGATGAGTTGTCTATAATTCCGAACTTTGTTTTATGAAATCTTTTTATTGCTCCCGTTTGGTAGCCTAGTTTTATTTGGTTGGATAGTTCTATAGTTGGCTCATAAAATATTAGAGTATTATAAAAAGAGAAACTAACTCCTGCTTTACCATCTATATATGCTTTCTCATTTTTGTATCCTATATCAAGCCCCCAAGAGATAGGGTGATACAAATCATCTATAATAGCCAAAGAGTTGATTTTGATAAAATCTATACTTTTTAATCTATCATCTATCATCTGAATATCAAAAAATGAGATATACTCACCAAAATTGAAATCATAATCTATATCATATATATCATGATAACTAGCCCTAAAACCATAGAGTAGTTGGCTTTTGTCGGATAGGGATATATTTAACCTAGAGGATAGATTTGTATGAGTTGGGTCAGTTTTTATGATTTTTTTATCTTTTGATATGCCTAGTTTGCTTCTATATTTTAGTAGTTGATTATTACTTTTATCTAGCATAGTCATATCTATTATCTTTTGCTGTTCATCTATAGGTAGGTTTTTGATTATGGATATATCTGGATTGTTATAAAATTTTTGGGCTATATCTTTTCTTTTGATAGATTTATATATATTTTTTATTTTAGTGGTTTTGGATGCTCTTAGTTTAGAGCTTTCTATTAGACTTTTATCTTTTAATTTTTTGATAATATCTAGTGGGGTAACAATATAGTTAAACTCTTTTGTTAGCTCTATATTCTCCTTTGCTATATCTATAAACCACAATAGATTATAAGCACAATTTTCTGAATTAAAGTAGTAGTCACTATAGAATTTCTGCATCTCTATAATATGTAGAGTCATTTTTTCTATCTCTTTTTGAGTTAGTTTTAATTTATACTCCCACATATCTCTACTCTCCATATTTGAGTATTTTTTTACGATAGAGTAGTAAGGTGCTATTGTGTATCTACCCTCAAATCCTCCAAATACACCATTGTAAGCATATTTAAATAGATTATGGGTATCTACTTTTGCTGAGTATGTAACACCATAAGAGAGCAGGGGAGTTTTACTATCTTTATCAAATCTCAAAAATGTATGACCAAAAGCTGAAGCAGGAGAGTTCATAAGTGATGAGGTATATACCATATAGACATTTTTAAAACCCAACTCTTTTAGTTTAGGATTTAAGTTTATACACTCTTTTATATGCTTCTTTGGGAGCATCTCTTTTAGCCATCTAGTTCGAGCAGGAAATAGACATTGAGTGGAGTTGTTATCCTTTGGGTTATCTTTTTTTATCGCTTTTAGGGTGGCTAGTAGTTCATCTTTTGGTGAAGTTTTTCCTATAGGTGATAAAAAAAAACTGGGGTCATCTATCTGGCTTGTGTTGTCTTTATAATGGAGTAGTTTTAACCAATATGGATGAGTGGATAGTTCTTTAGCTTTTAGTATGGATGATATTAATATCACCCACAATATTTTTTTGATTAAAACCAAGAGATATGTCTGTTACCAATAAAAGCTACAATCACATAAAGCCCTAGAGTAGTAAAAGGCAGTAGATAGATATACCAGTACAATTTATCTCTAATCAAATAGAGTATATAGCTACCATAAGCTAATACCAAAGCTATAATATGTGCTAAGAAAAAAGGCAGTACAGAACGCATAACATTACCAACAATAATTAAAGAGACAATCCCCCCTAAAAGCAAAAGAGAGATAAATAACTCTTTTAGGTCTCTATCTCTTTTATAGTTTAAAATAGGGAGTCCGACACCGATTAGTATAGCTATTATTATAACTGTTTTCATGTTTATATTATATCTTGATTATATTTTATCTACAACCTCAATACCTAAAATGTTAAGCCCTTTTTGAATAATATTGGCTGTAAGTCTAGCTAGTAACAGTCGGCTGATTTTTATATCCTCTGGCACATCCTCTTTTAGGATTGGATTTTGTTCATAGAATTTCATAAATAGAGTAACCAAGTCATATAGATAACTAGTGATTGTATGAGGTGTTGCTTCTATAGATGCTTTGATGAGTGTATCTTCAAATTTTAAAATCATAACAGCTAATCTATGCTCTAGTTCATCACCTATTACTATTTTACCATTTAGCTCTTTGTTATATTTTCTAAAGATAGATTGAATTCTAGCATAAGCATACTGCATATATAATGCTGTATTGCCATCAAAACTTAACATCTTGTCCCATGAAAATAGATAGTTTGACTCTCTACTAATACTCAAATCAGCATACTTAACAGCACCAATTCCTATAGCTTTGGCTACTTTGTCTAACTCTTTTTCATCACTATAGCTATCTCTTTGTTTTATGGTCTCTTTGGCTCTAATAACTGCTTCATCTAGTAAATCTATAAGTTTTACTGTTCCACCATCTCTAGTTTTAAATGGTTTTCCACTTTTATCCATCATCGTTCCAAAGGCTATATGCTCTAGTTGGACACTGTTATCTACCATATCAGCTTTTTTGGCTATAGTAAATATCTGTTTGAAGTGGTTACTCTGTCTAGCATCTACTACATAGCATATTCTATTGGCTTTTAGCTCTTTGGCTCTAAACTCTAGTGCTGCTAAATCTGTAGTGGCATATAGATACCCTCCATCTCCTTTTTGGACTATGACAGGTGGTTGAGACTCATCCAAAAATACACATTTGGCTCCATCACTATCTACTAGTAAACCTTTTTCTTCTAGCGTTTTGATGACTTTTGGCAGTTGAGGATTATAAAAACTCTCAGCTCTGACATCATCTCTTGTTAGTTTTACGCCTAGTTTATCATAAACCTCTTCACAATGTTGCAAAGATATATCTATAAATTTTTGCCAAAGGTTTAGGCAATGTGGGTCATGTTGTTGGATTTTTACTACATACTCCCTAGCTTTGTTGGCAAACTCTGGACTTTTGTCAAAATAGGCTTTTGCATCTTTGTAAAACTGCTCTAAATCTTTTAAGTTTTGGTCTGTATCAGCTCCTTGTTCTTCGAGGTATGCAATAAGCATCCCAAACTGTGTACCCCAATCACCAATATGGTTTTGACGAATAACATCATCTCCCAAAAACTCAAATAGAGTAGCTAATGTATCACCTATAATAGTAGAGCGAAGATGACCTACATGCATCTGTTTTGCCATATTTGGTCCTGAGTAATCGACTACTACTCTTTTTGGGGTATCAACAGAGCCTATACCTACTCGTTTATCATTAACAATTTGAGTAGTTTGGTTTGCCAACCAATTATTATCTAACCATATATTTATAAATCCAGGTCCTGCTACCTCTACTTTTGATATTATGGTGGTAGTATCTATATGTTTTACTACATCTGTGGCTATCTCTCTGGGGTTTCTTTTGAGCTGTTTGGCTAGTCTCATCACTCCATTAAACTGATAATCCCCAAACTCTGGTTTTGTAGCATCTGATATAACTATATCATCTGTAGTCTCTATATTAGCATCTTTTAGTGCTTTTTGTATGATTGTGCTTAGTTGTGATTTGATTTTCATATATATTCCGTATGGAGAGGTAGGGTGATTGAAACCACCCTTTGATTGATTTTAATTATGCTTTTGTAGCACTCTCTTTATTTTCTGTTGTAGCTGTTTTTGTCTCATCTTTAATCTCTTTGACATCAGCTTTCGCTTCTACTTCATCATCTTCTTTTATAGCTTTTTTGAAGTCTTTTATCCCTTTACCCATACCTTTTGCTAAATCAGGTATTTTTTTTGCTCCAAAAAGTAGTACTACTATCGCTAAGATAACTAGTAGCTCTGGCATACTTGGCATTCCCATTACTCTTTCCTTTGATTGTTTTATCTCAATAAATTGAGATTTATTAAGAGATTATACTAATATTTCATTAATTTAAAGTTTATATAGGGGGATTTTCCCAATCATCTATCAGTTTTTTTAACTCTTTTTCACTTAATTTTAGTCTCGCAGCATTGGCAATAGTGGTAAATTGAGCTGAAGCTTTCTCTATAGTGTCATTGATAATTACAAAATCAAACTCATCTATAGCCTTGATTTCCTCTTTTGCATTTTGAATTCTCTTCTCTATAATCTCTACGGCATCAGTAGAACGAGCATAGAGTCTTTTTTTGAGTTCATCTAGTGTAGGTGGAGTGATAAAAGCAGAGGTAACTAATCTACCCATTTTAGTTCTAACTAGTCTATGTCCTTGTACATCTATATCAAAGACCACTAGTTTTCCCATAGATAGAGCCTCATTTACAGGTTTGAGTGAGGTTCCATAGTAGTTACCATGTACTATAGCATACTCCAAAAATTCTCCTGCTCTGATACCATCTTCAAACTCCTCTTTTGATACAAAATAGTAATCAACTCCATCTTCCTCTCCTACTCTAGGCTCTCTAGTAGTAGTAGAGATAGAGAAGTAATACTCTCCTATCTGATTGCTTGAGTGCTCTATAATTGTACTTTTACCAGCTCCACTAGGACCTGATAGGACTAATATTGCTCCACTCATTATATATCGTTTGGAAACTCTATAGTTATATGTATTTTGGTTCCACGAAGTAGTTGACGAAGTTCCTCTACTGGCATAGCTTTGATTGTCTCTGTGATTACCTCTGTACCTATTTTTATCTCTTCATCTTTTAGAGTGGTTTTAATCTCTTTTGTTTTTTTTCTTTTTTTCTTTTTCTTCTTTTTCTTTTTGATATCTGTGTCTGCTAGAGCTAGAGGTGTTGTAGGTGGAGTCATGATATCTTCAAGAGATAAATCATCAGGTGTCTCATCATTTAGAAGATGCTTGATATTTGATATCTCATCTTTGTCTAAGATTTTTGTATCATTGTCCTCTTTTTGTTCTATAGAATCAAATATAACTTCTTCTTCAGATTCCAAATCAAATTTAAACAGTTCATCTTCATCTTTTTCTTTAGTCTCTTCTATATCTAAAGTAAATAACTCATCATCATTTTGTTTTTTGTTGTTATTTTCATTTTCTTCTAGTTCAAAGAGTTCATTATTTATATCATTCTCTTTATTTTCATTTGTAGTTATAGATTCTTCTTTTATCTCTTTTGTTTTTTCTACTTTTGAGTCTTCTTCATTTTTTAGAGTAGGTTGGTCTATCTCTTTAATTGCATCTTTTTTTAGCTCTTCTATTTGCTCTTTTGCTATATTGATTTCATTTAATATTTCATCTTGAGAGCTATCTTTATCTGTAGTTTGTTGTTCTATATCTATAGGTTCCAAATCATCTTTTTTATTAGATATAAGTTCATCTAAATTTATATGTTCATCATTGTCAGTCTCTTTTTGTTCTTCTTCTTGTTCTATTTTTGTTTCTCGAATAATTGCTGATACTTCTGATGGTAAAAATGGTTTTAAAATTTCAAAATTAAATATTTCATCTATATTCTTATCATCTTGTGTATAAAAGCAAACTTTTTTGCTTATATCAGAATTTTTTAGTACATTTGCTATATTTTCAGAAAAGGAATCTAAATCTACAAAAACTATATTATAGTCACTATTTTTAAGTTCAGAGATATCTTTTATCTCATCTAACTCTACACCCTCTTTTCTAGCACTTAGGGCTGTTAATCTTGATACAACTGGATTATTGTTTATTAATAATATCTTCATGTTTTCTCCAAAGTTTCGGTTTGATAATTTTAGTATAATTCCTTTTTAATATAGTTTAATTAAAAAAATCTAAATAAATGACTTTAATTTTATAAAATAAAAAATATAATTTTTGTAAAAGTAATTATATTATACAGAAAACATTATATAACATTTGTAATTAAATTAGAGTTTAAAAGTTATAGATTGATATAATGTCAAAAAAATAAGGACTATAAATGGCGATTTATGTATTTGGACATACTACTCCAGATAGTGATTCTATCGTAGGGGCTATCTCTTTGGCTTATCTCAAAAAACAATTAGGAGAAGAGACTATACCAACTAGACAAGGAGAGGTAAATCCAGAGACCACTTTTATATTAGACAAGTTTGGTTATGAAGCACCCGAGCTAAAAACAAGTTATGCAGGAGAGAGTGTATATCTAATCGATTTTATGGAACGCTCTCAATCTCCAAAAGATATTGATGAGGCTACTATATTGGGTATTGTGGACCACCATAAGTTAGGTGACTTGACAACTGCTACACCTCTTGAGATGTGGGTTAGACCTGTTGGGTGTTCTAATACTATAGTAAAGCAGATGTTTGATTTTTATGATATAGAGATACCAAAAGATTTAGCTGGAATGATGACATGTGCAATACTTAGTGATACAGTTATCTTTAAATCTCCAACATGCACAAAAGAGGATACAAAAGCTTGTAAAGAGTTAGCCCAGATTGCTGGTATAGAGGATTATAAAGCTTTGGGTATGGAGATGTTTATAGTCAAATCTGATGTACTTAGTGCTACAAAAAGAGAGCTAGTTCTTAGAGATTTCAAAGATTTTAATATGGGTGGCAAGAAAATTGGAGTAGGTCAACTTGAAGTTGTTGATTTGAGTGTATTTGATGATATGAAAGATGAGTTATTTAGCGAGATGCAAAAACTAAAAGAGGAAGGTGATAGAGACTCTATACTATTGATGCTAACTGATATTATGCAAGAGGGAACTCAGCTTTTGGTTCTTACTGATGATAACTCAAAAATCGAAGAGGCTTTTGGTGTAAAATTGGAAAATAACCAAGTTTGGCTCCCAAAAGTTATGAGTAGAAAAAAACAGATTATACCATTTTTGGAAAAAGTGTTTTAGTTATAACTATTTTCATAGTATAATCTCTCAATAATATATTTTGAGGGATTATATGAAAAATCACTATTTTTTATCTCAACCACACCAACCATTTTTTGTTTTGGCATTTGTTAATGCTATTATATCTATGTTTATTTTTTCACTACTATTAAAAGGAATAATAAATAGTGAACTACTTATGGCAGACTATCATGCCTATTCTCTTATATTTTTATCTTTTACCCCTGCATTTTTTGCATTTTTATTTACTACATTTCCTAGATTTTCAGGCAATCCACCAATAGAGAAGATAGTTTATATGACTATATTTGTACCTTTTGGAGTTGGAAGTTTACTATTTCTATTGGGGGTTTTGAGTTTCTCTTTTTTTGCATCTATGGCTATAGTAATTACACTTATTGGTCATCTTTTAGGGATTAATATACTTAGAAAAATATATAAAGCTTCAGCTATGGATGATAATCATGATATATTATGGATACTACTTGCTATGAGTGCAGGAGGAGTAGGGCATCTTCTATTTGCAATAGGGTATTTCTCTAGTAGTAGTTGGATTATATCTCTATCTATACAAATATCTATCTATCTATATCTATTTTTAGTAGCATTTTCAGTAGCTCAAAGAATGGTTCCATTTTTCTCTCATAAAGTTATAGAGAGAAATGAGACATTTGTTAGAAATGTAGCCCTGCTTTTAGTAGGACATATAGTATTGGAGCTTATTAAACCACATCTATCATTTATAGCTGATTTTGCATTGATGTATATCATAGCCAAAGAGCTACTAAATTGGGAGCTACCTTTTCCAAATCCAAACCCACTTCTTTGGATATTACATATATCTCTCTTTTGGGTTCCTGTGGCATTTTTGTTTTCAGGGGTTAGTAGTGCTATATCTATTTTGAGTAGTGTCAATTTTATGTTTTTGGATATTCATATATTGGTGCTGGGATTTGTATTTACTATACTTATTGGATTTGGTACTCGTGTAACACTTGGACACTCTGGCAATAGATTAGAGGCTGATAGATGGACAACTATCCTTTTTTATGCTACTCAGGTGGTAGTCATTACTCGTATTATTGTATCTCTGATTTTTGCATTTGGTTGGAATTTTCTATTTTGGTTTGATATTACTATTACAGTTTGGCTTGTACTTTTGGGTATATGGGCTAGTAGATTTTTTCCTGTTTTGATTTTTGGAAAAAAGTTAAATAATTAAATGAATGGAGTATAAAATTTGTCAAATAAAAAACTACACCTAGTAAGTTTAGGATGTACCAAAAACCTTGTAGATAGTGAGGTGATGTTAGGACGACTAAGAGAGTATGAGATAAG
The DNA here is from genome assembly GCA_013153055.1 of Campylobacterota bacterium. Lineage (GTDB taxonomy): Bacteria > Campylobacterota > Campylobacteria > Campylobacterales > Sulfurovaceae > UBA1140. Next base: position 8,835 of record JAADFE010000161.1, read on the forward strand.
TGACAGTCCTAGTGTATCTGATGTGATTATAGTAAATACATGTGGATTTATAGATGCAGCAAAAGAGGAGAGTATCAGCACTATTTTAAATCTCCATCAAGAGAGAAAAGAGGACTCTATACTTGTTATGAGTGGATGTTTGAGTGAGCGATATAAAGAGGAGTTACAAAAAAGTCTGCCAGAGA
>JAADFE010000082.1 GCA_013153055.1 Campylobacterota bacterium
TTCACTATTCACTTTTCACTGTTCACTATTTAATTAATTATCAAAGGAGATATTTTATGAAACCAAGATACCAAACCAAAAAGATATTTGTCGGAGGCGTAGCCGTAGGTGGAGATGCCCCAATAACCGTTCAATCTATGACATATAGCAAAACCTCGGATGTAAAAGAGACTGTAGAGCAGATAAGGAGACTTCATTTTGCAGGTTGCGATATAGTTAGAGTGGCAGTTCCAAATATGCAAGCAGCAGTTGCTCTAAAAGAGATAAAAGAGCAGATATCTATACCACTTGTAGCAGATATCCATTTCAATTATAAATTGGCACTAGAGGCTTCTAAATGGGTTGACTGTATCCGTATCAATCCAGGTAATATTGGAGATAAAAATAGGATAAAAGAGGTTGTCAAAGCTTGTAAAGATAGAAATTTGCCTATTAGGATAGGGGTAAACTCTGGTTCACTTGAGAGTGAGTTTGAGGATAGATATGGAGCTACAGCCAAAGGTATGGTAGCAAGTGCAGAGTATCATATCAAACTATTAGAGGATTTGGATTTTACTGATATAAAGGTATCTCTAAAAGCTTCAGATGTAGATAGAACAGTAGAGGCATATAGAACTCTGCGACCAAAAAACAACTATCCATTTCATCTAGGAGTAACAGAGGCTGGAACTATATTTCATGCTACAGTTAAATCTTCTATTGGTTTAGGTGCATTACTGCTTGATGGGATAGGTGATACTATGAGAGTCTCTATCACTGGTGAGCTTGAAGAGGAGATAAAAGTAGCCAAAGCTATTTTAAAAGATAGTGGTAGAGTAAAAGAGGGGCTAAATATCATCTCATGTCCTACTTGTGGTAGAATTGAGGCTGATTTAGTTAGTGCAGTAGCAGAGGTTGAAAAGAGAACAGCTCATATCAAAACTCCTCTCAATGTTTCAGTGATGGGGTGTGTAGTCAACGCTATAGGTGAGGCAAAACATGCAGATGTAGCTATAGCTTATGGAAAAGGGAGTGGGCTAGTAATGGTAAAAGGTGAAGTGGTAGCCAAGCTTCCTGAGAGTGAACTTGTAGATAGGTTTGTAAGCGAGGTTGAAGCATTTGCTACTAAGCAAAGTTAGGTATAATTTAGTTAGAAGATTATAGGAGTATTGCTATGCAGATGAAAACAGTTGAGTTTCAAGTTGAAAGTAATGTATATCAAAATATGATAGAACAGGGTATAGATATTCAAAAGAAATTTAGAGAGTTTCTACTCTATTATGATTTTATAGATGATGGTTATCCAACTATTGGTACAGCAGAGGCAAAAAGACGAGTGGCTGAGGCTGTGGAACACTATAAAAGAAGTCCAGAAGATTTTATACCATATGATGATGATTATTGGGATGATTTAGATGCAAGAATAGATGCTTTTAAGGTGAAGTAGTTGACAATAAATAGAACAAAACTGTTTAATATAAAATTAGAGACAATAATTTTTTATATAGCCAAAGATAGTAAACAGAATGCGAAAAAAATGAAGAATATATTTCAAAAAAAAATTAATAATTTGAGTTATATGCCATATAAATTTAGACAATCTTATTATTATGATAATGAAAATATTAGAGATTTAATTATAAATGGTTATACAATTCCTTATCAGATAGATGAAGAGAATAATAAGATATTAGTATTAGATATTTTTAAATGGGAAGATAGATAGATGAATGAAAATATGTATAACCTAAATATAGAAAGAGCCGTTCTTTCTGCAATTATATTTGACCCAGAAATTTTTGAAGAGGTGGCTTCTAAGCTTCAGCCATCTGATTTTTATCTACCTTTTCATCAACATATCTTCTCAGCTATGGAGGAGCTTAGTAGAGAGGATAAGCCTATAGATGAGGAGTTTTTAAAATCCAAACTAAATAGTTCAGGCAATTTTGATGAGGTGGCGATGCTAGATATATTGGCATCAAACCCTATATCAAATACTGATGCCTATTTAGAGGAGATAAAAGCTCGTGCAACCAAAAGGGCTTTGGCAACTCTAGCAACCACAATCAAAAAGGTAACTATAGAAGATGACCTACCTGTTGAAGAGGTGATGAATTTAGTAGAAAAAAAGCTATATGATATTACTCAAAATAGTGCTAGTGAAGATTTTAGAGACTCTAAAGATATTACTCTCTCTATGATAGAGGAGATAAATCGTCTAAAGGCTTTAGGTAACTCAAAACTCATAGGAACAGATACAGGTTTTAGAAATCTCAATGATAAAACAAGTGGATTTGGTAAAGGGGATTTGGTAATTATCGCAGCAAGACCAGCGATGGGGAAAACAGCCCTAGTCCTAAATATGGCACTAAAAGCGATAGAGAGAGATGAGGGAGTAGCATTTTTTTCACTAGAGATGCCAGCAGAGCAGTTGATGCTTAGGATGTTATCGGCAAAGACTTCTATACCTCTTCAGTCTCTTAGAGTAGGGGATTTGAGTGATGAACAGTGGGGACAGCTAAGTCGTGCTACTGATGAGATGGCTACAAAAAAACTTTTTGTGGATGATGGAGGTCATGCTACTATTCATCATGTTCGCTCAAAACTTAGAAAACTAAAAAGTCAACACCCTGAAATATCTATGGCTATTATTGATTATCTCCAATTGATGAGTGGAGATGGAGGTAGAGAGGGTCGTCAGCAAGAGATTTCTGAAATATCAAGAGGGCTTAAACAGTTGGCTAGAGAGTTACAGATACCAATTATTGCTCTCTCTCAGCTCAATCGTGGGGTTGAGAGTCGTGAAAACAAAAGACCTCTGCTTAGTGACCTAAGAGAATCGGGAGCGATAGAACAGGATGCTGATATTATTCTATTTGTCTATAGAGATGATGTTTATCGTGAAGCCAAAGAGAAAGAGAAAGAGATGAAAGCCAAAGCAGAGGGCAAAGAGTATGTGAGTGAGTACCGAAGAAAAAGTGAAGAGGAGACAGAACTAATCATAGGAAAACAGAGAAATGGACCTGTGGGTACCGTTGATTTGATATTTCAGAAAAACTTTACTCGATTTGTGGATGCTCATAAAGGTGGGGATACCCCATTTGAGATTATATATGAAGAGGGTGATTTTGATACTAATACTCAAGCAAAAATAGAGCTTCCTCCTATATAGTCTATGCTAGAGAAACCAAAGCTTTTTCTTGATTTTAAAGAGGTTTTGGTTGTTGTTGTACTATTTTTTATACTTTTTGGTGTGAGATTGGGGGTTCTTTATAGTGAGTATCGAGATTTTATCTCAAAACCTTTTTATTATACCTATGTGGATGTGTTACAGCAGTATCAAAAGCACAAAAATGGTAGAGATTATACAGTTTTGAGAGTCTATTCTCCATCACTGGATTTGAATTTTTTTACAAGTACATATAGAGTTGATACTCTTATAGATAAAAGAGTGAGACTCAAACTTTTCCCATCAAAAAATATAACTTTTTTTGACTATTTGAGTACTTTTTATATCTCCTCGGAGGTAAACTCTATCTCTTCTAAAAGTCAAGATTTTCGCTCTATACTTTCTCGATATATAGCAAATCAACATACTCAAAAAGATATAGCTGATTTTTATCAAGCTATTTTTTTGGCAAAACCTCTACCTAAAAATTTGCGAGAGAGTATATCAAAACTAGGTATTAGTCATCTTATAGCTTTGAGTGGTTTTCATTTGGCTATTCTCTCAGGGATACTCTTTTTTTTGTTGAGACCTATATATCATGCTCTGCAACAGAGATATTTTCCATACCGTTTTGATTTGATTGATATTGGGTTTGTGGTGTTGTTGATTTTGGGGTGCTATGTTTGGTTTGTTGACTCTCCTGCATCGTTAATTCGTTCTTATATTATGATGCTTGTTGGTTGGATAGTTGTTATTATGGGGATTGAGTTGGTCTCTTTTGAGTTTTTGGCTATTATTGTGATGATATTGCTACTATTTATTCCAAAGATGCTATTTTCATTGGCTTTTTGGTTCTCTGTTTTGGGGGTATTTTATATATTTTTGTTGATAAAAAGAGTGGGAGATATAGGTAAAGTTTGGATGACTTTGATTATATCTTTTGGTATATTTGTTTTGATGTTACCTATAATCCATCTGATATTTCCTACTACTACAACTCTACAACTTCTGTCACCTATTTTATCTCTAGGGTTTAGTATATTCTACCCATTTACTATTTTGGCTCATGTTTTGGGAGTTGGGTGGATTTTTGATAGTTGGCTAGTAAAGCTTTTTGGACTGCATGGTGATGTTATGGATATAACTATACCATATTACTATGGAGTTTTGTATATAGTTTTATCTATTGGAGCTATATTTTCGAGATGGCTCTTTTATCTTTTGTGTTTGGTGGCTATGATATTTATGATATATATCTATTTTATGGTATGATTAGCAAAAAAGGATATAAAATCGAACAGTTAAAAGCATACCCTATCACTTATGGATTGATTATTATTAATACTATTATATTTCTAGTTCCTTTCTTTTTTGATATAAGTCCAGAAGATTTATTTGAAGTAGGAGCTATATATGGCCCTGATATTGTTTTACATGAACAGATATGGAGACTATTTACAGCTATGTTTTTACATGGTGGGATTGAACATATAGCTATGAATATGTTGTCTCTTTGGTTTATAGGAAGAGTTGCAGAGGTGTGGCTTGGAGGGGTCTCTTATATTGGTATATATTTTATCTCTGGGTTGATGGGAGGATTGGCCTCTATATATATGCACCCTGTTACAGTAGGTGTTGGGGCTAGTGGGGCTATATTTGGAGTATTTGGTGCATTGGCTGGTATGGTTATGGTTCATAGAAAAAAAATGGAAGCACAATTCAAAGCCTTTATGAAAGAGTTTGGAGTTATTTTGTTGCTTAATCTAGGAATAGGTATTGCATTTGAATCTGTTGATTTGACAGCACATATAGCTGGTTTGGTTATGGGTATATTTGGTGGTGCTATGGTTGCAAAATCTCGTAAGTTGATATGGCTATATATATTGATATCTTTTATGATAATGATACCTTTTTATAATCATCTATATACTCTATATGTTTCTATATTGAATGCACAGTTTTAAACTACTTTTAGTTTTAATTTTTCTCTTTGGAGGGTGTAGTTTAACTCCTCCACCTACTTTTTCTCTAAAAAAAAGCACAACTAAAATAGAACAACTATCTAAAATGATTATAGATTTAAACAAAACTATAGATAGATTTGAAGCAAAAGATATAGCCTCAAAAGCAGTAAACTACTCAAAAGAGTTAGCCTATAGATATAAGGTGGTCTCTCCACCTCTTTGGCATAATACACTAGTCAATCTTGGTATTAGAAAAAGAGGCTTATGTTATGAGTGGGCAGAAGATTTGCTGATATATTTATCAAAACAGAGATATAAAACAGTACAGTTTTATATGGTAGGGGCATCTATTGGGAGTTATTTTGAACATAATGCTTTAGCTATATCTGCAAAAGGGTCATCTTGGGTTCATAGTATTATATTGGATGCTTGGCGAAACTCTGGAGATTTATATTTCAATTATATACAAAAAGATAAATATAAGTGGAAAAATAGAGAAGAAGTTTATAACAAAGTATTAAATCTACCACCTCATTAGAAGATGGTAGGACTGACTATTTATTGTTGTGCTTGTTGTTGTCTAAGAAGACCTTCACATGGCTCAGTTTGAGCTTCTGGTAAATCCTCTCCATTATATGGGCATAGTTCAGCAACATCTTCACAATCTGGACATTTTTTGATGTTTGGTTTGTAACAATGTTGATGTTTAACCACTGGTTTTTGATAAACTACTCTATCTGGTCTAATATCCCCACCTGCAAATAGTGTTGCACCTGCAATCATAAGAGCTAATAGTAACTTCATTTTACTTCCTTTTTTTAGTATATATAACTTTACCATCTTTTATATCAATAAAAAATATCAAAATATATATAATTTTAAAGTTAAATATTAAATTAAAAATTATAATGTGATATAATATTGCACTTTTGAGTATAAAGTATTAGTTTATACTCATGTTTTATTTTACTATTTTACTTCGTACTCTTTTCTTCCCATCTCATATAGGTCATTTCCATAAGTGTCATTGATAACTGTTACTGGAAAATCTTTTACAGTTATTTTTCTAACAGCTTCTGGACCTAGTTCTGGGTATGCTATTACCTCTGCTGAGGTGATTTTTTTGCCAAGTAATGCTCCTGCTCCTCCTGTTGCACCAAAGTAAATACCATCATATTTTATACAAGCATCTTTTACCTCTTGGCTTCGTTTTCCTTTTCCTATCATTCCTTTTGAACCATGTTTTAACATTGTAGGAGAGTAGCTATCCATTCTATAACTAGTAGTAGGTCCAGCACTTCCTATTGGGTCGCCTGGTTTTGGAGGAGTAGGTCCCACAAAATAGATTACACTACCTTTTATATCAAATGGTAGCTCTTCACCTTTTTCTATTAGCTCAACCAATCTTTTATGAGCCGCATCTCTAGCTGTATAGATTACTCCATTTAATAAAACAGTATCTCCAGCTTTTAGTTTTTTTGTATCTTCGCTTGTTAATGGTGTTGTTAGAGTATATTGTGCCATTTTTTATCCTTATATAGTGATATGAGTATGTCTTGATGAGTGACATTGAACATTAACTGAAACAGGTAAAGAGGCGATATGACAAGGGTTAGCTTCGATGTGAACTGCTAGAGCTGTTTTGGTTCCACCCATACCCATTGCTCCAATTCCAAGCTTGTTTATCTCTTCTAGGATAGTCTGTTCCATCTCATCTAATTCTGGGTCTGGATTTTTACTACCTATATCTCTAAATAGTGCATGTTTTGAGCTTATTACAGCCTTTTCAAATGTACCACCAATACCAACACCTACTGTAATAGGAGGACATGGATTTCCACCTGCATCTGAGATTACCTCTTTTACATAGTTGATAATTCCCTCTTTTCCAGCAGCTGGAGGGAAAACTTTAGCACGGCTAACATTTTCACTTCCACCACCTTTTGCAGCATACTCTATATCTATCTTATCACCTTCAACTAAATCAAAATGTATAATAGCAGGTAGGTTATATCCAACTGTATCTTTTAGATTAGCTCTGCTAAAAGGTTCACAAGTAGAGGCTCTGAGATAAGCATCTTTGTATCCTTGTTCTGTACCTTTATTTATAGCATCCTTTAGCAGACCACCTTTGACTTTGACATCCTCTCCGACTTTTACAAAAAATACAGCTAAACCTGTATCTTGGCATAGTGGTCTCTTTTCCTCTTTTGCTATATCTGCATTTTCTAGTATCTGTCTGATGACCTCTTTGCTTACTGGGGATTTCTCTTTTTCCATTGCTTCTTTTAGTGCATCGTATGTATCTTGTGGTAAATCTGTTCCACAATGAACGATGATGTCTCTTACAGCTTTGACTATATCATCAAATTCTATCTCTCTCATAACGCCTCCTGTTTTAATATTGTGAAATATTCTACAACTAGATTTATTAATCTTCTATAAGATAGATACCTCTATATGAAAAGCCTCATATATGTGGGAATTATTGTAATGAATAATCATTTTAAATATTTATGAAACTCATATATTTATTTTATTAAGTTTCTCTATACTAAAATCTATATACAACAAAAAAATAAAAAAGGGGATAATATGAGTAAAAAGCTTATATCGGTTGGTTTGAGTTTTGGTATTGCATTGTTTATTATGACAACTACTTTTTTGGTTGCTGATAATTCTAAGGTAGTATTACCACCATCATGGACGGTTACTCGTGTGACTTATGATATAACAGTGGAAGAACTTGCAAAGAGATATTATGGTAATGCAAAAGATTATGTATATATCTTAGAAGCAAATAAAAAAATCTTAAGAGGTAGTCATACCGTACCAAAAGATACAGAAATCAAAATTCCAATTACTGAAAATTTTAGAGACCAACCAGAACAGTTGGGTTGGAATTAGAAGCTGAGGTTACTCAGCTTATATTTTATTTATCAAAAAATCCACCATCTCTTAAGATAGCAATATTCTCTTTGATTGCACTTACAGCTTCATCAAATTTTGCTTTTGTTTTTTCATCAAAATCAAGCTCTATTATCTTTTTGATACCTGTTGCACCCAAAACACAAGGTACTCCAATAGCTACATCTTTATAACCATACTCACCATCAAGGATTGCACAGCTTGATATTACTTTGTCCTCATCACTTAGGATTGACTCTATCATAGCTGAAATTGCTCGACCTGGTGCATAAAATGCTGATGTTTTTAGGTGTTTTACAATTTCTGCTCCACCATTTTTTGTTTTTTCTACTATATCATCTATATCTTCTTGTGATAATAGTTGAGTTAGTGGTACTCCACCTACATTTGTAATCTCTGGGTATGGTATCATATGTTCACCATGTTCACCGATTACTATAGCTCTAGTTTGAGCAGCGCCAAACCCTGTTTTTTGATAAATTTGATAAGCCATTCTTGAACCGTCTAATGCTCCACTCATACCTACTATTCTATGTCTATCCCAACCTGTGATTTTTTGAACAACATAGGTCATAACATCAAGTGGATTTGATACACATAAGATAGTTGCATTTGGTGAATATTTTTTTACATTTTCAGAGACCTCTTTTACAATTCCTGCATTGATATTTAGTAGGTCTGCTCTAGTCATCTCTTTTTTTCTAGGAACTCCAGCTGTGATTACAACTACATCACAATTTTTTATATCCTCTGGTTTCATCGCTGCTTTAACAATTGTACCTCTTGGAGAGTAGTTAGTTGCTTGTGCTATATCTATAGCTTTTCCTACTGCTATCTCTGGCATAATATCATATAGTATAATCTCATGACATGTTCCACTTAGTGCTAAAGCGTATGCTGCACTAGCTCCTACTGCTCCTGCTCCTACTATTGCTA
>JAADFE010000019.1 GCA_013153055.1 Campylobacterota bacterium
AGAGTGATGAGAGCTTTTTAAATAGTAATCCACATCTAGCAATAGTGACTAATGTTGAGCCTGAACATATGGAGTACTATGAGTATGATGAAGAGAGATTTTATAATGCCTATAGAAATTTTTTGAACCTAGCAAAAGTTAGAGTGATAAATGCCGAGGATGAGTTTTTAGGCTCTATGGATATTGAGGCTATTAGATTTTATCCATCAAAAGAGATGAGTGATATTGAGTTTGTATTGGTTGGTGGAGAGCCTCATACTAAGTTTAAACTACGAGATTATGGAGAGTTTGAGGTTTTTGGATTTGGTTATCATATAGCACTTGATGCCTCTTTAGCGATTTTGGGTGCTTTGGAGATGGGAGAGGATATTGAGGATATTAGAAAAAATCTTCTAAACTATAAAGGGATAAAAAAGAGATTTGATATAATCCAAAACTATGAAAATAGTGTAGTCATAGATGACTATGGACACCACCCAACAGAGATAAAAGCTACAATGGACTCACTAAAGATATACAAAGAACTCAGAGGATTTAAAAAGCTATATATCATATGGCAACCACATAAATATAGTAGAACCATAGATAACTTAGCAGGTTTTGTAGAGTGTTTTGAGGGGGCTGATGAGCTTGTTATTTTACCTATTTGGAGTGCAGGAGAGCTTGAAGTTGATATAGATTTAAAAGGTGCTTTTAGTAGATACAAGCTTCATATGGCAGATAAAATCACTAGAAAAGATGGAGTAGTCCAAGTGATAAAAGATGGTAATATCATCACAGAGTATCATGAGGGATTGATTACTGCTTTTGGTGCTGGAGATATTACCTATCAGATTAGAGGAGAGTAGTAAATATTTTATTTGAAAATTAACTCTCCAAGTTTAGCTCCGACACTAGAGGCTACTACTTCACATTTGACTTTAAAGAGATGGTATAATCTATCATCTCTAACATCATCCAAACATTCATAATTTCCCATTCCTTTAGCTATAATCAAATCCATAGAGTTATATAGTCTCATAAACTCATCACTAGCCCTCTCATAAGCAAGACCAGGAGTATCTACTCCACTATCAACAATAGTAGCCACTTCATCTATAGCTATCTCTTTTGCTTCTTTTGTTGTCACATCATTAATTATAGGTTGACCTCTAACTGCGTAGTATAGTTTTGTATCTGGATACTTTTTTGCTATCTCTTCTAGTAAAATTTTATCAAAAACATGTTCTCCTACATTATCACCTACTATCATAAGAGAGTTAGCTTTTGAGAGTCTATCTAAAAACTCATCTTCATTATCTATTGCAAATGGTGTAGAGAATACCTTTTGAAACTCTGTTGTCAAGTTAAAATGGTTTGGTGTTGCAAAGTCAATAACATTTCCTGCTACACTAGCTTTGATTGCTCCTTTTATTCTGTTTGGTTGTTTAGATATATTCTCTTTTACTGATGGCAAAAGTTTTAGTGCCTCTTGTGTAGATATAGCTTTTAGATTTTCATAGATATCTTTTGTACCCACTATATCACTTAACTTTGGATATAAATCTGATGCTGCTACAGGTGGAGATACATTACTATAAGTAGAGATAGAAGATGAAGCAGTTCTAAGTATATTTTGAGCCTTATCTTCATCCAAATTTAGATTTTTGGCAACACGGAGTGATTGATTTAACAAGCACACCAAACAGTCTGATTGTAAATTCACTCTTTTTTATCCTTATCTTTTGGTTTATCATCTGATGCAATTAAATATTTACCATACATCATTGCTATTGCTACTACGATAACTACTAAATAAGCCACCCATGGTTCTCTATTCATTGTCATAAACCTCTTCATGTTTTTTATTGCCAATTTCGGTCAAAAACTCTTCAAGAGAGTAAGTTTGTCGTATTTGACTACTCATTATATGGATTAGGATATCACCCATATCAATTACAACCCAATCCTCACTATCATCTATATGCAAAAACTCTTCACCTAGTGGTTTTAGTTTCTCTTTTAAATGGTCTGCAAGTGCTACTGTATGTTTTCCACTAAGAGCATTTGCTAATACTACTCTTTTTGCTATATACTCTACATCTTCTAGGTTAAAAACCTCTAACTCTTCAGCCTTTTTTTCATCTAACTCTTTGATAATTCTCTCAACTCTATCGTCTAAATTCATATAAATCTATTTTCCTTATTTTTTCTAATCTCTGTAGAGCTAATATCTGCTTCTACTTCCAAGATTTCAAATTTCTTTAATTTTGAGGTATCCAAACTATACCCACCTCTAGTTGCAACAACCCAAGTGATTTGACTATTTAAGTATTTAAAATTATACCATTTATCAATATTATTTAGATTATCTGCACCAATTATAAAATACTCTACGCTATATAGAGTTTGAAAATATTTTACACTCTGATATGTTGTTGTACTTTTTTGTTGTGATATCTCATAATCACTTACTATCACTTTTTTGAACTCTTTGAACATATTTTGTGTCATCTCTAATCTCTTTTTTGGAGAGAAATGAGAGCCTGTTTTAAAAGGGTTTAAAAATGCAGGAATAACAATCAACTTGTCAATATCCAAACTATCCAAAGCCGATTTTACCACCTCTTTATGCCCAAAGTGTGGAGGGTCGAAACTACCACCAAAAAGTGCAACACTCTGTTTTGTTATTTTAAACAATCAATAACCTCTAATTATGTAATATATAAGGAATTTTATCATATTAAGCTGAGTTTGATGAAGTATTAAAAATTAAAGGGATAAGTAGATGGCAGTTAAAGTTGCAATAAATGGTCTAGGTAGAATAGGGAGATGTGTAGCTCGAATTATCGCTGATAGAGATGATATTGAGTTAGTAGCAGTTAATGCAAGTGGTGCAGAGAGTATTATAGAGTATGGTCTAAAATATGATAGTGTTCATGGCAAAAGAGAAGATGTATCAGTCAAAGATGGATTTGTAAATATTGGTAATACAAAAGCAAAACTATTTAGTGAAAGAGACCCTGCTAAAATTGATTTTGTTTCAAGTGGTGCAGAGCTTGTTTTGGAGTGTACAGGTGCTTTTTTGACAAAAGAGTCAGTGCAACCATATCTTGATAATGGTATCAAAAAGGTTCTATTCTCAGCTCCTGCAAAAGATGATACAGCTACATTTGTAATCGGAGCAAATGAGGGTGACTATAACGGTGAGGCTGTTGTCTCAAATGCAAGTTGTACAACAAATGGTCTAGCACCTGTTGCAAAAGTTTTAGATGATAACTTTGGAATTCTATCTGGACTTATGACAACTATTCACTCATATACAGCTTCTCAACCTATCTTAGATGGAAAACATAAAAAAGACCCAAGAAAAGGGCGTTCTGGAGCAGTAAATTTAGTTCCAACTACAACAGGAGCTGCCAAAGCTATCTCAAAAGTTTTGCCAAATCTCGCAGGGAAACTAAATGGTCAAGCGATTAGAGTACCAACTCCTGATGTCTCTATGGTTGATTTGACTGTTAGTTTAAGTAAAGATGTAACACTAGAAGAGGTTCAAAAAGCGTTCAAAGAGGCTAGTGAGGGTTCTCACAAAGGTATTTTAGGAATTGATGAGGAGTATTGTGTATCTCAAGATTTTGTAGGAGAGAGTAGAAGTACAGTAGTAGCTATGGATACAATACAAGTTATTGGTGGCAATATGGTAAAAGTTCTCTCTTGGTATGATAATGAGTGGGGGTACTCTTGTAGGTTAGTTGATATGGCTGTTCATATAAGTAAATAAGGAGTTAGGCGTGAGAACGATTAAAGATTTGGATGTTGATGGCAAAAGAGTTTTCATAAGATGTGATTTCAATGTTCCAAAAGATGAAGATGGAAATATCACAGATGATAGACGAATTAGAAGTGCATTAGCTACTATTAGATACTGTCTTGATAGAGATTGTAAAGTTGTTTTGGCATCTCATTATGGACGACCAAAAGCTGGTGAGTTTGATGAAAAGAACTCATTGGAAGCTGTATATACTAGATTGAAAAAGTTGTTAAAAATAGCTCATAATATCTATTTTGCAAAGGATGTAGTAGGTGAAGATGCTCAGGAGAAAGTAGCTAATATGAATCACGGAGATGTAGTATTGCTAGAAAATCTTCGTTTTGAAGAGGGTGAAACCAAAAATGATAAAGAGTTTGCCAAAAAATTAGCTAGTATGGGTGAGATATATATCAATGATGCTTTTGGTGCATGTCACAGAGCTCACGCCTCTATTGAAGCTATAGCTCAACTATATGACAAAGAGCATAAAGCCGCTGGATTTTTACTCGCAAAAGAGGTAACATTCTTTAAAAAGACTATAGATAATCCTATGAGACCATTTATCGCTGTCATTGGTGGTTCTAAGGTGACAGGAAAACTAGAGGCACTTAGAGCCTTGATTGAAAAAGTTGACAAAATGATTATCGGTGGTGGAATGGCATTTACTTTCCTAAAAGCCCAAGGGTATGAGATAGGAAAATCTCTAGTAGAAGATGAGCTTTTAGATGAAGCTAGAACAGTAATGATAAAAGCTAGAAAAAGAGGTGTAAAGTTCTATCTACCTATTGATGTAGTTGTAGCTACAGAGTTTAGTGAGAATGCAACTTCAAAATATCTACCAGCCCAAGAGATACCAGAAGATTGGATGGGGTTAGATATTGGTCCTGCTAGTTCTAGGTTATTTAGAGAGGTGTTAAATGATGCTAGAACTATAGTCTGGAATGGTCCAATGGGTGTTTATGAGATGGATAAATTTGCCAAAGGTAGTCTAAAGATGTCTCATGATATAGCTGATAGTTATGCTACTACTATAGTGGGTGGTGGAGATACAGCAGACTTAGCTCAAAAAGCTGGAGATGTAGAGGAGATGACATTTGTAAGTACTGGTGGGGGAGCTAGTTTAAATCTAATAGAGGGCAAAGAGTTACCAGGAATAAAAGCTCTTCAAGCAGAGTAGATAATATGGAATCGGAGGATTTATCCCCGAAAAGAGCGAGGCTAAAGCCATCGGTTCCAAATAATAGAGTTATTGTGAAATTTATTAGAATCGGAGACTTTCTCAAAGAGAGTGCATGGCACAAGAGTTCCGAAAAGAGCGAGGCTAAAGCCATCGGTTCCAAAAAAATTATAAAATAGAAAAAGGGGAAATATATATATGATATATGCAGGGAATTTTAAAACCAATCATACGAGAAAATCAACAAGAGAGTATCTGATGAAGATACAACTACACAATCATAAGATTAGAGCAAATGGAGATAGAGTAATGATATTTCCTCCTCTAACAGCGATAGATAACTATGAAGTTGATTTTACAGTTGGAGTTCAAAACGCCTATCCAACTCAAAATGGAGCTTTTACAGGTGAAGTTGGAGTAGAGCAGTTAGATGAGTTTGGTATCAAAACTATACTCATAGGTCATAGCGAAAGAAGAGAGATTTTAGGTGAGTCTCAAGAGTTTGTAGCCAAAAAATTTGCTTTTTTTAAAGAGCAGGGATTTGAGATTATATACTGTATTGGTGAGCCTTTAGAGGTTAGAGAAGAGGGAAGTGAAGCTGTTATAGAGTATCTTATGGCTCAATTTGAAGGGATTGATACCTCTTATGATAATTTTATAGTAGCATATGAGCCTATCTGGGCAATAGGTACAGGTAGAAGTGCAACCCAAAAAGAGATAGAAGAGACCCATAATGCACTAAAAAAGAGTATAGATAAGCCAATACTCTATGGTGGAAGTGTAAAAGGTGAAAATATCTCTGAAATTGCTTCTATTGATAGTGTTGATGGGGTTTTAGTAGGTGGTGCTTCATTAAAGACAGATACCTTTTTAGAGTTGGTATTTCATAAAAACTAGTTAATTAAGCGTATATATATTATAATTTGTGTGTCCTTTGCAAAGAGACAAACTATTATAGGAGAAATATATGACGAAAAAAATATTGTTAACGGCTGTAGTAGCAGCATTTACATTTTCTGGATGTTTAAGTACAGGAGGAGATGCTAAGCCAACTGCTCAGGAGACTACAAAAAAAGTAGAAACTAGTGTAACTAAAGCAGCAGATAAAGTAGATGATACTGCATCTAAAGTAAAATCAATGGCTAATAGTGCAAAAGAAGCTACAGCAGAGGCTACTAAGCCACCAGAGTCTTCACTAAAAGACCAAGCTATAGAAAAAGCAGTAGAAGTGGCTGATGAGCATACAGATGGTGTTGCTAGTAAAGTTATTGAATCTGTAAAATAGTTATTTTCTATCCAAAATATTATTTTGGATAGTCATTGTGTTACTTTATCATAATAATAACTTTAATTTTTTTAATCAATCATAATTTCTAATCTCTTTAATATATTTAATATATTTAATTTACTATAATTAAATAAGTCTATTATTTTAGACGCATTTACTAATTAAGGAGAGTTCATGATAAGAAAGATTTTATCTACTACAGTTGTGGCAGTTATTGCATTTTCGGGATGTTCAACTAAAGCAGAGGTAAAACCTAAGGTTGAAGCTAAAAAAGCTGAAGTAAAACAAGAGGTAAAGAAAACAGAAGTAAAAGCAAAAGAGACAGCTCAAAAAGCTGTTTCAAAAGTTAGTGGTGCGGCAGCTATAGTTCCAGCATCAGAATTTTTTAAATCTAAATAGTATTAGATAATTTGACCACTGAAAAGTGGTCTTTTAATTTTTTATGACATCTTCTTTTTACAACTCTTCATTCACAATAGATATACTCCGTATTTTTGCCCCCTCATCCAAACAAGAGATACTATGTCTAGTAGGCGATAGATAACGGTATATCTTTTGTCCTGATTTGGATATTATGGGTGGGTTGTTGTCTATTAGCCAATATATAGTTTGATTTGCTTCAAATGAGTAACACTGCAAAGCTGTTTTTTTTAGCTCTGGTGGTAAAAATTTATTAAATATATAGGTTTTGTTATTAGTTGGTGATGTGATTAGAGGTTTATAGCTACTCCACTCTTTGTAGCATCTATGGGTTGATAGAGTTTTGATTGACTCTATAGTTTTGTTTTTTATTAGGTATGATAACACCTCAGCTCTCATCGCTTCGCATGGTGTTTTTAGTTTGACACCTTTTATAATAGTATCTGTAACCATATCTTTGCACTCACCTATTTTTATAGCATCTTGGCATATCGGTTTTTGGATAATATTTTTGGGTTTTTCAAACCAACTTTGATGACCCAATACCCCAAATATCTCAAATAGAGTAGGAGAGGCTATTTTTAGTCCTGTATTGTGGTTATCTTTTTTTGATGATTTTCCTGAGAAGTTTCCATACCAGACTCCTACTGTATATCTAGGAGTGTAACCTATAGTTAGCATATCTTTTGCATGAGCTGATGTTCCTGTTTTAAATGCAATCTTTGGCATATCTTTGATAAACTCCCAATATGATGAGAACTCCACTCTTGGGGCATTGGCTAATATATTGCTAACTAGATAAGTTGACTCTGGCGAGAGTATTTTGGTTTTTTTATATTTTTTATCCATTATATAGCTAGATGGCTGAAAGACTCCACCATTTGCCAAAGATGCAAACAGTTCGGCATTGTTTATAAGTGGCAATCCCCATCCACCCAAAACTAGAGAGCTTCCATAGTAATCTTTTGGTTTTTTTAGGGAGCTGATATTTGCTTTTTTTAGTATGCTATATAAAGAGTCCTCTCCTAAGAGTCTATCTAACTCAACTGCTGGAATATTTAGTGAGTACTGTAGCGCCTCTGTGGCTGTTACTTCACCTAGATAGCTTTTTGAGTAGTTGGTTGGTTGATAGCCATTGATAAAAAGTGGTACATCATATAGCTTTTTTAGAGGTGTGATAAGCCCTTTGTCTAAAGCCTTTGCATATATAAATGGTTTTAGAGTAGAACCTGGAGAGATTAAGGCTCTTAGTCCATCATTCTCTCCACCATATTTTTTATCATCAAAATCTTGTGAGCCTATATATGCTAGTATCTCCATAGTGCTATTGTCTATAATGATAGCACTACTATTATGGATACCATATTTTTTTAGAGATTTACATCTTAGTTTTATTAGATTTTGGACTTTTTTTTGTAGAGTTAAATCTATAGTTGTTTTGATTATAGTGCCACTGTTGAGTCTAGCTGATAGATGAGGTATCTCGTTTGGTAGAGGAGTTATGTTTACTGATATAGTCTCTAGTTTTGCTCTTTTGTACTCTGTGGGGGTTAAAATATTTAGGTTATATAATCTCTCAAGCAGACGATTTTTTATCTGGTTTATATTTTGGTTTTTTTTGGGTCTGTTTTTGTTTGGATTTTTGGGAATTGCTGTTAGATATGCAATCTGAGAGAGAGATAGAGATGAGGGTGGTAGATGAAAATATCTAAATGAAGCCGAACTAAACCCCTCTACATTACCTCCATATGGAGCGTTGTTTAGATATAGAGTTAGTATTTCATCTTTTGAGTAATACCACTCTAGTTGCAAGGCTTGAAACATCTCTATGAGTTTTTGTTTGAGTGTTCTTGGTTTATGGTGCATCATCCTAGCAAGTTGCATAGTGATAGTAGAGGCTCCAATTTTGTGTTGGTTGGTTAGATTTGAATATAATGCCCTAATAATAGCCAAAGGATTTATACCAAAATGGTCATAAAAGTATCTATCCTCATATCCTAGTACAACTCTTTTGATATCATCTGTGAGTTCATTAGATTTTTTGTAAATTTTTTTGGAATCGGAGACTTTAGTCCCGAAAAGAGCGAGGCTAAAGCCATCGGTTCCTAATTTTGTAATATATCTATTTTCTCTTAGAGGTATCCTCAAATATCCATCACTACTTAGTTTGATAGTGAGTAGTTTGTTATTTCTATCATATATTTGTGTCGATTTTGGTTTTTGGAGTCTATCTATATCTAGTGGGTATAGGTAGT
>JAADFE010000044.1 GCA_013153055.1 Campylobacterota bacterium
CAAAAGATAATCGATGCCAATATGGATGCGATTACAAGAGCTTATAACGAAGTGAAGTAAAGGAGAGTATGATGAGTATGACAGGTTCAGCAGGTATAACAGAAAAGAGAGGTATTCGTGAATTAGGTGCCGAAGAGAAAGTTGGATGGGATGCAGTACCTCAGGGGGTTGTTTTAACATCATTTGATGGGTTGCTTGATAAGGGTGCCGCTTTTATCAAACCAGAAGAGAGAAACTATAGTGATTTTAACTCCTATACAGCAACTGTAGCATCTTGGAGAGTTATCAAACCAGTTTACAACAGAGATATCTGTATAGATTGTCAAAACTGTTGGGTTTGGTGTCCTGATACATCTATTATATCAAGAGATAAGCAGATGTTGGGAATTGATTATGACCACTGTAAAGGGTGTGGTGTTTGTGTAGAGGTTTGTCCTACAAATCCAAAATCGTTATTGATGTTCACAGAGGCTATGGATAATGATGACGCATTGGCAAGTTGGCCAGAAAAAAAGAAAAAAGCAAAGAAATAAGGGACTGTTATGGCAGAAAAATTTGAATTAAATGAAGTAGAAGTTTGGGATGGAAATTACGCTGCCTCTCAAGCATTGAGACAAGCACAAATTGATGTAGTTGCAGCTTATCCTATTACTCCATCAACTCCAATTGTTGAGAACTATGGTGCATATCAAGCTAATGGTTATGTCGATGGTGAGTTTGTTATGGTTGAGTCTGAACATGCAGCAATGAGTGGATGTATAGGTGCAGCAGCAGCAGGTGGTAGAGTAGCAACAGCAACATCTTCACAAGGTTTTGCACTTATGGCTGAGGTTTTATACCAAGCAAGTGGTATGAGACTTCCTATTGTTTTAACAGTAGTTAACCGTGCTTTAGCATCTCCATTAAATGTTAGAGGCGACCACTCTGACATGTATCTAGGAAGAGATAGTGGTTGGATACAACTAGACTGTTTCAACTCTCAAGAGGCTTATGATTTGGCTCTATGTGCTTTTAGAATTGGTGAGCATCTTGATGTTAGACTTCCTGTTATGGTTCACCAAGATGGATTTACAACATCACACAAAGCTCAAAATGTTAGACCACTCCAAGATGAAGTGGCATATAAATTTGTAGGTGACTATGTACCAGTTGATGATATGCTAGACTTTACTAGACCTGTAACTCATGGAGCTCAAACAGAAGAGGATTGGCACTATGAGCATAAAGCAAAACAACACAAAGCACTAATGGACTCCAGAAAAGTAATAGATGAAGTACTAAATGAGTTCAAAGAGCTTACAGGTAGAGAGTATAAAAGAGTTGAAAGCTATATGATGGAAGATGCTGAAGTTGCTATGGTACTACTAGGTTCATCAGTTGAGACTGCAAAGTTAGCAGCAAAACAACTCAGAGAAGAAACAGGGCTAAAAGTGGGAATTGTATCTCCTAGATGTTTTAGACCTTTCCCATATGATTTAATTAGAGAAGAGCTAGATAGAGAGAACCTAAAAGCTGTAGTATGTATGGATAAATCAGCTCCAGGTGGTGCTATGGGTGCATTGTTTAATGAAGTTTCAGCAGCTGCTTATAGTACAAAAGCTAGACCAATTATTACAAACTATATCTATGGTTTAGGTGGAAGAGACTTCTCTATTGATGAAGCAAAAAGAATTATGACTGAGCAAAAAGCACATGCTGATGCTGGATATATTACAACAAACATCCAACAGTTCTCTGGTGTTAGAGGACCAAAACTTGGATTTTTTGATACAAGAAGGGGTTAAGAAATGGCAATTACATCAATCAAAAACTTAAAAGAGTTTTCAACTGCAAATGATAGGTTTGAAGGGGCTCACCTTCTCTGTCCAGGATGTGCACACTCTATGATAGTTAGAGAGCTTATGAACTGTACTGATGACAACTTAGTATTGGCATCAAATACAGGTTGTTTGGAAGTTTCAACTGCTGTTTATCCATATACATCTTGGGATACATCATGGATACATATCGGTTTTGAAAACTCTGCAACAGCTGCTGCTTGTGCTGAGTCTATGTATAAAGCTAGAAAAAGAAAAGGTACACTAAAAGACCCAGATGCACCTGTTAAATTTGTAGCATTTGGTGGAGATGGTAGTACATATGATATCGGTTTTCAATGGCTAAGTGGAGCTATGGAGAGAGGTCATGACTTTACATATATCTGTCTTGATAATGAAAACTATGCAAATACAGGTGGTCAGAGAAGTTCTGCTACACCAGTAGGAGCTCACACTTCAACAGCACAAGCAGGAACTCACTCTTATGGTAAAAAGCAAAAGAAAAAAGATATAGTAGCAATCATGGCAGCTCATGGGGCTCCATATGTAGCTCAACTTGCACCAAACAAATGGAAAATTATGGCAAAAGGTTTCCAAAAAGCTCTTGAGACTGAGGGACCATGTTTTATCAATACAGTATCAGCTTGTACAACAGAGTGGAAATTTGACCCAAAAGACACTATAGCTGTAACAGACCTTGCAACTGACTCTCTTATGTTCCCAATCTATGAGATTATAAATGGTCATGAGCTAAATATCCTTTATAGACCAAAAAATGTAATCCCAGTAGAGGATTATCTAGGAGCTCAAGGAAGATATAAACACCTATTTAAACCACAAAATAGACATGTCATTGATAGAATTCAAAATGATGTAAATGAGTTCTGGGAAAGACTTCAAAGAAGAGAAGAGGCTAGAATATAATCTAACCTCTTTTTTATATGGTGGATATCTTTATCCACTATATTTTTATACTACTTCTTATCATTGATAATATTACATCCATTAATTATCAAATAAAAATAACTTCATTTTTTATTTTCAATCCACTATTAACTAACTCTGCTATAATCACAAAAAACAATATTAAAAAAAAGGATATTTTATGCCACTATTAGATAGTTTTACCGTTGACCATACAAAAATGATAGCACCAGCAGTTAGAGTTGCAAAAAAGATGAAAACTCCAACAGGAGATGATATTACTGTATTTGATTTGAGATTTTGCAAACCAAATCATGATAAATTAAGTGTAAAAGGCATTCATACACTAGAGCATCTATTTGCTGGGTTTATGAGAGACCATCTCAATAGTGATAGTGTTGAGATTATAGATATATCTCCAATGGGTTGTAGAACAGGGTTTTATATGTCACTACTAGGCACACCAAAGAAAAAAGAGGTGGCAAAAGCTTGGGAGAAATCCATGGAAGATGTACTCAAAGTAAAATCCAAAAAAGATATCCCTGAACTCAATAAATATCAATGTGGAACATATAAAATGCACTCTCTAAAAGATGCTAAATCTATAGCAAAAAAGGTACTCAAAAATGGTATAGGTACCATGAGTAATAAAAAATTAAAACTAAGTGACAAAATCCTAAAAGGACTATAGTATGTTAATCTGGATACCCGTTGATGGAACTGATGAAAAATTTTCAAAAATTACTAAGGTTTTTGATGCAAAAAAGTGGGCTTTGATTGATTTTGATGAGGGTCTAGTTCAATCTACCCGTTTTTTTGATAAAAAAGAGGATTTTGATGATTGGGTTGACTTTATTATTTTAGAGAATAAATTTGAAAGTTATATTGAGTATATGAATGAAGGTATGATGGTTCTATGTGTCAGAGAAGAGAAGACTATAGAAGAGATTATGGAAGCATTTAAATTTAAAGAGCTTGATGAAGTTGGAATATAATAAAGATTTACGAAACCAAAAAGAGAAAGTAGTCACTGAAGATGGTTCTACTACTCTTTTATCCAAAGAGTTTAATGAGTCATACCACTCTACTTTTGATGGTGCCTTAAAAGAGACCATGCAAAAACATATACTCCCTGCTTTTTCATTTCAAAAAGAGAAAGAACATCTAACTATATTGGATATATGTTTTGGTTTGGGGTATAATACACTAGCTACTATCTACCATATCAAAAAAAACAATCTAAAAACAAAAGTTCATATTTTATCTCCTGAGTTTGACAAAGAGTTAATCCAATCACTATCTACATTTGAGTATCCCAAGGAGTTTGATACTCTCAGAGACATCATTACCACTCTAAGCAGAGAGTTTTATTATGAAGATGAGCAGTTCAAAATAGAGATACTATTAGGTGATGCTAGAGACTCTATCCCACAGATAAAAGAGAAGATAGATATAGTATATCAAGATGCCTTTAGCCCCAAAAAAAATCCCCTACTCTGGACAAAAGAGTACTTTTCAGATATCAAGGCTATATCAAAAAAAGATACAATCATCACCACCTATTCTGTAGCCTCTGCTGTTCGTATGAGCTTATATGAGAATGGATTTAATATATTTTTAGTCAAAAATAGAGCTGTTAGACCATTTACTATAGCTAGTTTGAGTATGTTAGATGGTGTAGAGTATATAGATATGGAGTTAAAAAAATCTCGAAATCCTGATGCTAGGAGTCTAAGAGATAGCGAGTTTTCAACTTCTTGTACCTCTCCTCATACTTAAATAGCAAAGGATACAACACCTCATCAATAGATAGAGATAGTTTAAAAGAGGCTTTTTCATAAGAGCTTGTTTTCCTATCAACTAAAACAGAAAATAGTTTATCTCTATCCTCTTTGTCTATCTCTACTCTACTAAGAATTCCATATAAGATAATCGGCTTACCGTTTCCATTATGTTGGTCTGACATTAGAGAAACTATCCGAAGTACAGGGTTTCTCCTATCATCTCTAAATTTGACAATAGCTAAACTAGTACACAACAGTATATCATCATACACTTTGTGTATAACTCCTTTAAATTTTCTATTGTCATGTGATTTTAGAGTGATATCTACATTATCTCCATCTATATCAAAGATTGCAAAATGCAAGGCATCATTGGAGCCATACCCATACTGATACCATCTTCCATTGAGTGGATAATCCTCCTCTATTATCTCTTTTAGAGTATTTGCATATTTTTTCTGCACCTCATACTCTTTTGTCAATTTAAAAACATCTGTTGGGTAGTTTGTGATTTTATATCTATCCTCACCCTTTAATCCAAAAATAGCTAACATATAGTCTTGGATTAAGACAATAGTAGAGTAGGCTTTTATATCTTTTTTTCTTCTAAAATATACAGGGATATTTGCCTCTTGGAACTCTCTAAATTTATCCTTTAAATCTCTATCTATAACTGTATCTTCTCTTAGAACAATTATAAACTCAAAAGATATTTTCTCCTCTTTTGAGAGAGTTATAATACGGTTATAAAACTCAATAGAGTCACTAAATGATGGATTAAAGAGAGACTTATCAAAATCTTTTAATGTATATATAACTTGTATATGATGTTTTTTATTGGTCTGTAGCAACAGGTCTATAACCCTCATCATCCCTTTTGAAAAGCTAGAGAGATAGTATCCATGTTGATTTGAAAACTGCTCAAATTTATTATAAAATAGATTAAACTCATCCAAAAATAGATTTAAAAAGATATTTTGAGAGTTATAATTATCTACTACACTCTTTAAATCATAAAGATGTTTAGATAGGTTATCTCTAAATCCAGCCTCTATCCCTTTTTTTTCATTATCTGCAATAGTGATATTACTAATATTTATTTTGGTCTCAAACATCTTCTTTTGCTCATTGGTCAGCAACTTTTGAGACAATAAAACCATAGATGTTTTTGGATTTTGGAGTATATAATCCTTAGTTAATGCTAGACCATATACATCATAATCTAACTTTAAATTTAACTCACTAAAACTAAAAAACATCATCTCATCACTGCTTGATACTATATAGTAGAGCATATTGCTATGTCTTTTGATATCTCCTTTATAGACCAACATCTGCGCATGATGTTTTGTATAGAGCGTCACCTCTTCATTATCATACTCTATCTCAAAATAAACTAGCTCTTTTTTGGCTTCATGATAGTAGTAGATATATTTATAATCTTTTAGAGATATATGCCTACTCTCTTTATCCTCTTGATACTCTTTAAGTCTATCTCTAAATTTTTCAAACCTCCAATCAGTAAAGGCAGTGATAGGAAATACATACATACCACTTTTAAAACGGAGCTTTGCAATTGGATAGTTTTCATACTCTTTAAATCTAGCACTTTTCTGTTCTCCACTAAGCCATTTTCTTATAGCTACTTTCCTAGAACGGATATCTTTTGCAGTAGGATTATCAGATGAATGGAATGCTTTAGCCAATTCATTTATATTTTTATATAAGTTTTCTAATAAAAATTCTATTTTTTTTTGAAAATCAACCATTTTGTTCCTACCCTTATATAGCACTAATATTAATATAACATTTTAACATAAACAGATGATATTTTCATATTTTCTAATTATTTACACTATATTTACATTAAATTTACATCTCTTTTACAGATTATTTATATTTTTGGCTCTTTTGTGCAAATGTTTAGACCTATATTAATAAGTAAAAGTTGAATATAGTTTTAAAAAAGTAAGGAGGAAATCTTCATCAGCTCAAAACAAAAGGTTCTAGTTTGAGGTAGTAGTAAAAATTAAAAAAATAGACAAAGGATATAAAATGTCAAAACATTACATTATTGGTGATATTCATGGGGAGTATCAGATGCTACTAAATTTGGTCTCCGAACTTCCAAATGATGCGAAACTTATCTTTGTTGGAGACCTTATCAATAGAGGACGAGAGAGCAAAGAGGTGATAGAGTTTGTAAAAACACATGCTTTTGGAATTGTCAGAGGAAATCATGAAGAGTATCTACTAAAATATGGAGACATCTTTTTAGATTTGATAAATCAACCTAAAACTGCTACTCCAATATGGTCTCATAAAGAGATATCTTCTACTTTACGCTCTTATGGTCTTTTGAGTTTATATTCAAATAAGATTATATATAACAAAAACTCCATAAGAAAACTAAAAGAGGATATGAACTGGGTAGCATCTCTACCACTATATTTTGAACTAGGACAACCTAGAAGCTATATACTACCTGTAGTAGTTACTCATGGTAGTGCTGGGAAATATTGGGTATTCAAGGATAAATTTCCTGAGTATTTTGCATATCATGCACTCAATAATCGCAACATACCATCTAGTAGCTCTCCTATTTTCAATATATATGGACACAAAAGTAGAAATGATGTTCTAATAGGAGATAACTTTGTCAATTTGGATACAGGGTGTGGAAAGAGAAAAGATGGAAAGCTAAGTGCATACTGTTTAGAGACCAAAGAGGTTATAAGCGTTCAAAAAGAAGCCATACAAAAGGAGGTAGCATAGTGTTAACTAGAATAGATAAAATGTATATACCAGCTATTGCTCTTTTAGTCATCTTTGGTGTTCTGTTTGAAAGCAAAGAGCCAAAAGAGGAGACCAAGAGCTTAGAAAAACCTCAAAAGTTAATGCCAACTATAAAAGAGAATGAACCCAAAAAGCTAGAAGAGCCTAAAACTATAACTAGTAGAGATATAAACATATCCATAAACATAGGAGATGATAAAAATACAACTATCAAAACTCCTATAGAGTTAAAAGCAGAGATAAACTCTACAGGTATTGATTATAAATATATCTGGAGAGAAAATAACAAAACTCTAGGAGAGGGTTTAACTATAACCAAAAGTTTTGAGTTAGGAGAGCATCTAATCAGTTTTGTAGCTTTGGATGAGCAGAATAATATAGTAGGAGAAGATAGATTACAAGTCACAGCTTGGAGATACAAAAAGATACAGAGGTACTATTTTGATAGCAACAAAGAGGAGTATGTTCTGTATAACACAATAATCTATAATCATCTAAACCAACTAGTAATGGAGTTAACCAACTATGATATAAAAGAGGTTATCTATAATCAAAATGGACAAAAAACCAAAGAGCATTATGAGAATTTTAATAACCCAGAGTGGGACTATACCATCAACTACTCATATGATGGTGACAAGATGTTAGCTATGGAGAGAATAGATGGTGAGGGTAATGTTATTGATACTCATATTTATGATGAAGAGGGCAAAGAGATTGTAGATGATATAGATAGTAGTGAATATGAGACAGCACCCAAAGAGGAGGCAGTAATATCAAAAGCACCAATCATAAGATATAACGAAGATGGAAACATAACTCATATAGAGTCAGCCGATAGTAGATATATAAAAAACTATAAATATAGAGATGGTCGCATCATATACCAAGAGACGATATATCTAGGAGGAAAAAATACAATCTCATATCAATATGATGAGAATGGAAGAGAGTTACAAAGAGAGTATATCAGATATGATGAAAATGGAGAGAAAAAAAATCAAGACACCATCAATAAAGAGTATAACGAAGATGGCAAGATAGTCAAAAAAGAGAGAATATATACAACCTCACAAGACAATGTATTGCAACATACTATAGAAAAATGGAAGTATGAAAATAAAAAATTAAAACTACATGAGACAAAAGCATTAGTAGGTGTCTGTCCATGTAGTGCAGATATAGTTGAAGAGAGAACAACCTATCAATATGACAAAGATGGTTCACAAAAATCTCTTTATGAGTATAAAAAAGAGAATGATAGCGAATTCCAAAAAAGAAAAGATGGAAAAGAGATAACAAGCTATACAAATACTTTAGAGTAAAAAGGATAAGATATGAGAGGATTAGATTATGAGGATTTTAAAATTAAAAGGAGGATTAGAGGGTAACATTTCTAAAATGTACCTCTTTGAGATATTAGGAGGTGTTGTATTTTTTGGTGCTGTTATGATGACACTCCAAGAGTTAAAAGGTTTGAGTCTATCGGAGATATTTTATGTCAAAATAGGCTTTGTAGTGAGTATGGCTCTATTTGAAGCACCTAGTGGATATTTTGCTGATATTTATGGTAGAAAAA